>CAINLT010000296.1 GCA_903850505.1 uncultured Myxococcales bacterium | reverse complement strand
GTTGCCCATCTCCTGCAGCTTGGTCAGGAACGCCTCATGCTTCTTCTTCTGCGCGTCGGTCAGCTTGCTGACGTCCACGCCGGCTTCCTTGGCCCACTTGGTGATGTTCTCTTCTGACAGGTCCTTCTGGTTGCCAAACATCAGGCTGTGCAGCTTCCAGAACTTCTCCGGGCCCTGTTCCCACGCTTCCTGCGCCATGATCGACGCCGGCTTGGCGTTCTGGTGGAAGGACAGCGGGTAGTGCGCGAACACGACCTTGATCTTGCTGTCTTTTTCCAGCGCGGCGTCCATCGGCTGGTTGATCTTGGAGCAGAACGGGCACTGGAAGTCGCTGAACTCGACGATGGTCACCGCCGCGTCCTTCGGGCCCTTGAACGGCAGGCCTTCGATGTCGATTTCCTTCTTGTCGCCGAGCTCGCTGAACACCTTGCCGTTCTCGATGATGGAATCGTAGTACGCGGGGCCTTTCTTGCCGGCCTTCTCCGCCTTGGCGAGCTCTTCGTCGATGACGGCCTTGAACACGTTGGCCGGCTGCGCGCCCACGACCTTGCGGCCGTTGATCATGAAGCCAGGCGTGCCGCGAATGCCGACCAACTGGCCGGCTGCGATGTCGTCCTCGATCTGCTTGGCGATCGACTCGTCCTTGCGATCCTTGTTGAACTTGTCGACGTTCAGGTTCAGCTCTTTGGCCCAAGCCTGAAAGCTCTCTTCCGTCAGCGCCTGCTGGTTGGCAAAGCACTTGTCATAGAATTCCCAGAACTTGCCCTGCATGCCCGCGGCGATCGCGGCAGTCGAGGCCGGCTTGGCGTTCTGGTGGAACGGCAGCGGCGTGTGCTTGAAGACGATGCGAACCTTGTCGCCGTACGCCTTCTCGAGTTCCGTCACCGTGTTGGCCGCGCGCGAGCAGAAGGGGCACTGGAAGTCGCTGAATTCGACGATCGTGACGAGCGCCTTCTGGCTGTCGCCCTTGATCGCGTCGCGCTTGGCGTCGACCGGCACTTTCCAGATGTCGTAGCTGTCCGGCGGCGCCTTGGCCGGGCCGTCGTCATGGGCTTCCGCTTCATGCGCGGGTGCCGGCGCTTCGCCCGCGGGCGTCTCGCCCTTGACGTAGTACTTGACCACGTTTGCGCCCGTCGCGGCATCGCGCGCCGTGAAGGCTGCCATCAGGAAGTCCACGCCCTTCTTCTGCGCGGCGATCGGTTTGGCGGCGGCCAGCGCGTCGTCGACTTCCTTCTTGAAGTTCTCATACGGCTGTGCGCCCGAGAGCAGCTTGCCGTTGATGAAGAACGCCGGCGTGCCGCGGGCGCCGAGCGCGTTGGCGATCGCGACGTCGCGGTCAATCTGCTTGGCGATCGCCTCGTCCTTGAGGTCGGCGTTGAACTTGGCCATGTCGAGACCGAGTTCCTTGGCCCACTTCTGGAAGTTGTCGTCCGTCAGATCACGCTGGTTGGCAAACAGCTTGTCATGCATTTCCCAGAACTTGCCCTGACGGTGCGCGGCAGCGGCAGCCGTGGCGGCGGGCTTGGCGCGATCGTGGAAGGGCAGCGGCTGGTTGGCCCAGACGATGCGCACGTCATTGGGGTATTCCTCCTGCAGCTTCTTCAGCGTCGGACCGACGCGACCGCAGAACGGGCACTGGAAGTCGGACACTTCAAAGATCGTGACGAGCGCGTCCTTGGCGCCGTGGACCGGCAGGGACGCCGGCAGCACGCCATCGCCGCCCGTGGCAGCGCCGCCTTCAGCAACGGCGACGGCTGCGCCCTGCTGAGGAGAGGAGACCTTGGCCGACATACGACCGGCGCCGAACGCCAAAAGCGTGGCAAAAAGGACGACGAGAATGCCAGTTTCTTTCTTCATGAACGCGTGCCTCGCAAATTTTGTGCCAGAGAGTGCGGCAACAGGGGCAAAAGGCTAGGAGGGTGCATTGACGGTGTCAAGGATTGGGAATTACCAAGTGGACCAATCCACGCACGCGACGCCCGCCTGATCCGCGACTTCGCCAAACGCGCCTTGGGCGCCGACCGCGACTTCGCCCAGTGGACATTGGAATGAATACGGCTCGCCGCCCGGGCCGCCGACAACGCGCGTGGTGGCAAGGCGCTTGGCGTCGCCCGGCCACGGAATCGGCGCACACAGCAGGCCGATCGCATCAACAAAGAGCGCAGCGCGGCCCGTCATGCCGACGACGAACGTGTCAGCCGGGCACGTCAGGCGCACGTCCTCCGCATCGGACGCGTGCAGTCCCAGGCGCCGACCGGTCTTCTTGGCTTCGTCCTGCGCGGCGTCCGTGGCTGCGAACTGCGGCGCGTGCGGTCGTCCCAACGGCGCTGTCGGCGGCGGTGGTGGCGCTGATCGCCCCTTCATGTCGCCACAAAGCGGCGTGAACGTGCGCACGACGCCCTCTTTCTGCTGGACGATGAGGCCGTTCATGGCGAAACCGCGCGCGCAGTCGCTGAATTCGCCCGTGCCGCCGCCGCCGCCCACGCTGCTGACGTGCATGTGCGCGCGATCGCCCGGGACGACGCGGTAGAGCCAGAAGTGGCCCTGATGCCAGATCCGCTTCAAATACGGGGACATGTCGGCATAGACCGGCGCCGTCGCGGCGCGCACCAGCACGTTGTCGTAATCAAAAAGGTGCGGATTGGTCCAAAAGTTGCCGATCAGCGGCGTCGGCATCGCGCCCGGCTTGTACTGCACCGGCGTATACGGACGCACGGCGAAGCTGTCGTCAACCAGACCGCCATGCTGCAGCGCGAAGATCGCCCGCGGCACGTGCCACACCGCGCCCATGAACGTCGTCTCGTTGTCGCGCTCCACAAGCACGTAGCAGAACCGCGATTTCGTCGGCAGATCGCGCAGACCGTCCGGCAGGCTGGCGATCTCCAACTGCTCAAAACGCCGGAATTCCAGCCGCACCGTCCAAGCGTAGACGATCGCCAGCGCCAGCATCGGCACGATCAACCAGCGCCGCCACGCCGTGAACTCGAGCTGCGGCCAGAGCGTCAGCATCAGGATCACCTGCATGACGACGCGTTCGGTGATGATCGACATCTCATTCATGTGCGACGGCAGGAAGAAATACGCGATCGCGCAGAGCACCGTCATCAGCTCCAGGCTGCGATCGCGCCAGCGCAGCTGGACCTCCGCCGTGCCGCGCAGCCGGGCGACGAGGCCAACCAGCATCAGCGCGAGCCAGATCACCAGCGCGGTCCACGCCATCTTGCGATCGACGCCATCGCGGAAGTACTGCAGCGACCATTCGTACAACTGGCCGACGAGCTCGCGCGGTTTCAGGAACCACAGCCCGAGGTTGCCCGAGCGCGTGCCAAACGTCCGGCCTTCCACCGTCGCTTCCAACGCCACGAATTTGCGCCAAATCCACTGGCCGCCGATCGGCGCCGCCGCGAGCACGACCCACAGCCGCGTCAGGCGCTCCCGCCCCTCGCCGTGCCACACGAGCACGAACACCGTCATGCCCATGCCGATCAGGAACGCGATGACGTGGCAGAAGAACAGCAGCACCAGCAGGAGCGCCAGCGCCACACCGCGTTGCCAACGGCCGGACTCCGCATAGCGCCGCGCCAGCGCCAGCACGCCAAACAGCACGGGCAGGGCGATGATGTAGTTGAGAAAGCCGATGTTGACCAAGGCGTTCCACGTCAACGGCAGGCTCAGGAGCGCGAGCCACGGCGAACGGCGCCAGACCCGCGCGAGCAGGATCAGGGAAATCGGCAGGCCAATCACGTACGCGCTCAGCAGTATCCGCGCGGCCGTCAGCGCACCCATTCCCGGCACGGCATGGGCGAACCACAGCGACAGCGTGTTGGGATCGAGCGAGCGCGGCAGGAGGTAGATGTCGCGGTAGCTCGTCGCCGGATCGGCGTAGCGCAGCACGATGTCCATCAACTGCACGTGACCGAACAGATCGCCCATGGGCAGCCACTTCACCGTCCAGATCGGCAGCAAATTGGCGGCGATGCCGATGGCGAACAGCCAGGGCAGCCATTTGGGCAGGGGCGGGAGCGGTGGCGGAGCGTCGTGGGGCATCAGGTCGCGATCGCGCAAGTGGGGCAAATTCAGCGCGCGGGGAGGATACTGGTGCAGGCGGGGACTCGCAAGAATGCGCGCGGACGCAGGCTTGACCGGCAGGAGCGCCGTCACTAGCCTCGCACGCGGCCCACGAGCCCGATTTGGAGACGCATGAGCAACCCCACCGATCCCGGCCAGGACAGCCTGCGCGAGCGCTTGAAGAGCCTGCCGCTGTTCTATCGCACCATGACCGTGGTTTTTGGTCCGGCGCTGCTGGTGTTTGGCCCCGGCTGGTTCCTCAAGAAATTTCCGCGGCCCGGTCGCTGCCTGAATCTCGGCGCGGGCGTGCGGCGGCTTGGACCCGGCGTGGAGAACATCGACATCGCGCCGGCGCCCATGGTCGACATCGTTGCCGACATTGCCAACCTGCCGATCCCCGACGCCAGCGTGGCGCGTTTCGTCTGCGACAACGTGCTGGAGCATGTGCCGGACGTGCCCGCCGCCGTGCGCGAAATGCACCGCATCCTCGAGTCGGGTGGCATCGGTTACGTCAGCACGCCGTTCCTCTACCCGTTTCACGCCTCGCCGTCGGACTTTCACCGCTGGACCGCGCCGGGTCTGCGCCTCCTGTTCAAGGATTTTGAGATGGTGGTGATCGGCACGCGCTCCGGGCCGTTTTCCACCCTGAACGTCTGGCTCTGCTACACCTTCGCGACGCTGTTCTGCCTGGGCAACGAGCGGCTCTTCTGGCCGCTGGTCAACGTGTCGCTGTTCCTGTTCTTTCCCGTGAAGCTGCTCGACCTGCCGTTCCTGCTGCTGCCGCAGTCGCTGCACAGCGCGTCGGTCTTTTACTGCGTGGTCAGGAAAAAATGACGACTTGGGCAACCGCCGATCTGTGTGACGACTTTGACGCCGAAGTGCACGTAGCTGCGCCGATCTTCCGCGCGTTTGGCGGCAACGCGGCGTTCTGCGGGCCGATCGCGACGGTCAAAGTCTTTGAAGACAACGTGCTGGTCAAGACCGCGCTGTCGGAGCCGGGCGTTGGCCGCGTACTCGTCGTCGATGGCGGCGGCTCCCTGCGTTGCGCGCTCGTGGGCGACCAGATCGCCGCGCTTGCGGTCAAGAACGGCTGGTCCGGCGTCATTGTCTGGGGCTGCATTCGCGACAGCGCGGCGATCGCGCCCATGGCGTTGGGCATCCGCGCGCTGGCGACGCATCCGCGCAAGTCGGTGAAGCAGGGCGCGGGCTATCGCGACGTCCCCGTGCAGTTCGCGGATGTGACATGGACGCCCGGCGCGTGGGTCTACGCGGACGTCGATGGCGTCGTGGTGGCCGGTCGCAAGCTCGTCGGATGACCCGTCCGCGGCCCGCCGCGATTGACGCGCCACAATAATCCTCTATACTTGCGCTCCCCGCGTCCCCGGCTATCCGTCGGCTCGCGGCCTAACTCGGCGCAGTTCCTGAGAAATCCGGTTCTGCCAGCAGGATCAGGGCTACGGCTCCCCTGCTGCCGCGCAGACGCCACAGGGGCGTCGCCCGGACGATTACGCACTTGGAGTTTCTCATGTCGCTGCCTACTTTTCCGCTCGCCGTCCGCCCGCGCCACCTGTCCGGTTCCGGCATCTCCAAGAAGATTCGTCGCGCTGGCTTGCTGCCGGCCATCATGTACGGCGCCGGCACGACTGCCACGCCGATCGCCGTTGACCCGCGCCAGCTGCGCAAGGGCCTGACGAGCGCCTACGGTCGCAACCAGCTGTTCCAGTTGGAAGTGCAGGGCGGCGGCAGCTTCCTCGCGATCGCCAAGGAAGTGCAGCTCGCGTCGCTCACGCGCCAGCTTGAACACGTCGACCTGCTGCTCGTCCAGCCGGACACGCAGATGATTGTGACGCTGCCGGTGATCCTCTCGGGTCGTTCCGCGGGCCAGAAGGCCGGCGGTCGCCTGGAGTTCATCACGCGCCACGTCAAGGTGTCCTGCACGCCGGCGACGCTGCCCAAGAGCATCGAGATCGACGTCACGCCGTTTGAGAACGGCTTTGTGATGTTCGCCGAAGGCCTGCCGCTGCCCGAGGGCGTGGTGCCGGTCTTCAAGAAGACCTTCAAGATTCTGGAACTGTACGCTGCCAAGGTCGATGAGACCGCTGCGGCTGCTGCTGCGCCGGCTGGCAAGAAGAAGTAGTTGACCGGCAGGCAATCCGTACGGCCGTTGCTGTGCGCAGGGGCCGGATTGCCGCCCCACTGAGAGCTCGTCATGGCCAAGCCCGAGCAGAAACCACTGCCGCCTGAACTGCCGATCCGCGCGATCGTCGCTTTGGGCAATCCCGGCAAGAAGTACGCGGAGACGCGGCACAACGTCGGGTGGATGGCGCTGGATCGGCTCGTTGGCCCCGTGCAGTGGCAGCAGAAGTTCAACGGCGAGTTCGCGAAAGCGTGGATCGCCGACAAGGAGCTGCTGCTGCTCAAGCCGGGGACGTTCATGAACCTGTCCGGGCATCCGACGCAGGCGATGTGCGCGTTCTTTGGCATCACGGCTGAAGAAGTGCTGGTGCTGCACGACGATCTGGATCTGGCTTTTGGCCGGGTGCAGGTGAAATCGGGCGGCGGGCACGGCGGGCACAACGGGCTTCGGTCGCTGCACGCGCAACTGGCGAGTCCAGGCTATGCGCGGGTGCGATTGGGGATTGGCCGACCGGAAGCTGGCAAAGGTGAGGTTGTCGATTGGGTGCTGATGCCCTTCTCGCCGATTGAACGCGCCGAGCTGCCGCAAGTGCTGGACCGTGCGCGTGACGCTGTGGAAGCGTGCCTGCGCCTCGGCGTGCGTGCGGCGATGAACAAGGTGAACGGACCGGTTGGCGGTCCGGCGCCGAAATAGACGCGGTTGACTGCGAAGTCGGCCACGAGAACGTCGTCGGAATTTCCGACGGCGAACCCTGCGGGAATCAACCCGCAAACGCAGTAGAAAGCTGCGGAACCATAGGGAGATAGGAAGAACATGCTGGTTCGTATGTACGAAACACTGTTCATCACCCAGCCGGAAGCGGACGCAGAGACCGTGGAGAAAATCCGCGTTCGTCTTGCCAAGTCGATGGAAACGATGGGTGGTGCTGAGCTGAAATTGGTCGATTGGGGCAAGCGCAAGCTGGCCTACGAAGTCGGCAAGCACAAGAAAGGCAACTACTGGTATTACGGTTACTTGGCGGCGCCTGCGTTCGTCAAGGAACTGGAGCGTCAGCTGCGGTTGGCCCCGGATGTGATTCGCTACCAGACGGTTCGCCTCAGCGAACTGGCCAAGCTGGAGTCGTTTAGCATCGAGGAAGAGACCAAGCGCGTTGAGAGCTTGACGCCGGAGCGCGAAGAGGACGAAGAAGAACAGTACCTTCGCCGCGCCGATGAATACCGCAGCAGCCGTGGTCGTCGCGACGACATGGACGACGGCATGGAGGATGACCTCGTATGAAGCCGACCAACACCAAAGAGAAAGATCCGAATGGCGCCGCGGCTGAACCCGCACGTCAGCGCCGTTTCGGCCGCCGCAAGGTGTGCCCGTTCTGCGCCGACAAGACGCTCTACATCGACTACAAAACGCCCAGCATGTTGAAGCGGTTCATTTCTGAACGCGGCAAGATCGTGCCCCGGCGCATTTCCGGCGTGTGTGCACCGCACCAGCGACAGTTGCAGGAGGCGATCAAGCGCGCCCGCATCATGGCGCTGATGCCGTTCTCCAGCGCGACCGCGGATTAAGGAGAAACGCCATGAAAGTCATTTTGCGTGAAAACGTGCCCAACGTGGGCAAAATTGGCGATATCCTGACGGTTGCGGACGGTTTCGGTCGCAATTACCTGCTGCCGCGCAACCTGGCGATGCTCGCCAACGAGCGCGCGGTCGGTGAGATGGCGCACAAGAAAGCGATGGTCGCGTCGCGTCTGGCCAAGGCGAAAGCTGAAGCCATGACGGTCGCCCAGAAGCTGAACGGTGTGACGTTGACCGTGAAGCGCCACGCCGGCGAAGATGGCAAGCTGTTTGGCACCGTGACCTCGCGCGAAATCGCGGAGTTGCTGGCCGAGCAGGGCTTCCAGGTGGACCGTCGCGATCTGGTCGTGCCGGAGAACATCAAGGCGCTGGGCGAATTCGCGATTACCGCGAAGCTGCACGGCGACGTGAGCGCGAAGATTACGCTGACCATCGAGTCGGCGGACTGAGTCAGCGGGAAGGGTTTGAGGCAGAGGCCGTCG
>CAINLT010000295.1 GCA_903850505.1 uncultured Myxococcales bacterium | reverse complement strand
GTTGCCAACATAGCTCAGTTGGTAGAGCAGCTGATTCGTAATCAGCAGGTCCTCGGTTCAAGTCCGAGTGTTGGCTCCAGATTCATAGATGAGACAGAGATTGTGGGCGTGCTCAAGCCCTGCTGATTACGCCGCTGGGTGACGCGAGCGTATGCCTGAGGCGTCCGTCGCGGTGCTGCCGCGCGCTCTGGACGGGCGCTTGCCGGTCCTCGGTTCAAGTCCGAGTGTTGGCTCTAAGAAATCAATGACTTGCGCGGCATGCCGCGGGACAGAAACGGCCATGGGACAGGCGCGGGACGTCCCGCGGGCGAGGGTTGCGCGGGAAAGCGGCGTGAAGTTCGGCGGTTCCAGAGATGGGCTGCTGATTCTCGGGTTTCGAGGTCATCGGCGGTCGCGGGATCCGTCAAGCTCGCAAGAAGTCCAAGAGCTTGCGACCGCCCAGAGTAGTCCATGGGGTTGACATGAAGATTACCTGGAGACTCGTCGTAGCTGTTGCGCTCACCGGCTGTGGCAGCACTGTTTCCTCGGCCAGTGGTGAAAGCGATGTCGGGGCAGGTGAGACCGTCGACGATGCCACCGACACCAGCGTGGTTGGTGATGTGCCCGTAGCCAAAGGTGGCACTTGCGCCGACCTTTACATTTGCTGCGCTGGCCTCCCTCAACCGCAGCGCAACGAGTGCGTCGGTGCGATGCAGGTCCGCCCCAGTGACAACACGGCCGACGCCTATTGTTCGGGCTGGCTCAAGAAGTATGAGACCGCTGGCTTGTGCAAATGATGTGCCCGGTTCGGACCCAGCCTTAGCCCTTCCGCCCCCCAACCACGCGAATCGGCACCACGTTTGACCCGACGACCTGCTCCGCCGCATCACTCCGTTCCATGACCCGCGCCAACGTCGCGGCCGCAATCCCCGCGTAGTGCCGCGCGGTCGTCGCACTTCCAAAATCGACGCCCCCAGCTCCAACTACCGCGTACCCGCCGACCGCGGTGCCCGTGAACGTCCACGTGCGGCGCGATGCCCGCCTGGCCGCCATTCTGCGCCCACGCGTTCCGTCGACAACCCTGCCGCTGCGTACCCACCTCGGCCCCCAAACAAAGAATCCCGCGCGGACCGATAGCCACTTGGCGGGCGGTGACGCGCACCTATTCTGTGGCCTGGACCGTGAGTGGCCCCGTGCCGCGCAGCATCTGCGCGCTTCTGGAGTTCCCATGTGCATCGTGTACCGCAGCGTGCTTGGTTCTTGCGCCGGTCTCCTGTTCATCGCCAGCTTGACCGTCGGCTGCGGAACAAAGGGCGTCGGGAGCAGCGGCGATGATGTCACCGGACAGGACATCTCGGGTTCCAGCGACGCCGCCTTGGACGATGCAGTCGCCGATGCTGCGGACGTTGCGGTTGACCTGGTCGATCCGGTCGACGCCCTGGACGATGTGGACGTCCCGGACAGCGGCGGTACGGACGCCATCGACGATACAGGCGTCAACGGCGACGCAGGTCATGACGCGGACGCTGGCCACGATGCTGACCTCGTCGATGCCACTGACATCAGCGTGGGCACGGATGTCGGCGCAGATGCAGACGCGGACATCGGCACGGACGCAAGCGTGGACACAGACTCGGGTGGCGGTACGGACGCGAAGGTCGATGCGGATGTTGGCAAAGACGCGGACGTGGCAGGCGACGCGGATGCCGGCAGCGACGCGAGCGCGGACGCCGGCGAGGACGTGGATGCCACGGAGGTTGACGGCGGCTGTGCCTCGTCCGCGGCATGCGATGACGGTGACCCGTGCACCACCGACACGTGCGACCCGGCGGTCGGTTGCAAGCACACCGCGAACGGCACGGTTTGCGAGGACGGCAGCGCCTGCACCATTGGCGACCACTGCGCCGCGGGCACTTGCGTGGGCACGACGCTCAGCTGCGACGACGGCAACCCGTGCACGACCGACAGTTGCTTGCCGGCGGTCGGCTGCCTGCACGCGGCGAACAGCCTGACGTGCTCGGACGGCGACGCGTGTACCAACGGCGACCACTGCGCGCAGGGCGGCTGTGTGGGCGCGGTGATCGCCTGCGACGACGGCAACGTATGCAGCGACGACGGCTGCGACCCGGTGGCGGGCTGCACCTACATCGCCAATGCCGCGAACTGTTCAGACGGGCAGATCTGCTCCGTGGGCGATCACTGCGCGGGCGGCGTGTGTGCTGGCGCGGTCGCGGGCTGCGACGACGGCAACGTGTGCACCGTTGACAGTTGCGACGACGGCTCGGGCTGCGTCCACATCCCGGTCGCTGTCACTGCGGCGTGCGATGACGGCAATGCGTGCACGCTGGGTGAGACGTGCGCCGGCAGCTCATGCAAAGGCGGCAACCAGGGCTGCGACGACAACAACCCGTGTACGGCGGACACCTGCAATCTGGCCACTGGCTGCCAGCATGCCAACCTCGCGGGCACCTGCGACGACGGCAGCGCGTGCACGACGGGCGACGCGTGCACCACCGCCACCGTGAGCCACTGCCAGGGCACGGCGCTCAGCTGCGATGACGGCAACGGCTGCACAACGGACAGCTGCAATTCCGCAACGGGCTGCGTGCACCTCGCCAATCAGAATGTCTGCGACGACGGGATTGCGTGCACGCACGGCGATGTCTGCGGCAACGGCATCTGCAGCGGCACGCCGACCCCGAGCGACTGCGTGGACGCCAATCCGTGCAGCGACGACGCGTGCGGCGCCGCGGGTTGCAGCCATACGCCCCTGAACGCCGTGCCATGCGACGACGGCACCGCGTGCACGACCGGCGACACCTGTCAGACGGGAAGCTGCCAGGGCGTCGGCGCGCTGAACTGCAATGACAGCAACGCTTGTACGACGGACAGCTGCAGCCCGACGACCGGCTGCGTCCACACCGCTGCGGGCGGCGCCGGCTGCGACGACGGCACGGCGTGTACGACGGGCGACGTCTGCGTGGGCACGACGTGCAAGGGCACGGTTCTGGTGTGCAACGACGGCAATCCGTGCACCGTCGACGCGTGCGACCCGGCGACCGGCTGCAAGGCGGTGGCCGGCAACAACGGCGCGGTGTGCACCGACAACAACACGTGCACCGTGAATGACGCGTGCGCCAGCGGGTTGTGCGTCGGCACGGCGGCAAACTGCGACGACGGCATCGCGTGCACGACGGACGCGTGCAATGGCGCGGGCGTCTGCACCCACACGCCGCTGGACAGCGCGTGCAACGACGGCGCGACGTGCACCGTGGACACATGCGCGGTCGGCTCCGGCTGTGTCGCGACGCCCAACCACGCCGCGTGCGCCGACGCCAATTCGTGTACCAACGACACTTGCGATCCGTCCAAGTCCTCGCTGGCTTCGGGCTGCGCGAACCTCGCGGTCGGTAACGGCACGCCTTGCAGCGATGGCAATAGCTGCACGAGCGGCGACGTGTGCAGCGGGACCACGTGCGCTGGACCGGTTTCCCCGTGCGACCCGAATGCCACGTGCAGCGCGGCGACCGGGTGCGCGTGCGGGGCGCTCTACGTCGGCGACGGGACGACCTGCGCCGCCATGGTGACGGGCATCAGCTTGAACGGCGTGCCACTATCCGGTTTCGCGGTCACCAAATCGAGCTACGCGGTCAGTTTCCCGCTCAGCGTGCAGGACGTCAGCGTGCTGGTGTCCGCCTCGCCCGGCGTGACGTTGAAGTTGAATGGCGCGCCACTGACCGCTGGCGTGGCGTCGGCGGCCATCGCGCTGAACCTGGGCGTCAACACGCTGACGGTTGTCGCCAGTGCGGCGGGCAAGAGCGACCTGACGTTCACGCTCTCCGTGACGCGCAGCGCTGTGACGCAGCAGGCGTACGTCAAGGCGTCCAACACCGGCGCGGTCGACAACTTCGGCAACGCCGTCGCCATCTCCGGCGACACGATGGTGATCGGCGCGCCGTTTGAGGGCAGCAGCGCCATCGGCGTCAACGGCGACCAAAGCAGCAACGCGGCGCTGTTCAGCGGCGCGGTCTACGTCTTTGTCCGCAACGGCACGACGTGGAGCCAGCAGGCGTACCTCAAGGCGTCCAACAGCGGCGAAGGCGACGAATTCGGCTGGTCTGTCGCAATCGACGGCGACACGCTCGTGGTCGGGGCCGACTTGGAGGCCAGCAGTGCGACAACAATCGATGGCAACCAGGCGGATAACTCGGCAGTGGACGCCGGCGCGGCCTACGTCTTCCTCCGCAGCGGCACGGTCTGGAGCCAGCAGGCGTACCTCAAGGCGTCCAACAGCGCGGCGGGCGACGGCTTTGGCACGTCCGTGGCGATCGCGGGTGACACCGTCGTGGTCGGCGCACCGTACGAGGACAGCAACGCGACGGGCGTGGGCGGCACCCAGAGCAACAACGGCGCGGCGGACAGCGGTGCGGCGTACGTGTTCATCCGCAGCGGCGCGGCGTGGAGCCAGCAGGCCTACGTGAAAGCCTCCAACACCGGCGCCAACGACCAATTCGGCATCTCCGTGGCGATTTCCGGCGAGACGGTCGTCATCGGCGCTTCGGGCGAGGCGAGCAACGCGACGGGCGTCGGCGGCACCCAGACCAACAACGGCGCAGCGGCTGCCGGGGCCGCCTACGTGTTCCTGCGCAGCGGCGCGGCATGGAGCCAGCAGGCGTACCTGAAGGCGTCCAACACCGGCGCGAGCGACAATTTTGGCATTTCCGTGGCCATCTCCGGCGAAACGGCGGTCATCGGCGCGTTTGGCGAGGCCAGCAACGCGACCGGAGTCGGCGGCAACGGCTCGAACAACGCGGCTGCTTCGAGCGGCGCGGCGTACGTGTTCCTGCGCAGCGGCGCGGCTTGGGGCCAGCAGGCGTACGTGAAGGCGTCGCAGTCCAACGTCAACGCCTTCTTCGGCTATGCCGTGGCGATCGCGGGCGAAACGCTCGTCGTCGGTGCCTACGGCGAGGCCAGCAAGGCGACCGGAATCGGCGGCGACCAAACCGACAGCTCCGCGGGCAATGCCGGCGCGGCGTACGTATTTGGCCGCAGCGGGACGAGCTGGACCCAGCAGATCTACTTGAAAGCATCGAATACGGAAGGCTCTGACCAATTCGGCATGTCCGTGGCGATCTCGGGCAACACCGTTGTCGTCGGCGCGGTTGGCGAGTCCAGCAGCGCCACGGGCGTCGGCGGCAATCAGGCCACCAACGGCGCGACCCAAAGCGGCGCGGCCTACGTCTTCCAGTAGCGCGCCTGCCGGCGAGGCCGCTCGGGCGGGTCCGTCAAGTCCTGGAGCCCGACAACCCGCCAAACCAAGTCAGGAACCGCTGGCCGGTGCCCCGTGAGACGGCGGTGTCCCAGCGCAACGCCATCGACGCGGCGGCACACGCGGCGCACATCGAGCCGTAGCTGGCGCTGTGGATGGGCAGGCGGCTGGCGGCGCTCCAGATCCACGAGCGACCGGACGTTCCGCCGACGCCGCATGGCCACGCGCATTGCTTGGGTCCTGTGCTGATGGGGATGAATGCAGACCTCGAGCGAGGTCGGAAGGCGCTGCGGCATGTGGGCTGAATCGCTAGTTCGTCGTGCACAGCGTCGGATACACGCTGCAATAAGTATCCCGCAGCGCCTGCCATTTCGCGGTCTTGCCGACCATCTCGCTGTCATAGTACCACCAGAAGCCGCCGCCTACCGCGTTTGGCGTCGCAAAGGCAGAGAGGTAACGGCTGTTGATGTAATCCGCCGCGCCCTGGGGCTCCGTCCATGCGAGGGGACCTTCCTTGAAGAACGTCTTGACCGTCGGGTCGTTGATGAAGCCCATCTCGCCGACCATCACCTTCTTGCCCGGGAACAGCGTCGACAATTTGGTCATGACCATGTCCCACAGGAATCCCAGCGGTTGCTGGTCGATGTAGATGCTGAGCGTCACGCAGTCGATGCTGTCGCGCATCGCTTGGGTCATGTTGGTGTCAATCCAGTTGAACAGGCTCGCGGTCAGCGTGTCCTGCATGGCGTACCAATAGAAAGTCAGGCACACCATTTTCTCCGGGAATTTGGCCTTGACCGCGGCCGACGCGTACGCGATTTTCGCCGGCATCTGCGCGCCGGTCCAACCGCCGTTCACCTCGTTGCCGACCTCCCACGCCGTGAACTTCTCGATGCCCGGGTAGGTGAGCGCCTTGTTCACGCGTTTCTTGAAGGTGGCAAGCGGGATGGAGGCTTGCGCAGAGCTGTCGAACAACTGGCCAAGCGTTTGAATCTGGTTGGTTTCCGCCCACGCGGCCAGCGTCGTCAACAGCGCGAAATTGTCGCTGCCTGTGCCGCCCATCACCATGCGCACCCAGCGGTGCTGCGGCGCAAAGAGGGCAACGAGGTCCTGCAGCTTGGCGTAGTCCGTGTCGATGCCGCCGCTCTCGCCGGGGTTGATTGTCACGCCCCAGAACGCGTGGTCGTCGGGCATCGTCAGGGCGATCTGCTTGCCGTATTCGCGCATCATCGTCGACATACTGAGCGCGAGCAGGTTCAGGCATTGCTGCCCCAGCGCGCCCTTGCTCGACTGCGTCGTGGCCGCGGCGAGCTGGACAAAACACGCGTCGATGGCCTGCCGCTGCGCGACGAAAGTGCTCGACGGCGTGTAATTCGGCCGGGCGTTCACCGACGTGAGGTAGTGCCGCCGCGCATCCAGCGCCGCGCGCTCATTGAAGACGTAAGTCCCGGGCGCGCTGAAGCCCGCACCGTCGTTGTCGATGAGAAACGTTGAATAGCCGGTGTCCGCCGTGTCCCAGTGCACCATCAAGCCCTGATGCGGAATCGTATCGAGTTGCGCGAACGGCGTCGTCCACGTGCCGTCCGACGTCATCGAGCTCGTGTTGAGCGTCAAGGCCTTGAGCGTGTCCAGATCAAACGTGCCGGAGCTCAGGATGCTCGCGCCAACGCTGTTGGTCATCCGCTGGGTCACGCCAGTGCTGTTCAACTGCACGCCGTTCTCATCAAAGAACACAAAACTGACGCTCGCGTTGGTCACGCCCGTGAGCGCGGTGGCCGTCTGGCCCGAACCTGACCCGCCGTCCGCGCTGGACGATGTGCAGCTGTTGAGCAACAACGCCAAGGCGATGACACCCCCCGCCAGCCACCGGCCGGAACGATCCGCAGGAACGTGCGCCACCGACAAACCCCAAGGCATCGACTTCATGAACACACCTCCCACCCATTTTGCGCGCTGCGTGAGCCCGCACGCAGGTCGTCCAGATCAGAGCAAGGGTCGTGCCAAGGTGCAGCTTCAACGCGAAACCGCAACGCAGACGCTTGGGAGCACGGCAGGTGACGCGGCGGGCAGGTTCGCACCGGGGAATTTTGCGCGGCGTGGCGCGGCGAATACCGCAGGCTGATCGGCGATTGCGGCGTGCGTTGTCGTGCCGAAACTTCAGCAACAATCCGTTCCACGACCTCAGGCAGCTGGCAACGACCTGATGCGGCGCGTGTTGACCGCGACACCGCCGACGCGTAGCTTCCCGGGCCGGTAGGCACAGGCCCGCTCCCGGCAATCGCGCCTGACACGGACACAACATGCGGCAAATCTTCACTTGGATGGCGACCGTCTGCCTGTTGGGCTGCTCGGGCACGGTCAAGGACAGCGCGCTCGGGCAAGACGCCGCAGCGCTCGTCGACATGGCCGGGCAGGACGCCCCAGCGACGGCAGACAGCGCGTCCCAAGATGCGGCGGCACCAGACAGCGGTCCCGTGTGGGTTGCTGGCGATCGCAAGCTTAGCGGCGCGGCCTTCTTTTTTGATGCAAAAGGCCCGGGCGCTATTGAGCAGCAGAAGGACGTCACGGGCGCCACTGCCTACCTGCTGGAGTTTCCCTCCGTCTCACAGCCCGTGGCCCTGGACGGCAGCTTCACGTTCAGCGGGCTGCCAGAGGGCGGCGCGTTCACGGTCGCCGTCGTGCATCCGGACTATTTTCCGAGCTTGTCGCCGGTCATCCCCATCGGCACCAAGGACGTCGCGAACGTGAACTTCCAGGTCGTCACCCGGCTCATCGCCGTCTACCTCGGCGCGATGATGGGGTTTGACCCGACCGATCCGACGCAATGCCAGATGGTCGTGACGGTGACGGCCATGGGCGACAGCCAGGGCCTGTGGTGGGCGCCGGGCGAGCCGGGCGCGACGGTGACGACTGAACCAACGCTGCCACAAGCGAACGGGCCATTCTACTTCAACACCAGCACGGTGCCGGACAAGACGCTGGCGATGACGACCACCGACGGCGGCGTGCTGATCGCCGGGGCCACGCCGGGAATCTACACCTGGACGGCGCACAAGGACGGCATGACGTTCAGCACGCAGCGCCTGAAATGCGTCGGGGGCTGGCTGACCAACGGCGTGCCGCCCTTGGGTCTGCAGGCGGCCAAGATTGGGAAATGACCGGCGCGGCCCGTCGAGCGTGCGCGGGCTGATCCGGAGCGTCGCGGGTCAGGTGGTCGTCAGCGACCCATGGGCGCAACCGCCGATCGTCTGGACGGATGCGCAAGTGGAAGCCGCGGCCGGGCTGAAGTAGCCAGCAGAATCAGCCAGGGCCGTGTCCCGCGCAGTGGCGCCTGTGCCAAGTGCGCTTGCCGCTTGCGTTTGCCGTGCCGGGAAAATCTTACTTGACACGCGACATGAGAACTGTCACAACTATGTTCACGATGCCAGCGCGACATCGGCGAGCAAGTCTGATGACCAAGCCCCAAATTCCCAAACCGCTTCAGCCGCTGACCTTGGAAGCGCTGTGCGATGCGACCGGTGAGAACCGCCGCACCGTCCGGTTCTACATTCTCAACGGTCTGCTGACGCCGCCGGTCGGCGCGGGTCCGGCGTCCCGCTATCCCGCGGAGCACGTGGAGCGACTCCGCTTCATCCGCCAGATGCAGGCCGACGGCATGCAACTCTCCAAGATCCGCGCGATCCTGGAGACGACGCCGGTCGACGCGCTCCCGCAGTTCCTGCCCGTGCCGCCGCCGGTCTATCAGCCCACGCTCTCCGCGCCGATGCCGCCCGAGCCGATGGCGGTCTCGCGGCCGGACGAAGGCCTCGCGCGCTCGCAGTGGGAGCGCATCATGCTCGAGCCGGGGGTGGAGCTGCATCTGCGGCGGCCTCTCGGCGTCGCGGCGAACCGGCGTGTGCAGCGGCTCCTGGATTTTGCCCAGAAGCTCAACAGTGATCTCAACTACAAGTCAGGGAGGTAAGTCATGTCCCAGGTTGAAGTGCCCGATGACAAGATGAATCAGGGTCTGCAGGGGATGTCGGCGACGACGGATCGCGCGCTTGGCCGCTCAGGCGCGCGCAGCCTGCGTTACCTGCAAATTGGCGTGCAAGCGGCCATCGCGGAGGCGCACAAGGAGCGGCTGCCGGTGCAGGTGGCGTTTGCGCTCGACCGTTCCGGTTCCATGGGCGGCGAGAAGATGGTGCTGGCGCGTCAGGCGGTCGTTGCCGCGCTGCAGCAACTGCAGGCGGGCGACCATTTTGCCGTGACGGTGTTTGACGACCGCGTCGACGTGGTCGCGGCGGGAGCGCCGGTCACGCCGCAGACGGTGATGCTGGCGCAGCGCGCGCTGGACGGCATCGAAGCGCGCGGGTCGACGGCGCTGCACGCGGGCTGGGATACGGCGTGCGGTGAATTGGCGCGCGTGCAGAATCCGCAGGCGATTGGCCGCTGCATCGTGGTGACCGACGGGCAGGCCAATCACGGCCCGAGTTCGGTGCTGGAGCTGAGCGAGGCGGCGCGGCGGCGTCGGGCGCTGGGGATCGCGACGACCGCACTGGGCATCGGTGAAGACTTCAACGAGGAGCTGCTGGCGGCGATGTCCAAGGCCGGCGCCGGGCAGTTCTACTACGTGCGAAAGGCCGCGCAGCTCGCGGCGATCCTCGCTGCGGAGATCAACGACGCGATGGACGTTGTCGCCCGCGGCGTCGTTGTGGAGCTGTGGCCGTCGCAGGGCGTGCGGCTGGAATTGCTGAGCGACTATCCGGCGATTTGGACGGGCACGCACCTGCGCGTGGAGCTCGGCGACCTGGTCAGCGACCAGTGCGTGGACCTGATCGTCACGGCGCTGCTGCCGCGTGCGGCCGACGGCGATCCGCCTTCAGTGGAAGCCCGCCTGTCGGACGCCGATGGCCCGCTGGAGTTGCCGGTGCAGCTTGTGAGTTGGCGGCTGGCCAATCACCGCGCCAATGACGAGCAGCCCCGCGATTTTGGCGTGCTGCGGGCAGCGGCGGCGGTTGTCGCGGCGCGGGCGCTGCTGGGCGTGCTGGAACGGAACCGCCGCGGCGAGTTCAACGCGGTGCGCCGGCGGCTGGACGAGGCGATCGCGCAACTGGCCAACATGGGCAAAGACGACCCGGAGATCCGCGCGCACATGCAGCGGCTGGTGGAGGCGCGTGAGCAACTCAGCCACTTTGTGGAGGAGATGGCGCTCAAGGAGATGCACATGGTGGGCACACAAGTGGCGCGCAGCAACCTGAGCGACGGCTCGCGCGTCAAGTCGTCGATGCGGTGATCGCAGCGTGGTGGACTGCTAGGGCGTCGGCGCCTTGTTGTTCGCCGCGAGCCAGCGTTCGGCAAACCGCGCAATCACCGCCAGTCCGCGTCCCGCCCGCGCCCGCACTTGCGGCTGCGCCAGATACGCCAGCGCCGCTTCCGGTTTGCCACGCGCCATGAGCGCTTGTGCGTGTGCCGCCGCCTGCTTCTCGTCCAGTTGCGCGAGGTCGGGCGCCACCGGATCCGGTTTGCCCAGCGCGCCCTCCATCTGCTCGACAAGCCCCAGACCCACGATCGCCTGCGGCTCGACGACAATCGTCCCCGTCGACGCGGCAAAGAAGTGCTCGGCCTTGGCCAAGTGTTCTTCCCGTTCGTCGCGCGGCCCGTGCGCAGCCGCTTCCAGCGCGCGGATGCCCTTGTCGATGCCGTCGTCGTCGTGGCGCTTGCTGCCGACAATCTGCGCAAGCGCCACGATGCACGCCAGCGCCAGAATCACCGCAAAGCCGATGCGGCGCTGCGTCTGCGGATTGCCTTCAGCCATCAGATGCCGCCCTTATTTGCGCATGAACGCCGGGCGATCCATCTCCGTGCCGTCTTCATTGGCGAAGGGATTGCCGACAATCGGCTCGCGCTTGGCCAGCGGACTCTGGTTGAGCGACTGCTGCACCTGCGCGTGGCTCGTGCCATACGACGGCGTGCGCCGCGTGTAGGCCGGCTCGTCCAGGTCGATCGGCAGGTTCTCATTGCCCTGACGACGCGCGGACGGCATCGCGACCGGCACCGGCGGCGGCGCGGCGTGGGCCACTTGCATCACATCGCCGCGACCAGCCGTCGCGTAGATGCGCACGTCCTGCACGCCCGTCAGCTCCAGCGGCGCGGTCACCCGCAGCGAGGAAGCCGTCGGCGGCGGCGGCGGCGGAACATTCAGCTGGCGCTCCCGCGGGGACAGCTGCTGCACCATCTCCAGCGAGCGAATCTGCTGCAGGCGGTCAAAACCCGTCGCCACAACCGTCACCTTGATGTCGTCGCCCAGGCTCTCGTCGATGATGGCGCCAAAGATCGTGTTGGTCTCCGCCGCGGCCGATTCCTGGATCAGCGTCATCGCGTCGTTGATGTCAGCGAGGCTCAGATCCGCGCCGGCGATCGCCACCAGCAGGCCAGTCGCGCCTTCCACGCGGGCGTCTTCCAGCAGCGGGCTGGAGATCGCCTGACGGGCAGCCGCGCGCGCGCGGTCATCGCCGGAAGCGCGGCCGGTGCCCATGAGCGCCATGCCTTTGCCTTTCATGATGGCGACCACGTCGGCGAAGTCGACGTTGACGAGGCCCGGCGTGAGGATGATGTCCGAGATGCCGCGGACCGCTTCCACGACGACGGCATCCACCATCTTGAACGCGTCCTTGAAGCTGATCTTGCGATCCGCGACGCTGAGAATGCGGTCGTTGGGGATCACGATGAGCGTGTCGACGTGTTCCGCCAACTCGCGCAGGCCGTCTTCTGCCTGCTTGCTGCGGTTGATGCCTTCAAAGCCAAACGGCCGCGTCACGACCGCCACCGTCAAGGCGCCCGCCGCCCGCGCAGCCTGGGCAATCACCGGTGCCGCGCCCGTGCCCGTGCCGCCGCCCATGCCCGCGGTGATGAACACCATGTCCGCATCCGCGACCGCCGCTTGCAGCGCTTCCATGTCTTCCAGCGCCGCTTTGTGGCCCATCTCCGGCTTGCCGCCAGCGCCGAGACCGCGCGTCAGCATCTGGCCGAGCTGAAGACGCGTACCGGCGCGACTGCGGCCCAGGGCCTGTGCGTCGGTATTGGCGACCATGTACTCGATGTGGCCGAGCTCGGCCTCGATCAGGTTGTTGACGGCATTGCCGCCGCCGCCGCCGACGCCGATGACTTTGATTTTGGCGCCGAACACGGTCGGCGATTCGATTTGGATGGATTCAAACATGGTGGACCTCGTGAGGGTAGGGGTGGCGTCGTGGACGCGGCGTTGTTTGGGTTAGAAGACTTCGCTGAGCCAACCCTTGATGCGGGCCGAGATGCCGTTGCCGGCGGTCTTGGCGGCTTTGCTGCTGGCGCGTCGGGTGCGACCGGCGTCCTTGGCGGTTTCGTTCTCGTCGTCACAACCCTGCAGCACCAAACCCAGCGCCGTCGAGAACACCGGCGAATTGATCATGTCGCGCAGGCCACCGACCTGCCGAGGATAGCCAACCCGCACTGGCAAACCCAGCACGTCTTCGCCCAATTCCGCGCAGCCCGGCAGCAGCGCCGTACCGCCGGTGATGACGACGCCGGAGCCGAGCACGTCGGCGAAGTTCGACGCCTGGATCGCGCGTTCGATCAGCCGGTAGATTTCTTCCATCCGCGGCTCGACGATGTCGCACAGGAGCTTGCGCTTGCGCACGATCGGCTCGCGGCCGCCCACGCACGCGACTTCGATGTTCTCGTCGTCCGTGACCATGGTCGACAGCGCGCAGCCGTGCTGGATCTTGATGCGCTCGGCCTCCGCCTTGGGCGTCCGCAATCCGACGGCGATGTCATTGGTGATGTGATCGCCGCCGACGGGGAGGACAGCGGAGTGGACCACGAAGCCGTTGTGGTAGATGGCGATGTCGGTCGTGCCGCCGCCGATGTCGACGAGCACCACGCCGAGCTCCTTCTCGTCATCTTCCAGCACCGCGCGACCGGAAGCCAGCATTTCAGCGGACGACTTCAGCACATGCAAGCCGGCACGCTCCGCGCACTGCACCACGTTCTGCACGCCGGAGTTCAGCGCCGTGATGATGTGGACGTTGACCTGCAAGCGCACGCCGCTGATGCCGATGGGGTAGCGGATGCCGTCGTTGTCATCGACCAGGAATTCCTGCGGCACGGTGTGCAGGATCGTGCGGTCGGCGGGGATCTGCACGGCCTTCGCGTTCTCGAGCACGCGCTGCACGTCCATCTCCGTCACTTCGCGGTTCTGGACGGCGACGACACCGCGGTTGTTGAAGGACTTGAGATCCTTGCCCGAAACCGACACGTAGACGGCGTTGACGGTGCAGCCCGCCATCAGCTCGGCTTCATGCACGGCGCGCTGGATCGCTTCCATCGTCTCGTTGACGTTGACCACGACGCCCTTGCGGATGCCGTTCGACGCCGACGTCCCCACGCCGATGATGTCGATTCCGCCGTCGCTCTTCACTTCACCGACAATCGCCACGACTTTGTGCGTGCCGACGTCCAACCCCACAATGATCTCTTCCTTTCGCGCCATCTGAATCCCCCGTTTTGCTTGCATTTTATAACTGTAAACCCGTTTCCCGTCAGCCGCTTTGGGCGGCTAGTCGTCCTGATTGTCGTCGCCCGGCAGCTTGACCGTCGCCGTCTTGACCGTCTTGGCATCCTTGTCCGCTGCGGCCGGCGCACCCGAGGGCGCGTTTGCCGCTGCGGGCGCGCCGACTTGCGCCGACGCTCCCGCTTGGGTCAGTTCATCGCCCGGCTTCTGCGGCAGCGGCAGCGCGCGCACGACCGCGCGATCCTGGCGCACGTCGTCGTCCAGCAGCGCGTATTGCAGCCATTCGCCACGGCGGTCAATCCGGTCCAGCAAACGGCCGACGAGCGAGAACGCCCGCCCCAGATCCGTCTCCAGCGCGTGGCCGAGCCGAATCTCGCCGCCATCATTGGCGGAAATCAGCGTTGTGCCCAGGACTGGATCCCAATGCACTTCCGACAGCGGGAAGCGCACTGACAGCGGACTGGCGGCATGCGCGTCGATCAAACGCAGCAGATCCGACAGGCGTCGCTGCGTCGGCGTCTCGTGCGCAGTGAGCGGCGCATTGTCCTTGGCGGCGCGCTGATCGACGACCGGCACATCGCGCGACAGCCCGGCGCTCAGTCCCGTGATGATCGGCAGGTCCGTCGCCTCGCCGGCATCCGCTTCCTTGAAGACGAACCCGCCGCGGTCCACCAGCAACAGCTTGCCCGTGTCGCTGAGCAGCAGGGCGAACGGCTGGTATTCGGAAACGCGGATGACAAGCGTCGACGGCAGTTGCGCATCGACGCGCGCGGTCCGCACCCACGGCAGCGCTTCCACGGTCCGCTGAACGACGACGGGGTCAAGCGCCGTCAGCGACGCGCCTGGCTTCACGCCTGAAGCGTCGATAATCGCCTGGCGATCGACGCGTTTCTGGCCGAGCACTTCAAACTTCGCGACGTGAAAATGCTGGGTCCGAACGGTGTATTGCTCAAAGATCCCAGCCGCGTAGACCAACTGGGTCACGCACGCCAGCACGGCCAGCGCGCCGAGGAGCTTGACCCACGGAAAGCGCGGCGCGTCGTTCTCCTCCGCTGCTTCCGCCCGCTCGGCGCGCTTGGCTTGCCACGCGTGCCAGGACGACCGTGCACTCTCCAGCCGCTCGCGCCACGTCACGATGCGCGCCCGGCGAACGTTGCGAACTTTGGTCTGACGCTTGATGTAATTGCGCGTATCCATAGCTTTTTTCACGGGCTTTTCAGCCGCGCGCCCCCAGCCATTCCTGGCAATCTTCCACCACCGCCAGCGCGGCATCGCCACCGGCCATCTGCCGGGCTGCCAGCGAAGCCGCCTGCCACTTCAGCGGATTGGTCAACAAGTCTTTGAGGTTGTGGGCAAGCCGCGCCTCGTTCCACTCGCCCTGCCGCACCCACGCGCCCGCGCCCGCGTCCGCGAAAGCCTTGGCGTTGGCTGCCTGATGGTCGCCCGCGGCATGCGGAAACGGCACCAGCAGCGCCGGCAGGCTCGCGGCGGCCAGTTCAGCGACCGTTCCAGAACCTGAGCGCGTGATCGCGAAGTCAGCCCACGCGTAGGCTGCGGCCATGTCGTCGATGAACGATTCGACCGTGTGTGTCAGGCCATTGTCGACGTAGCTCGCAATGACCGGCGCGGCGCTGAGCTTGCCGACCTGATGGCGGACTTCCACCGTCACGCCGAGTTCCGCGAGCGCCGCCAGCAGGCCGGGGACGCGCTCGTTCAGGAATTCCGAGCCCTGCGATCCGCCCACGACGAGAATGCGCGGCGGGCGCTGGCGTTGAGCGCCATTCCAGGTCTCCTCGCGTTGACCGCCGACGACGCGAATTTCCGGGCGCACCGGATTGCCCGACACGACGCAGGAATCGCGCGGGAAATCGCCACGCGCCGCGGCAAAGCCGAGGTACACGCGGTCGACAAGCGCGCCAAGCACGCGGTTCGTCAGGCCGGGAACCGCGTTGGACTCGTGAACCGCCGTCGGAATGCCCAGGGTGCGGGCCGCCAGCAACGCCGCACCGGACGCATAGCCGCCGACGCCGATGACAAGCGATGGCCGCTCGCGCTTCAGGATCGCGCGGGCCGTGAGGATGCCTTGCAGCAGGTTGCCGAGGCCCTTGAATTTGGCCAGAAAGCCGCCGCCGACCAGCCGCGAGCCCGGCACGGTCTCGATCCGCCAACCGCGCTTGGGCACCAGCGTCGCTTCCATGCCCTGCGGCGTGCCAATGAACAGCACGTCGCAGCCCGGCACCTGCGCGCGGAACGCATCGGCGAGCGCGAGCGCGGGCGTCACGTGACCGCCCGTGCCACCGCCGGCAAGCACGACTTTATGCAGTTGGCTTACGACGTTGGCCATCAGCGATTGCCCTCCGTCGCGCGGCTGGGGTTGATGATCACGCGCGTGTTGCCGGTGCGCGCGGTCTTTTCTTCGCGGCGGAACCAGCGCGGCAGCTTGGGCAGCGACCATTCCGCGTCGGGATTGCCGCCGCGGCCCACGTTCAGCAGCACGCCCGCGGCCAGCGCCAGCACGATGATCGACGAGCCGCCGTAGGAAACGAACGGCAGCGTCAGGCCCTTCGTCGGCAGCGTGCCCATGACGACGCCAAAGTTGACCGCGGCTTGGGTGCCAAAAAGGATCGTGATGCCTGACGCCAGCAGGCGGCCAAACTCGTCGCGTGCCCGCAGCGCGATGCGGAGGCCGCGGCGGATGAAGAAGATGAACGCAAGGGCGACGAGCGCAACGCCGATGAGGCCGAATTCTTCTGCGATAATCGACAAAACCCAGTCCGTGTGGCATTCCGGCACGAAGCCGAGCTTCTGCTCCGACAGCCCGAGGCCTTTGCCGAACAGCCCGCCCGCCGCGACCGCGAGATGGCCGTTGAACCACTGGTAGGACGCGCCGCGGATCATCTCCTGCGGCAGCGCTTCCATGCCCATGACCGACAGCAGTTGGTGCAAGTACGCGTTGATACGGGCAAAGCGCATGGGATTGTGGGCGATGAACACGCCCAGCGCCGCGACGCCGACGCCGCCCAAGCCGATGATGTAGCTGAAGTTGGTGCCGGCGATGAAGGTCATCGCAAACAGCAGGATCGCCAGCACGATGCCGCTGCCGAGGTCCGGCTCTTTCATCAGCAGGCCAAACGCCACCATCCACACGACCGCGTGCGGCAGGAAGCCGACCGAGAACTTGTGGGCGTTCTGGCGGGAAATCTGCTTGGTCAGCGCGTGCGCGAGGTAGATGACGAACGCCAGCTTGGCCAGTTCGGCGACCTGGAACGGCCCGAGCCAGCGCCGCGAGTTGTTGACCACGCGGCCGAACATCAGCACCAGCACAAGACCGACCATCGACAGCCCGAGCAGGGGATACGCGACCTTGCGGTACAACTGGTACGGCGTGCGGATCGCGATCAGCAGCACGAACACGCCAATGCTGAGGTGCAGCATGTGCTTGTGCAGGAAGTGGCCGTCATCGCCGTTGAAGTTGTGCAAGCCCAGCCACACGGACGCGGAGTGGGCCATGATCAGGCCGACCGTCATCAGGCCGATGACCGTCGAGAACAGCGCCCAATCCATGCCGACCGGCATCGGCACCAGCGCCGCCTCGCCCTTCGGCATCGACGTTGGCGCCTGGATGCGCGTCTGCTCGGAAAGCGACATGTCGTCGCCGTCAAAGCCTTCGAGCAGTTCCAGATCGTCGTCGCTGGCAATCGCAATCGGGGCCATCGCTTACCTCAACTTCAGGCTGGCCAACGCGACCAGCGACAACATGACGGAGATGATCCAGAAGCGGATCGTGACCCGCGGTTCGGGCCAGCCCAGCTTCTCGAAATGGTGGTGGATCGGCGCCATGCGCAGGATGCGCTTGCCGGTCCGCTTGAAGTAAAAGCGCTGCAACGCGACGCTGGCGGCTTCCACGACGAAGAGGCCGTTGACGATGAGCGAGAGCAGTTCGTTCTTGGAAAACACCGCGACCATGCCGAGCGTGCCGCCGAGCGCGAGCGCGCCGACATCGCCCATGAAGACGAGCGCGGGGTAGGTGTTGTACCAAAGGAAGCCGATGCCGGCGCCGATGACCGCGGCGAGCACGATGGTCAGCTCGTGGGCCTCCGGCACTTCGGGCAGCAGCAAGTACTGCGCCACGTCAAAATGGCCGAACTTCGCGCCGACCAGGTAGCAGAGCACCGCGAAGGTGAAAGAGGAGACCATGACGGGGCCGATGGCGAGGCCGTCGAGGCCGTCGGTCAGGTTCACCGCGTTGGAGTAACCGGCGACGGTGACGCAGGCAAAAAGCGTGTAGGCGATGGGGCCGATGTCCCACGCGAAGTGCTTGGCGCTCGCAAACGGCAGGTACAGCCGCGAATCCGCCAGCTCCTTGCCGAACCAGCCGAAGTACATCAGGCCAAAAACCAGCGCGGTAACGCCAAATTGCGTCGCGAGCTTCTGCCTCTCGGTCACGCCCTTGGAGTTGCGGTCGCGGATCTTCAAATAGTCGTCGATGAAGCCCAGCACGCCAAAAACCAGCGTCACGACCAGCGTCAACCAGACAAAGACGTTCTGCAGGTCGCCCCAAAGCGCCGTGGACAGGAACATCGCCATCAGCAGCAGGATGCCGCCCATCGTCGGCGTACCCTTCTTGGAGAAGTGCGATTGTGGACCGTCGTCGCGGACGACCTGGCCGATCTGTTTTTCCTGCAGCAGGCGGATAAACCACGGGAAGAGCCACATGGCGATCATCAGCGCGGTGGCCATCGCGCCGATCGACCGGAACGTGACGTAGCGGAACACGTTGAGTGGCCCGAAATCGCCGCGGAAGTGTTGGGACAACCAGAGGAACACCTTAAGACCTCGCAGCGGCCGCGTGGGCGGTGGCAGGGGTAGAGGGCAGCTCACGCAGGGCGGCGATCGCGCGCTCCATACGGGCGCCACGCGAGCCTTTGATCAGGACGGTGGCGGCAAGCGGCAGTTTTTGCGCCAGAAGCGCCGCGGCTTCAGCCGGCTCGGCAACGCTCAGGGCAACGAGGCCACCGGCAGCAGCGCCGCGGGCGTAATCGGCGGCAAAGGGCCCCACGGCGATCAGGACATCGACGCCGACGTCTGCGGCATGGCGGCCCACGCGCGCGTGCAAGTCGTGTTCGTTGGCGCCCAACTCCAGCATTGAGCCGAGAATGGCCGCGCGGGGCCCCGGCAGCGTCGCCAGCGTGTCGAGCGCGACTTCCACGGAGCGCGGATTGGCGTTGTAGCAGTCTTCCAGCACCAGCCACGGACCGATCCGCGACGGCAGCATCCGCTGACCGACCGGTTCGTAGCGCCCCATCGCGATCGCGGCCGCGTGCAGATCCGCGCCTGCCGCATACGCCACCGCGAGCGCCGCGAGCGCATTGTGCGCGAGGTGCACGCCCAGACCCGGCAGCGTCACCGGCACAAGCGTGCCCGCGACGTCGGCCGTGAACGTCTGGCTCATCCCCGCGACGACGATCGGCGACGCCAGCTTGACGTCGCCCGCCGTCCGGCCAAAACGCAGGACCCGGCACGTCAGGCCGGCCACCACGTCGGTCAGCAGCGGCTCGTCCTGCGGGACAATCGCGACTCCGTCGGCCGGCAGCGCGCGCAGGAGGTCCGCCTTCTCGTTGGCGATCGCTTGCACGCTGCCCATGCCCTGCAAGTGCGCTTCCGCGATCGAGGTCACGACGCCGATCTGCGGGATGCCGACGTGGGCGAGCTGGGCAATCTCGCCCGGAATCGACATGCCCATTTCCAGGACCGCGACTTTGTGCGCGGGGCCGAGGCGCGCCAACGTGAGCGGCAGGCCGATGCGGTTGTTGAAGTTGCCCGCTGTCCAGAGCACGTCCCCGAGCGGGGACAGCGCGAGCGCCGTCAGTTCCTTGGTCGTCGTCTTGCCGTTGGAGCCCGTGATGCCCACGACAAGCGGCGCAAACCGCTGCCGGTGGTTGCGCGCCAGATCGCCAAGCGCCAGCAGGGCGTCGTCCACTTCCAGCAGCCACGCGTTCTTGGCCAGCGCCGCGCCGATGAACGGCTGCGCCTTGCCCGTCTCCGCCACGATGCCGATCGCACCCGCATCCAGCGCCGTGCCGATGAAGGCCGCGCCGTCGAACTTCTCGCCCGGCAACGCCACGAACAGCGCCCCGGTCGCCAGCTTGCGACTGTCCGTGCACAGCTCGGTCGTCCACCGCGGCGCATCCACGAGCAAACGCCCGCCGGTCGCCGCGCGCGCCGCCTGTCCGTCAAAAGCAAAACCGTGTGGACGCTGCGCCATGGTCACACCCCCACTTGCGTCGGGCGCGTCATGCCCAGGTAGCGTTCCGCCACGGCGGCGTCGTCAAAGGGCCGCTCTTCGCGGCCGACAATCTGCACGGTCTCGTGACCCTTGCCGGCGATCACCAGGACGTCGCCCGCACGCAGGACGCCGATCGCGCGGCGAATCGCCTGTTCGCGATCCTCCTCGACCACGTAGCCGCAGCGCCGCGGGCCGCCTTGCAGCTTGGCCAGCGTCGACGGCACGAACTTCTCGAGCTTCTCCGCGCCCGTCATCCGCAGGCCCTCTTCCACCGCCGCCAGGATCGCATGCGGGTCTTCCGTCCGCGGGTTGTCGCTCGTCGCCACGCAGAGGTCCGCCAGCCGCGCCGCGACCTGACCCATCAGCGGCCGCTTGCCCGGATCGCGATCGCCGCCGCAGCCGAGGAGCGCGATCAGGCGGCCTTGCGCACCGACCAGCGGTCGCAGCGTCGTCAGGATCTGCTGGAGCGCGTCCGGCGTGTGGGCGTAGTCGACAAGCACCAGCGCGCCCGTGTGGTTGGCCACCGGCTGCAGCCGACCGCGCGGCGCTTCCAAGTGCTGGCAGGCAGCGACAAGCGCGGCATCCGCAACGCCCAGCGCGCGGCAAACCAGCAGCGCTGCCGCGAGATTCTCCGCGTTGTGGCGGCCGATGAGCGGCGTATTCACCGTCAGCGCGTGGTGGCCTTGGCTCTTCAGCGCGAAGCTGAGGCCGTGGGCCGACATCCGCAGCTGTTCCACTTGATGTTCGGCCGCGCCGTGCGCGCCCAGGCTCCACGCTTCTGCGCGGCCCTGATGCCACACCTGCGCGGCGGCATCGTCGTCGCCGTTCACAAACGCGTGCGGGGCCTTCAGGTCGCCGCCAAACAGCTGCGCCTTCGCCGCGGCGTAAGCGTCCAGCGTCCCGTGGTAGTCCAGGTGGTCGCGCGTCAGGTTGGTCCACACGGTCGCGGCAAAGCGCGTGCCGGCGACCCGATGCTGATGCAGCGCGTGCGAGCTGACCTCAATCGCCACGTGCGTGAAGCCCTCGTCCCGCAGGTCCGCCAGCAGTTGCTGGAGGGTCTCCGCGTCCGGCGTGGTCATGTGCGACGGCCGCGTGCCTTCGGGCGTCCAGATGCCGGTGGTGCCAATCGCCGCAGCGCGCAGCCCGGCGGCCGTCAGCAGCTCCGCGATCAGCACGGTCGTCGTCGTCTTGCCGTTGGTCCCGGTCACGCCGATCACATGCAGCGTCCGGCTCGGGTGGTTGTGCAGCGCGGAGCAGAGCGCGCCCAGCGCCTTGCGGCTGTCCGACACGTGCAGGACGAGCGCGCTGTCCAACGCAAACGCCTGATCGGTGACGATCGCAATGGCCCCAGCGGCGACCGCTTGCGCCGCGTATTCAAGGCCATGGGCCCGCGTGCCCGGAACCGCGACAAACACGGTGCCCGGTTGAACCCGCCGCGAGTCTGCCGTCACAGCGCGCACGGCGACGCCGAGGTCAGCGTGTTCCGCCACCTCCGCCCGCACGCCGCTCTGCTGCAACAACTCCAGCAAGTCCATCTTCGTCTTCCCCTAGTGCTTGACCGTCGGCTGCGTCGGGCCACCTGGCCGCACCGCGTTGACCGGCTTCTGCGCGTCGGTCGGCTTGGCCGGGTCCGTCGGCTTGGCCGCTTCTTCCGGCGGCGGCTCCGGCGGCCGGGCATCGGCCACTTCACTCATCCGCTTGAACGTCACTTTCACCGGCGTGCCGGCAACCACGATTTCACCCGCGGCCGGCACCTGTTCCACGCCCACGCCGCTTCCGCCCGCCGCGAGGCCGAGCTTGGCCGTGGCCAGCCGCTCGCGCACGATCCGCATGGGCAGGCGCAGCACGTCAGGAACGCGCGCCATCCCTTCGGCGACCGGCGTCGCATCCGCCACCGCGCGCTGCGGATTGGTCGCCGCCAACATCGTCGCGGCCGTCTTCTGCGCCAGAAGCTTGCGTTCGCCGTCTTCCTTCTTGGCCTTCTCCGGGTCGTTGCGATCCAGGTACGGCGCGCCCGGGCTCGGCGGCACGCCCAGGTACGGCAGCGTGAACCGCACGATTTCCCGCACGACCGGCGCCGCAACGATGCCGCCATAGCGGGCGATCTTGCCAAGCTTGGGGTCAAACTTGTTGGGCGTGTCGATCGCAACGAAGACAACGAGCCGCGGCTTCTCGATGGGCGTCACGCCAATGAAGCTGCCCACCCAGTGCGTGTCCGAGTAGCCGCCGTTGGCGTTGGCCTGCTGTGCGGTGCCGGTCTTGCCGCCAATCGTGTAGTTGGGCAGGCGCGCCGCTGTGCCCGTGCCGCCGAGGCTGTGACCGTCGGCAGAACGCGGTTGGCACACCGACGCCATCGCCAGCAGCACCTTCTCGGTCGTGTCCTTGTCAAAGACCCGCTTGCCCACGTCCGTCGGCAGCTTTTCTTCCTTGCCGTCGGCGGTCTGGACCGCGCGAATCAACCGCGGCCGCCGGTACGTGCCGCCGTTCGCGACCGCCGCAAAGCCCGCGACCATCTGCAGCGGCGTCACCGCGATGCCCTGACCAAACGCGATGTTGGCGTACTGCACCAGCGACCATTTCTCGGACGGCGACAGCTGCCCCGCGCCCTCGCCGATCATCCCGAGGTCCAGCCGACGGCCAAAGCCCAGCGCCCGCAGGTATTTCTCATAAACCTCGCGGTGCATCCGCATCGCGATCTTGGCATTGGCGATGTTGGAGCTGACCTGCAGGGACTGCAGGCCGCTGACCGCCGCGTGCGGGTGATCGTCCTTGATGACCTTGTTGCCGACGACCATCGGCCCGAGCGGGATGATTTCCTCCAGCGTCACGGCCTTTTCCTGCAGGCCAATCGCCAGATTGAAGACCTTGAACGTCGAGCCCGGCTCGTACTGGAATTCCACGGCGATGTTGTGCAGGCCGTACTTCGGCGCGGTTTCGATGTCGTTCGGGTTGAAGCTCGGCCACTGCGCCAGCGCCAGCACGTCGCCCGTCTGGACGTCCATGACGACGGCGATGCCGTGCTGCGCTTCAAACTCGCGGACGGACGCTTCCAGATGGTGCTCGGCGACCGCCTGAATTTTCTCGTCGATCGTCAGCGCGACGCTCTTGCCGCCAAAGATGCTCGGATCCGGCGCGCCGTCGATGTACAGCGGCGTCGCGCTGGAGTCCTTATACGACCACACCTCGACTTCCTGACCGCGCAGCAGCTTGTCAAAGCTCGCCTCGATGCTGCCCGTCGTGTTGTCGCGGCCGACGAGCGGCCCTGCGAGTTCGTTGTTCGGGTAGTAGCGGATGAAGCGCGGCTCCAGCGTGATGCCGGGCAGCTCGCCGTCGGCGATCGCTTCGCGGATGGCCTGGCTCTGCTTGTCGGTCAGCTTGTGCGCCAGATAGACGAAGGCCACGCCCTTGTCGGTCGGCTTGCCGTCCTTCGCGACGTCGTGGCGGTTCATCTGCTCGCGGACGTACGCCTCTTCTTTGCCGCTCACGCCGAGGAGCTTCACGATGCGGTCGGTGATGGTCTTGCGAAAGGCGATGCCTTCCGCGCTGTCGAACGGCATCTGCACCGGCGTCGTGGACACCTTCTTCTTGTCGACCTTGATGAACGGCGGCAGCACCCAGCGCGGATTGGCGGACACGGAGTTGGCCGACAGGCTCGTCGCCAGCGCCACGCCGTTGCGGTCCGTGATATCGCCGCGCCGCGTCTCGATCTTGGTCAATTTCAGGAGGTTGCCCTTGGCGTATTTCTCCAGCGTGGCCTTGTTCACGACGGTCCACACCGCCGCGCCGTACGCAAAGACCAGATACAGCCCCAGCAGGCCCACGACGAGCTGCACGCGGCGCTTGGCGCGGTCCTGACGGGCCTGCGGGGTCGTGCCCGCACGGTCAATCAGCTGGAACAGCCGGGCGGGCAGCACCTTGCGTGGCAGATCGCGCACATCTGTTGCCATTACCATCCCCCAACTTGACGGCCATCGCCGCCGCCCGAGCCCTGCCGCGTGCGGGCTTTGCAGCGCCGTCCGAGCATTGTGTCGCCGCCGAGCTCTGCGCACTTGCGGAACTCTGCGTCGGATTCAGCCATCTGCCCGGTCGCCGCGAGCGCTTCGGCGCGCTGCATGTGCAGATCGGCGAAATTCGGGCAGCGCGATGTGGCTTCCGTCATCTGCTCAACGGCGCCCTTGAAGTCGCGCTGCTCCATGGCGAGCAGGCCCAGATTGCGATATCCATTGCAGAATTTCGGATTGAGGAACACCGCGAGCTTCAGGTTCTTGTCCGCCATCCGCAGGTCGCCCATCTTCAGGTACGCCCAGCCGAGGTTGTTGTAGACGAGGTACTGCGTCGTGTAGGTCGGTTCCTTGAGCAGCGGTTCCAGCGTCGCCACCGCGTCGGCCCAGCGCTCCAGCTCCAGGTACGTCGCGCCCAGATGATTGCGCGCCGCGTAGAACTTTGGCCGACCCGCCAGCGCGTGCTTGAAGCTGTCAGCGGCCTCTTCATACTGCTTGCGGCCAAACTCAATGAAACCGTAGAGGTAGTGTGCGTCCGGGTGATCGGCGTCGATCTCGAGCGCTGCAACGAGCTCGCGGATCGCCAGGTCGATGTTCTTGGACTGGAAATAGCCCGCGGCGAGGTTGTAGTGGAAGTCCGCCTTCTCCGTGCGTTCCTTGCGCTCGACTTCAGCCGACGAGCAGCCCGCCGTCCACACCGCGCACGTCGCCGCCACTGCCAGCAGGAGCAGTTGGGGGCGCGCAGAAATGGTGAGGCAGGGCAGCATGATTATTCGACTTCCACCTGTTCGTCCGTGCCTGGCACGCGCATGTGGTAGACGTCATTCGCCACCTTGCGCAGTTCGTTCGGGTTCTTGAGACCGGTGAGCACCGCTTCATCGTGGCGATTGGCCTCGATCTGCTCACGAAGCGCGTCGTTGGCCCGCACCAGCTCGTAGGCGGTCCGGATGCCCGTGGACGAGCGCCGCACCTGCAGCACGCCGAGCGTCGCGACCGCCATGGCCACCGCGAGAATCGTCACGATGCGCCACCAGAAGAACCGCTCGGAGCGCTCTGACCGTTCAGCGTCCGAGATCGGCCGGCGCTGCCACCACTGGGCCAGCCGCTGACCATCCGCACGCGCGCCGTCCATGGCGTGGTCCAAGCTTTGGCTGGAGCTCGCGGAACTTTGGCTGTCGTGTCGTTCGTTCATCGTGCTCGTCTCCGTCCCTTCGCGTCCCGGCGCCCTCGGCCTTCTGGCGCACCTGAGTTGACATAACCAGTTGACACCCTTCGCCGTTATGCGACGTCCGCGGGCGTGGTCAACTATTTGTCAACTTCTTGCGCAACTCAGCTTCGCTCCTCATCAATCTTCGTCCTCATCGGCCACGTCCATCGGCGCGTCTTCGCGCTTGCGCCACAGCACCCGCAGCCGCGCACTGCGCGCCCGTGGGTTGTCCTGCACTTCCTCGTCCCCGGCCGCCTGCGGCTTGCCGCGCATGAACGCGCCGTATTTCTTGGGCGCCGCGGCTCGCATCATCTGCTTGACCATGCGGTCTTCGCCCGAGTGGAAGCTGATGACCGCGAGCGCGCCGCCTTCCTGCAGCAGCCCCGGCGCGTCGCGCAGCAGGGCTTCCAGTTCATCGAGTTCGCTGTTCACCCAGATGCGCAGCGCCTGGAATACCAGCGTCGCCGGGTGCACGTTGCGGTCGCGCACGAGGCGCGCTGACAGGCGTTGCGCCAACTTCGCCGTCGTGTCCGCGCCTTCCTGCACTGACTGCAGCACGATGCGCGCCGTGCCGATCGACCGGCGGATGTCGCCGTATTCGTACAGCACGTCGGCGAGGTCTTCCACGGTCACCGTCGCCAGTCGTTCAGCCAGCGTCAGGCCCGTTGAGGTGTCCATCCGCATGTCCAGCGGGCCGTCATGGCGCAGCGAGAAGCCGCGCTCGGCCGTATCAAACTGGTGCGAGGAAACGCCGAGGTCCGCGACGATCGCCGTGGCGTCCGCGATCTGCAGGTCGCGCAGCACCGTCGCCAGTTGACCAAACGGCGTGTGCACGGCGCGAAAGCGTGGGCCAAAAGCCGCGAGCCGCGCCGACGCCGCTGCAATTGCCGACAGATCGCGGTCCAGACCCAGCACATGCGCGTGCGGCACGGCTTGCAGGATCGCCTCCGCGTGGCCACCGCCGCCCAGCGTGCAATCGACAACCAGCGCCGTCTCGCGCCCCGCAGCCGCCGTCACGACCGCTTGGGTCACGGCGTCCCGCAGCACTGTCACGTGCTGAAAGTCCGGCGCCTGCGACGAATCCACCGTTTTGGGGGACGAAGTTGTCAAAACAGCCCCAGATTGCCCACGCTCAGTTGGCAATCGCGGTTCACTCACAGCCCGCGCTCCCGGAGCGCGTCGTTCCAGCTCAGCAGGGCGTCGCCCAGCATCGTGTTCTCGATGTCCCGCTGCGTGGCCGCCCACGTCTCGCCCGCCCACACTTCAAAGCGCCGCACTTGGCCAATCAGCACGACTTCATCCTTGGCGACGATGCCCGCCCAGGTGCGCAACACCGGCGCGAGCACGATGCGGCCATGGCTGTCCGGCTCGACCGCCTGCGCGCTGGCGAACTGGAAATGCAGCAGGCGCTGGACTGCCGGATCGGACGCCGGGAGGCTCATCACGTGGTCTTCACGCGCTTCCCAATCGCGCGCCGTGTACGCCTGCAGGCACCGGTGCAACGTCGACTTGGCCAGCACCAAACGCGAATCGCCATTCTGCTCAAGCACTTGGCGAAAGGCGGACGGAATGCTCAATCGGCACTTGTCGTCCACGCGCTGGTTGTGCTCGCCGCGAAATCGCATGGTGTTTCAGTTCGTTGCGCGTTGGTAACAGGGGCAAAGCAGGGTCCGGCGAGGGGCCGGAACGATGCAGGTTTCTGGACGCGGGACGGAGCGTGTTGGACCCTTGCTCCAGGACCAATGGCACCCGCCATGATCCGCTTCATCCCATTTCCTCCCACCGAGAGTAGTTGCCGGGGCGCGTTTGTGTCAACGCTCGGCCGCGATCGGCAGCGGTTTTCGCCCTTGAAATGCCTCACTTGGACCGGGATCTTGAGTCCCCGGCGGCACCGCGTGCGGATCGGGTGCGATCGGATTGGCGATCGAAATCTGCGCCCGCGTTGCGACATCTGCGCAACATGCCGATCCAATTGCAAAATCGCCAAAAATCGTGATCACGGCCCTTGGCAGTTGTGGCCGCTGCGGCTACCGGTACAATGCGCAGCGGAGGTGTCTGATGCGCTGTGCGAAGTTCCTGACTCAACGAAACTTGACGGTTCAACTTCTGGTAGTCGCGCTGGCTGTGGGCGGTGCCACGGGCTGCGGCAGCAAGGCCACAACCAGTGACGGCGCGACGGTCACGGGCGATGGTGCCACCGGCAGCGATGACACCGGCACGGACGACGCTGTGGCGGGCGACGTTGCGGGCCACGACGCGATCGCGGTGGATACCAGCAAAGTTGAAGCCAAGGACCTGTCGCCGATTATCCAGATCAATGACCAGGGCCAGCAGTACCAGTCGGCCGTCAAGGCATTGATGGTGCACCCGCTGGATTGCACCGCGGCAGCCCCGTGTCCGCTCGTCATGGTGGTCGGCGACTACGATCCGGCGCCGTTCCCGCTCTACACCGATCCGGCCAAGAAGCTGGCGGCGATCGCCCACGTCAACGTGCTGCTGTTCAACCTGCCGGGCACGGGCGACGGCGCGCAGCACTCCAGCGGCACCAACGATTTTGGCGCGCTGTGGCACGTGACGACGATTCAGCAGCTCTTCAAGACCCAGTCGATCGCCAGCGGCGTGGACAAGACCAAGGTCGGCTTCCTGACGATCGGCACGGGCATCGTCCCGGTGGCGTCGGCGTTCTACACGTTTCCGGCGGATCTGGCGCCGGCGATGTTCGTGCTGGACGTGGAAGGTCCGGTTGACCGCTGCGGGATGAGTCAGGCACCGGAAGACGACAAGAAGAACATCGGTCCGGGCGATGGCGCGGGCAGCACGGACAGCGCGTGTCACTTCACGACCGCGCCGCACTCCGCGATGTATCCGCCCGCGCAGAACGGCAAGCCCGCGAGCATCGTGTGCGCGCCCGGTGCCTGGCCGATCACGGAAACCGGCAAGGGCTGCGACGAAAACCAGTGGTGGGTCGACCGCGAGCCGTACGCCAAGCTGCAGAAAGTGACCGCGCGCTACCAGCGCCTGCAGTTCAAGTACGATCACCGCCTGCCGAGCCATTGGTCCAGCCGGCTGGCCATGAAGGCGATGGCCTCGTCCCAGTCCAACTTCTTCATGCTCAACGACATGCCCGGGGCCAACGGCAGCGCCGGCTGCGGCACGGTCAACGACGACGATTGCGCGGCGCTTGAAGCGGGCGGCCAGTCCTGCTGGCTCTCCGGCAGCTACGGCAATGGCCTGCCACCTGCGCCTTTCGCCGGCGCGGATTTCCAGCCCATCTCCTGGGACGCGCTGTTCTCAGAAGTGCTGCCGGACTACGTCGCACGCGTCCTCGACACCAAGGGCTTCCCGAAGTGCAAATGAGCGCGCCGTTGCCGATCCGCAGCGCTGCGACGGTTGTCCTGCTGCGCGATGCACCCATGGGTCCGGAGACTTTTCTGGTGCGGCGCCATGGCCAAAGCGGCTTTATGGCCGGCGCCACCGTTTTTCCCGGCGGCAAGTTGGACGACGCGGATGTGGCGGCGCGCACGGCGGGCCTGACGCCGGAACAGTGCGCCCAGCGCTTGGCGGTCGCGGACGCGGCGCACGCGTGGCGCATTCACGTTGCGGCGGTGCGCGAACTGCACGAAGAGGCGCACGTCCTGCTGGCGCGCGATGCGCAAGGCAGGGTCGTCGACGCGGCTGTCGTAGCGGCGATCGACGCGGCGTTGCAGGGCGCGCGGCAGGGCCACCAACTGCCGGCCCACAAGTGGCACGAGGCGGTGCAGGACGCCGGCCTGACGCTGGCGCTGGATCTGCTGGCGCCGTTTGCCCACTGGCTGACGCCGCGCGCTGAGCCGCGGCGTTTTGACACCTGGTTCTTTGCCGCGCTGCAGCCGGAGGGCCAGGATGCCGCGCTGGATCCGCACGAGTCGAGCGACGCGTTCTGGCGCACCGCGCAGGCCGCGCTGACGGAACACGACGCCGGTGGCGCCATCCTCCTGCCGCCGCCGACGCAGCACACGCTGTTGCGAATGGCGGAACTGGGTCGCGCGGCGGCCGGCGTCATCGCGGCGCTGGCGCAGGACGGCGTGGGTCCCTGCGTGGAGCCGCATTTCGAGATGGCGACGGCCGAGGGGCCTGCGATCATTTTGCCGGAGGATGTGGGCCACCCCGAGCACGCGACGTGGCTGGCGCAGACCGGTCAGGCGGTGGCGCAGAGTCGTTTTCTGCTGCGTGAAGGCCGGTTCTCGTTCATTCGCAGGTGATCAGAAGCGCCAGCCGACGTTGACGCGGCCCAGCGCGCCGGTCAGCGGTGCAGCGCCGGCGACGGGCCAATACGTCGTCGCGCCGATGTTGCCGTGCACGTACAGCGCGCCGAATTGCGTGTGGACGCTCGGTCCGGCCAGCAGGCGCGCGCCACCTTCGGACTCGCGGCTATCCCAAATCGCCTCCAGATCCTCGCCCACGGCTTCCAGGCCGATGGACGTTCGCGCCGTCGCTTGCCAGGAAGCCGCCGCACCGAGGATCACGTCCAGCGCGTCGCGCTTGTGGGCGATCGGCGCCTCGAAGTTGCCCGACACCTGCGCATGCAGGCGCCCCCAACTGCGACCCAGCAACGCGCGCACGCGCGGCACGAACACGCCCGTCACGTCCCGGTAGCCGCCCGCGGCGATCTGCAGCGTGACGCCGACCTGTTTCTGGTCCAGCACGCGCTGAATGACCTCCGCGCCGATGGCGCCCGCGCGGAGATCCGTCGCTTCGGGCTGCCAGACCGCGCCGCCGAAGACTTCGATCGTCGTGCCGTCGAGGACCTGATGGCGGACGCGCACGCCCTGCTCAACCCCGCGACCGCCGAGGGGCCGCAGCTCGCGGGTGCCCAACGTCGTCTGCGATTCGACGGCCGTGCGCTGCCCTGCTTCCAGTCCGCCTTGCTGGTAGACGTACGGCGTCTCAGCGAGCGCTTCGCCCGCCAACCCCATCAGCGCAATCACCAACAGCCGCCGCATCCAACCTCCGGGCAACAGCCTAGGCGTGCCGGCTGCCATCGGTCAATTGCCAATCCGCTCAGTCGCGAGGCGAAACGGCAACAAGCGTGCGATGAGATTGCCACGCGGCGCGGACCGCCGTACCGTACGCACCGCAAAGGGCCGTGGGGGCGCCAGGTGGGGAAAGACATGTTGAAATTGCGAATGGTTGTGGCGCTGCTGGCGACGATGAGCGCGACGGCCTGCCAGAAAGAAGCGGCGACGGCGACGGCGGACGATGCCCAGTCTGACACCGCGGCTGACGTGACAGTTGCTGGAACCGACGCGGCGGTTGACGTCGCGGCGGGGCCGGAGGTCTTTGATCAGGACGGCGCGCTCGGCTTCAACAAAGCGCCACCTTCCCCGATCGGTGCGGATGCGCTGCCGAAATCCCGCTTCCAGATCCCCGCGAACTTCACGGTCGGGCAGTTCCAGCCCGGCGTGTGGGTCCTGCCCAACGGCCGCTTGCTGACGCCCGCCGGCGCGCAGATCGACCTGAAGAGCTATGCGATGGGCCTGACGGTCCACCCGAACGGCAAGTTCGCCTACATCTCCAATGACCGCGAGGACGGGCCGAGCCTGCAGGTCGTCGACATCGCCCAGAAGAAGCTGATCCAGACGGTGCCGCGCTCGGACCTCTACCGCTTCCTCATCGTGTCGCCTGACGGTCAGTACCTGTACGCTTCCGGCGGTCCGCAGGCGCAGTCCTGGCGCATGAAGATCGCGGCGGACGGCACGCTGACGCAGGACAAGGTGTATTCGCCGAATTCCGGTTTCTACGCGATCGCGCTGTCGCCCGACGGCAAGACGCTTTACGGTGTGACGAGTTACGCGACGCTGGGCAAGGAAGGCACGCAGCTCTTCTCTGCCTACGACGCGGAAACGGGCGCCAAGCTGATGGCGGTCCAGACCGCGACGACGCCGTACGACATGGTGGTCCCGCCCGACGGCAAGTTTGCCTACCTGGTGACGTGGCGCGACGGCAAGGTGCAGCGCGTCGATCTGGCCAATCCAGCGTCGCCGACCGACGCCGACACGGTGGCGCTTGGCTTCAATGCCCAGGGCATCATCGCGTCGCCGGACGGCAAGACGCTGTGGGCGTCGATCGTGGAAGCCGATGAGATCGCGCAGATCGATGCGGCGACGCTGCAGGTCATCAAGCGCATTCCGGTGGGCATGGCGCCGCTGGATCAGCCGCTGATGGCGCCGCGTGGTCGCGATCCGGGCTTCATGGCGATGGCGCCCGACGGCAAGCGCCTCTACATCGTGTGTGCGATGTCCAATGAAGTCAGCGTCGTGGATACCGCCGCGGGCAAGGTGATCGGCGCGATTCCGGTTGGCTGGTACCCGTCCGGCATCGCCGTCGCGCCCGATGGCAAAACGCTGTTTGTCGCCAACGCCAAAGGCACGGGCATTCCGCCGTGGGACGGCACGACGTCGGTCGAAAAGTCCTACCTGGGCACGCTCAGCGTGATCCCGACGCCCGATGACGCCGCGCTGCTGCAAGGCCAAAAAGACGTGCTCGACAACATGATCGGCGTGACGGGCCAGGGCCGCCTGCCGCAAACGCCCGAGTCCAAGGTCGTGATGCCCGACAAGGGCGCGTCGCCGCACATCAAGCACATCGTCTACCTGATGCGCGAAAACAAGACGTTTGACGCCGAACTGGGCGACATCGGCGCGGCGATCAAGGACGTCACAGCGGAGCCGAAATACACGCTGTTCGGCGAGGAATTCACGCCGAATCTGCACAAATTGGCCAAGGAATACTGCCTGCTGGACAACTTCTACACGGACGGCGACTACTCGGCCACCGGCCATGGCTACGCGACGGCGGGCAAGCCTTCGGACTACATCGAGAAGTTCTACGGCCTGTCGGACAAGGGCGCCGACCCGACCTGGAACGTCGGCAAAGTCTCCGCGCCGGGCCAGGGCTTCCTGTTCTCCAACATGCTGGCGTGGGGCTACTCCACGGCGAGCTTTGGCGAGATCGTCGGCATGAACCAGGAGTTCATCTTCGACACCGTGCTCCAGGGCGGCTATCCCGGCGTCGTCTTCAACCTCAGCGTCGCCGACGTGGAGAAGGCCAACTACATCGCCGACTGGCTCAAGACCAACGAGCTGCCGACGTTCACGTTCATTTCCATGCCCAACAACCATACCTGCTGCGGCGGCACGCCGGATCACGTTTCGCCGCGTTCCATGGTCGCGGACAATGACCTGGGCACCGGCATCGTCATCGACGCGCTCTCCAAGAATCCGGCTTGGCACGAGACCGTCGTGTTCATCTTTGAGGACGATCCGCAGGACGGCGGCGATTCCGTGGCGTATCACCGCTCGCCGCTGCTGGTTGTCAGCCCGTGGGCCAAGCGCGGGGTCGTCGTGCACGATCACCACGCGACTGGCTCGATCCACGCGACGCTGGAGCGGATGCTGGACGTGACGCCGTTGACGGAACTGGACGCGCTGGCGTCGCCGATCTACGGCTGTTTCACCGACACGCCCAACGATGGGCCGTACGCCAAGCTGGATCGCCTGTACCCGGACACGCTGAACAAGGACGAAAAAGCCAAGAAGTGGTCCAAGGGCATCCAGGCGGCGTGGGACGCGATGAAGTTTGATGGCCCGGATCAGAACCGCGGACTGGGCCGTCTGCTCTGGCTGATGTACAAGGGCAGCCCTGCGCCGTGGCCGAATTGGCTGGTGGGCCGAGCGGGGGACAATGTCGATGCGGACGATTAGTTGCGGTTTGCTGGTGCTGTTGATGGGTTGCCGGCACGAGGCTGAAACGCCGCCGCCGGTTGAGATCGGCGCGCCCGTTGTTGCCCCGGTCGCTGACGCGGCGTCTTTGCCAGAAACGGCGACGCCCGCGGCGCGTTCCGGTCGCGCGCCCAGCATCCAGCGCAAGCCGACAATGTGGTCGCACGTGGCGGATTGGCCGGATCCGGTGGCGGTTGTCGACGGCACGCCGGTTGCCAAGAAAGATCTGGTGGCCGAACTGCAGGCAGGCGTGGAAGGCGGCGTGCTGGCCAATGACGTCGACGAAGTCACCGGCCTGCGGGCGGCGGCGACGGCGCTGGAAGCGCGGATCGATGCGCTCATCGTGCAAAAAGCCGTGGCGACGGATGCCGGCAAGGCGGATGCGGCGGTGCAGGTCGAGTTGGCGCGCGAACTGGCGACGACGGGCGGGCGCGAGAAGTGGTTGAAGGCGCTGAAGCGGCGCGGCGTGACCGAAGAGACGCACATGCGCACGCTGCGGACGCAGGCGCAGCTGCACGTGCTGGTGGAGAAGGAGACGCCGTTCAAGGTCACCGACGCGGAGCTGCGCGAGCGCTATGAGAGCCAGCGCGCGATGCTCGCGGTGCCGGCGGCGGTGCAGACCGCGGAGTTTTCCGAGGCGCTGCCGGTTGGCGCGACGGCGGCGCAGATCGCGCAGGCGCAGGCCCGGCTGGACGCGCAGGTGAGCGCGGGCAAGTGGCCAAAGGTCGACAGCAGCTGGCAGACGGCGCGCGCGCTGGGTCCGGAACGCTGGGCGGCGCTGCAGGGCTTGAAAGTCGGCGCGGTCACGCCGCAAGTGCGCACCGCGTTTGGCCTGCACCGGCTCAAGTTGTTGGCGCAACGCGCGTCGCGGCAGCCGACTTTTGCCGAGGCGAAGCCGCAATTGGCCGCCTACGTGCAGCGCATGAAGTGGGTGCCGCTTGACGCCATCGCGCTGGCCAAGTTGCGCGCCGCCGCCAAGGTGCAGCGGTTCTCGCCGTTTGATCATCCGCCGGGCGGTCTCCCGCTGTCGGGCGCTGTGACGATGGCGGCTTTTGAAGAAGAGGAAGACTAATCGATGCGGCATCTTCTCCTATCGCTGTCCCTTCTCCTGCTCTCCGGCCTGGCGTTCGCCGAGGATTTGCCGCAGGAGATCACGCTGCTGACCGCGCCGGCGAAGGCACGCCTCGTCGATGCGCGCATGGAGCCGAGCATCCTCGTGCGTTCCAGCATCATTGCGTCGGGTCATGGGCCGGTCACCGTCAATGGCGTCGCGCATGATTCCAGCGAGATTGACCCGTCGCAGTATGGCTATCGCCAAGGTTTCGTTCTGGAAAACGCCCAGTTTGGCCTCCGCGGCCGGTTCAACGAGTCCGGGCTGTTCTATGCCCTGCAAATGGAGCTCGTGCCGCGCGACAAGGCGGGCAACCGGACTGCGGACTATGTCCGGGACGCCTACGTGGGCTGGAATCGCTACAACTTCCTGGAAGCGCGGTTGGGCTATCAGAAAGTGCCGATGTCGCAGGCCAACCTGAAGGCCACGCAGGACATGCTGCTGCCGTATGCGCCGACGTTTGACACGTTCACGCCGCTGCGTCAGCTCGGCCTTACGCTCGCGGCGCAGGATCCGGGTCAGCACGCCAAGCTGACGTTGGGCGTCTTCGATTCGACCAAACAAGCGTCCGAGCAGATGCAGGACGTCAAGCAGCTGATGCTGGTCGGCCGCGCGGAAGTCAACGTCGACAAGTTCTTTGGCGCCGACAGCGGCTTCATCTGGCGCATCGCCGGCAACGGCGGCTACACGCAGAAGTACTTTGACGACGGCCAGCAGCGGATGTGGCTCGGTGCCGACACGCGCGCGAAGTTCCGCTTCCTGGAGCTGGAGGCAGAGCTGATGCAGGTGCAGTTCAAGCTGGCGCCGTTGCCGGATGGCTCGCAGCAGGTGCACGCGGGCTTGGGTTGGCACGTCGACCTGACCGGCTGGCTGTGGGCGGACAAGCTGAGCTTGACCGGACGCCTGGAGCAGATGGACGGCGACACCGATCCGTCGGCGATCGACGGCGGCAGCTTGTTGGCGGACTCGATCGTCCGGCAGAAAAAGCAGTGGATGACCGTCGGCGTCGGCTACACTGTGGCGCCGCAAGCGCGCTGCGTGGTCGCGTACATTCACCGGACGGAACTGGAAGGCTTGAGTTTCATCAATGACAGCGGCCAGATGACTTGCCACTTGGCATTTTGATTGGGGATCTTGGAGGGTTTGATGCGGAAGTATGCGATCTATCTTGGTATCTTGGCCACGGCGAGCCTGCCTGCTTGCCTGCAGAGCACGACGGCGGCGCAGGCCGCGGATGCCAACACGGCGGATGTGAATGGCCAAACGGACACGGCAAGTGGCGATACAAGCACGGGGCCCGTTGTGTGGCAGACCAACCCCGTGAATGCGCCGACCGCGATGCACCTGACGTGGCAGCACGATCCGGCGACAACGGTGACCGTGCAGTGGACAACAGCCGCGACGGATTTGAAGGGCTACACGCCCAAGGCGTGGTTTGACACGAAGGCGAACGCCGGCGCGGACGGCGCCAAGATGACGTTCAGCGCGGCGCAAACGGCGACGGGCGCGGGCGAATTGTACTACCAGTCGCTGGTTGCCGGCGACACGACCGGGCCGCAGTACTTGACGTGGACCGTTGAGCTGACCGGACTGACGCCCGACACGGACTACGTGCTGCGCGCGGGCACCTGGAGCGACTACAAGAACGGCGCGTTCATCCAGCCGGACTTGACGCAGGAGGTGATGACCTTCCACACGGCGCCCAAGAAGGGTACGCGTCAGCCGGTCAAGGTCGTCCTCGCTGGCGACAGCCGCGGTGGCAATGCGCTGATCACCGCCAACGCCGACCGGCTCGCCGCCATTGGCGCGGCCTTCTGGGTGTTCAACGGCGACTTCACGGACATGGGCCTTCAGGAGCAGTGGGACGCGTGGTTCCTGGCCATGCACCCCATCCTGAACGGCGCGCCGCTCATGCCGGTGCAGGGCAACCATGAAGTGTTCCCGCCGATGTATTACGGCCAGTTCGCGCTGCCGGTCAACGCCGGCGTGCCGGACAACTACACCGAGCACGCTTGGTCGATGAACTACGCCAACATTCACGTCGTGGGTCTCGACTCGACGAGCGCGGCAGCAGCCTCCGATCAGGCGGCTTGGCTGGATGCCGATCTCACGGCGGCGCGCGCGGATGCGGACATCGACTGGATCGTCGTGGCGATGCACTACCCGGCGTATTCCGCTTGCACCAACCACGGCTCCACGGCGTGGGTGCAGAAGTACTGGGTGCCGCTGTTTGAGAAGCACAACGTCGACCTGGTCTTTGCCGGCCACGACCACAACTACGAGCGCACCTGGCCGTGGGTCAACAACAACAAGGCCGCCAAGGGCCCGGTCTACGTCGTCGCGGGCGGCTTCTTCGCCGACGGCTACACCAACGGCAGCGACATCTGGACGGCGACGTCGACGCACGGCAACAAGCACAATTACGTCGTGATGACGGTGAACGACAAGAAGCTGGACTTCACCGCGTACTCCGGCGACGGCGCGACGACGCTGGACCAGTACTCGATCCAGAAATGAAGTCGTGGCCGGCGCTCCTCGTGCTCGCCGCATGTGGTGCAGCGCCGCCGCCGGCGGCTGGAGCGCCTGACGCAGTTGTCGATGGCGTCGCAGATGCCGCCGTCGCTGTTGAGGCCGCCGCCGGTGACGGCAGCATCTTCTGCAATGCCGACTGCGACGACCACAATCCGTGCACGGACGACGTCTGCTACATCAAGATCGGCTGCACCCACATCCCGCACTCCGGCAAGTGCGACGACGGCAATCCGTGCACCACGGCCGACTTTTGCACCGGCGACACATGCGCGGGCGACCCCGTGAGCTGCGACGACGGCCAGGCGTGCACGGACGACGCGTGCGTCCTCCCCGGCGGATGCACGCACACCAGCCACTGCTGATCACGGGCTTTTTGCCGCTGCCGTGACGGCGTGGCAACAGGTCTGCGGCGAACGCGACGCCTTGCGACATCGCCGCGACCGTCGCGCAACGAGATCGCCAACAGCCCGTCGCTGTTCAGCAATGCGGAATACGCTTGCTCAGGCCACTCATCCTGGCCGGGGAGCAGCCGATGCGGATTCTCTACGGTGTGGCGGGCGAAGGGCTGGGGCACGCAATGCGCACGCAGGCGGTGGCGCAGCACCTGTTGGCGCAGGGACACGACGTCCGCGTGCTGGCGGCGGGGCGCGCGGCGGAAGCTTTGGCGCCGCATTTGCCGTTTGTGCGGCGGATTGAAGGGATGGAGCTGGCGATCGCCGGCAACAAGGTCGATCGCACCGGCACGTTCGTGCACAACATCTCGCGCGCGCTGGGCAACGTGCGCCACAACTTCACCGCGTGGCAGGACCTGCTTCTGGAACCCGCGGCGTTGACGGTCGAGCAGCCGCTGCAACGCGCGGTCAATGGCTTCCTGCCGATGCCGCCGGCCAAGCCGCCGCTGCAGCTGGTGGCGGAGTCCATGACGTCCGCGGGCAATTTTGCCCCGGACCTGGTGATCTCCGATTTTGAGTCCTGGACGTGGTGTTGCGCGCGCATGCACGGGCTGCCCTTCCTGGCCATCGACAACTGTCAGTCGATCAACCGTCTGGCGCATCCCAAGTCCGTGCGGGCGGGGCAGCGCGCGTCGTTTGAGTTGGCGCGGGCGGTCGTCAAGGCCAAGTCGCCGGGCGCGGATCACTACATCGTGACGACGTTCTTCAAGACCGAGGTCATCAAGAAGCGCACGACCATGGTGCCGCCGATCCTGCGCGCCGCGGCGCTGCGGGCGATTCCGCGCGAAGGCGAACACGTCGTCGTCTACCAGTCCGCTGAAGGCTGGCGGGACTTGCCGCACGTGCTCAAGCGCATCCCGAACGTCGATTTCCACATCTACGGCTACCGGCGGGACATCGACGGCGACGTGCGCGACGACAACCTGCTATTCCGGCCGATCAGCGAGCAGGGCTTCCTGAACGACCTGGCGAGCTGCCGCGCCGTCATTGCCAGCGCGGGTTTCACGCTGATGTCCGAGGCGCTGTGGCTGGGCAAGCCGATGCTGGCCGTGCCGCTGGCGGGGCAGTTCGAGCAGATGCTGAACGCGCGGTGGCTCGACCATCTGGGCTACGGGATGATGACCGAGGAGCTTGGTCGCAAGGAAATCCTGCGGCTGCTCGATCGCGGCGACGCGTGCCGGGCGAAGATGCGTCGGCACCGTCAGCATGGCAACGCCGAGGCGTTTGAGGTCATTGACGCGCAGGTGGAGCGTCTGACGGGCTGACGACAATCCCCGCGCCGGCAAACAGCACCGCCACGCCGCCGCGCACCGGATACAGCAATTGGCCATCGTCGCGCAGCAGCCCCGCGTCCATGGGCGCGCGCACAAGCGTCCCCGTGCTGTCGCGCAGCGCCAAGCGGGCAATCTCGGCATTCAACGTGGCAATCAGCGGAGCGGGCGCCAATCGCAGCGGTTGCTGCGTTTCAGGGCAGGCCAGCAGATCCGTTTGCAAGGCTAGCGATCCTGCGCGCAGCGGAAGCCGACAAACACCAGCGGATCGTCCTGCGGGCCCTTGGCGAGCACGCGCGCGTCGGAACGGCCAAAGCAGTTGTCGACGACCGACTTGGCGAGGCCGGACGCCGTCGCGGTGATGAACGCGCCGCCGCGGATGATGCGCTTGGTCGCCGCGTTCTTGCCGGTGTAGGACTTGTCGAGCGGCAGGTCCTTGGTCGGATAGCGCGGGCAAATCGGCGTCTTGTTGGGCTGGTAGCAGCCGGTGCGCTCCATGGTCCCGGTCGGCGCGTCTGGCAGCTGTGTCGGTGGGCTGTCACCGCAGTCGCAGACCGCGCACGTCGAGCACGGCGGGTCGCCCGCCTTGTGGTTGACCAAACACGTCAGGCAGTCGTCGCACGTCCACTTCTCGTCCCAGTCGCACGACGCGCTGATCGGCTTGCTCGCCGGGCTCGATTTCGCCTCGTCGGCGTCGCTCGTCGTCCATTCCATCACGTTGCCGGCGAGGTCGAAGATCGGCGTGCCGCCCATGGTGATCTTGTCATCCGTGGACGTGCCAACCGCCCGCACGTCGGCGTTGTTGCCTTTGCACGCGCCGATCGCCACGTTCTTGTCGCAGCCGCTGGGGATCTTGACGTCCGGGCCCTTGTCCGGGAGGAACGTGTAGAGCTGCTTGTCCTCGCGCTTCTGCGCGGGTCCGCCCGCGGCGAGCTCCCATTCAAATTCGGTCGGCAGGCGCTTGCCGCGGAACCCGCAGTACTCGCGCGCCTGGTTCTGCGTCACGTAGACGATGGGGTAGTTGGCGTACTTGGCGTTCGGGTCGCCGTTGGTCGTCAGGTAGTAGTCCTGGATGTTGTTGGGGCCGTTGTAGGCGGCGGGCTCCGAGCAGACTTCCATTTCCACGCAGTAGCGGTACTGCTCGACGGTCACTTCATGCACGTCCAGCGCAAACGGCTTGACCTTGACCATGACTTCCGGTGAGCCAAGATCCTGCGCGCCCGAGCCCGTCGACGTAATCGTGCAGGCCTTGTCGCCCATGCCAAACAGGTAGGTCAGCTGCGTCGGATCGCTCAGCTCCGCCATCGGGGTGTCATCGGGCGCCGCACGACCGGTCGCACACGCGGCCAACGCCACGGAACCGAGGAGAATCAGCAGTTTGGGCATGTCGCGCGCTCGTAGGGTCATGGCGTCGACTCCGGCGGCGGCAACGGCTTGTTCTCGACGCCGTCATCCAAGTAGGGCCCGGAGACCAGATCGTCGGAGTTCACGCCGGAGCGCGCCCAGTCCCAGATGATGAGGCCGAGGCCAAGGCCAACCGCCGCGCCGCCCAGGTAGTAGCCGTCGTTTTGCAGCTTCTGCCGTTCCACGAAGAGCGGTGAGCCGGCGTATTCCTTGTCCGCAAAGGTCTTGGCCACGTAGCCGCCGCCGATCGCCAGCCCGCCCAGAATGAGCAGCGGCCAACCGGTGAACGACCGCCAAGACGCCGGCGGTCCAGCTGACGGCTTCAGGTTCAGCCGCACCGTCGTCAGCTTGTCCTCGCTCAGCGTCACCTGTTCGTCCGCGGTATGGTAGCCCACGCGCGTCAGCGTCACCTGGTGCACGCCCGGCGGCATCGGCAGCACGCCATTGTACGGCGTCACGGCCACAACTTTGCCGTCCACCGCGACCTGCGCACCTTTGACGTTGGTCCAGATCGCCAGCCCGGACCGCGTCTGCTTGATCTTCATCGCGATCGACAGGTTGAGCTTGCCCGACTGCGGTACCTGCAGCTCGGCGCGGTGGTCAACGTGGTTGGTCAGTTGCACCGTCATTTGGTACGTGCCCGGCTTCATGTGCGTGGAAACGGGCGTTGAACCGATGAGCGAGCCTTTGTCGCTCCCGCCCTCCGTCAGCAGTCCGTCGGTCGCGCCCAGGTAGACCTGCGCGCCCGGCGGCACCGAGTTGATCGTCACTTCCGGCAGCGCCTCGAACGCGCGCTGCTTGAAATCGCGCACCAGGTTCTTTACGTCCGCCGCATTCTGCGGGTCCGCGCCAGCGTTCTGCTGCTTGTAGGCGTCCAGGTATTTTTCCAGGTACTTGATCGCGCTGTCGTACTCCGCGAGCTTCTCTTTGGCGCGCGCGATGTTGTACAGGTACGCGGGCTTGGAGCTGAGGGCAAAAGCCTTGTCAAACAGGGCAATGGCGTCGGCGTAGCGACCCGCGCGGTAGGCATCGCGGCCTTCTTCGGCGACTTTCTCACCGGCGGCAAGCGCGGCTTCATCGGCCGCAGCCTTGGGGGCTTCCGGCGCTTGAGCCAGCGCCGCGGACGCGACGCAGAGCGCCAGCGTGACGGCGAGAAAGCGCGCGAATCGCAACAGAAAGCGCGCGTGCTGCTGTTGATCGGTTCGGTGGTGCATCGACAAGTGACGATCCTGAGCTGTGAAATCCAGAAGGAACAAGCGCAACAGGCTACCGCGACACCGTCAGAACGATACCATGGCGGCCACAGCGCTGCAAACGCAGGCCCTTACCGGCCGACCGTCGTCGCGACGATGACCAGCTTGTCGCCCACCTGCAGGACGTCCAGCGTGCGGCCGCCCGGCGCAATCGCGCGGACAGTGGCGTTCATGCCGGGCATCTCGACGCGGTGGCGCACCCGCTGCACTTTGTCCGGCGACAGACCGAGGAACTGGATGACCAGCTCGCCGTTCGGCAGCCGCAGCGTGCCGCGCGTGCCGGTCGTCAGGTTCTGCGTCTCGGTCTTGATCAGGGTGAAATGGGCGTAGTCGCGGTGCAGCGAGCGCAGTTCGCGCTCCAGATCGCCCAGCTTGGGGTCGACCTGCGGCGCGCCTTTGCTCGCCTCAATCACACGGACCTGAAAGCTGGCGCGTTCCACGACCTGCGTCGGCACCTGCGTCGGCGGGTTGGGCGCTTGCGGGACCTGGGCCGACGCCTGCGCGCACGCCAGCAGCGCCAGCGCGGGGATCAGCGTGCGCATCGCGCCCTTTTGCCACGTCATCGCGATCATCCTTCGCCTCCCGCGCCCTGGGCTGCGTTGTTATCCTGAAAGTGCCAGATGATGGTCGAGTCGCCCTGCTCGTGCGGCGGGTGCACCATGAGGGTGCCCGACTCGATCTCCATTTCTTCAATAATCACGGATGGATCGTCGCTCGGCGCGGCAATGTTCGTGCCCGGAACGGCCGCGATCTCCGCCTGCCGCTCGCCTTGTGGTTGCTCGACGACCGGGCCCGCTTTCACGACCATGAACGCCACGGCGGCCACCGCGAGGCCCATCGCGAAGCCGACCTTGCCAATCCCGAGGTTCTGCAGCCACGCGATCAGGCCACGTTCACGCGGCGTCTCGGCCACTGGATGCAGCGCTTCGTCGTTGGGCAGCTTGCGCATAACCTGACCCGGCAGCAGGCTCAGGTCCACGCGCGTCTGCTTCACCTGCGCGGGCGCCAGCGCGTCCACGGCGATGCCGCGCACCAGCTCCCGCCCCAGCTGCAGATCCTGCCAAATCGCCTGCGCCGCCGCCGACTCCGCCAGCAGGTTCTGCGCCTCAGCCACGAGCTCCGCCGGCAGCTCGCCATCGGCGTGCAGCATCAGCAGCTCAAAATCTTCGTCGCGCAGCGTCATCTTGGTCATTGTCTCGTTCATTCTGGACCTCACTCAGTCGCGGTAGTCCGCCAGTTCAGCCTGCAGTTTCTTGCGGGCATAGAACAGCCGACTCATCACGGTGCCTTTGGGAATGCCCATCTCGTCCGCGATTTCCTGGTACGAATAGCCGTGCACGTCGCACAACAGCACAGCCTGCCGCATGTTCTCCGGCAGCGTCTCCAGGGCCTTGTGCAGGCGATCCGCCAGTTCATGGCGCGCGTGTTCTTGCAGCGGCGAAGCCCGGCCATACGTGCCAACCGCCGGCAAATCGCCTTCAGCCAGCTGATCGGACGTCACCCGCTCATCCAGTTCCTCCGCGCGGCGCACTTTGCGGCGGCGGATTCGGTCAATGCAACCGTTGGCGGCGATGCGGAACAGCCACGCCTTGAAGTTGGTGTCGGGCTGAAACAGCTCGCGCCGGGTCCATGCCTTCAGGAAGGTATCCTGAACGATGTCCATTGCTTCTGCCTCATCCCGCAAGTGCGTCATGCACACGTTGAAGATTGGTCGCGTGTATTGCTCGACCAATTGCCTGAACGCAGCGCGGTCACCCGCCATCGCTGCCGTGACCGTCTCTTGCTCGCGTGGTTCCATCACGTGTGCACCGGTCCTCGGTCGTTCAACGCATCAGCGGCGGGATGATTCATAAGAAAGTTCATACGAACTCGGCAAGCGTTCAAACCAACTCAGCCAGCATCAGCGCGGGCTGTTCCAGGTACGTCTTGACCGACTGCACAAAGCCCGCGCCGACGTGGCCGTCGATGAGCCGGTGGTCAAAACTGCAGGACATGTACATGCGGTCGCGGATGACGATCTGGCCGTCTACCACCGCGGGCCGCTTCTCCACCTTGTGCAGGCCGAGGATCGCCGATTCCGGGTAGTTGACGATCGGCGTGGCGAACATGCCGCCGAGCTTGCCCAGGCTGGTGATCGTGAACGTGGAGCCGGACATCTCCTCGCCGGGCAACGTGCTGGTGCGCGCGCCTTCGCCAACGCGGCGGATTTCCTCGATGAGTTGGCGAATCGACTTTTGGTCGGCATCGCGCACGACGGGCACCACCAGACCGGCATCCGTCGCCGCCGCCACGCCGATGTGGTAGCGCTTCTTGAGAACAATCTCACCCGCCGCTTCGTCGATCTGCGCGTTCAGGTAGGCGAACTCAGGCTTCTGCAGCGACAGCACGACCGCCTTGACCACGAACGGCAGGAACGTCGACTTCACGCCGTTCTGGGCCAGCGCGTCCTGCAGCGCGATGATGGCGGTGAAGTCGATTTCATCGACGTAGGTGAAGTGTGCCGCGTGGTCCTTGGACTCGCGCATTTTGGCGTAGATCTTGCGGCGCAGGCCTTTGAGCTTGATCCGCTCCTCGTCGGGGCCGCGCACGAGCGCCGTCGCTGCCATCGGCGCTTTGGGAGCCGCAGCCTTGGCCGGAGTGTCCGTCGGCGTGCTAGCGATCTGGTTGGCCAGCGCCTCGATGTCCGATTTGGTCACGCGGCCATGCTCGCCTGAGCCCGCGACCGCCTGCAGATCCACGCCGAGATCGCGCGCCAGCTTGCGGGTCGCCGGAGCCGCGCGCACGCGTTCGCCGGGTTCGCGTACAGGCGCCGCAGCAACCGCAACGACCGCCGCAGCAACCGGAGCCGCAGCCGCCGGGGCCACGACCGCCGCAGCAACGGGCGCAGCAACCGCAGCGCCGCTCTCTTCAATCGTCACGACGATCGCGCCGACCGGCACCATGTCGCCCTCGGCAAAGTGCCGCTTGGTGACAATGCCTTTGCGCGGCGATGGAATCACGGCGGAGACCTTGTCCGTCAGCACTTCAAACAGCGGCGTGTCCTCGACGACGGCTTGGCCGGCCTCGACAAGCCACTTGGTCAGCTCGCCCTCAACGACGCCTTCGCCGATGTCCGGCAGCTTGAATTCGAACGCCATGGTCAGCTCCTAGCGGTAGTTCGCGGCCTTGCGCAAAGCGGTCAAAACCCGCTGCGGATCCGGCATGTACAAGTGGTCCAAGGCATACGGGAAGGGCGTGTCCCAGCCCGTCACGCGTGCGACCGGCGCTTCCAGCCAGTCAAAACATTCTTCCTGCACCGCGGTCACCAGTTCGGCGGCAAAGCCACAGGTGCGCGGCGCTTCATTCGCGATGACGACGCGGCCCGTACGCTTGCCGGATTCCGCCATGAGCTCCAGATCGTACGGGACAATGGTTCGCAGATCGATGAGTTCGACGTCAATCCCTTCCGCGCTCGCCAGATCCGCGGCCTTTTGGCACGTGTGGACCATCGCGCCATAGGTGATGAGGGAAACGGCCGTGCCGGTGCCGGAAAGCGGCTTGACGATCGAGCCCTTGCCGATCGGGACGCGGTATTCGCCAGCGGGCACTTCGCCCATCGGGTGCGCGCTCCAGTTGGTGCCGTGATCGGGGCCGCGGTAGACGCGCTTGGGCTCAAAGACGATGACGGGGTCGTCGCTGGCGATGGCCGACAGCAACAAGCCCTTGGCGTCGTAGGGGTTGGACGGCGCAACGCAGACCAGCCCGGCATGGTGCGCGAACACGGATTCCGGCGACTGGCTGTGATAGTGGCCGCCGCGGATGCCGCCGCCAAACGGCGTGCGAATGACCATCGGGCAGGGAAATTCGCCGCCGGAGCGATAGCGGTACTTGGCGAGTTCATTGACGATTTGGTCGTACGCCGGGAAGATGAAGTCGCTGAACTGGATTTCCGCCACCGGCTTGAGGCCGTAGATCGCCATGCCGATCGCGGTGCCGATGATGCCGCCTTCAGCCAGCGGCGTGTCGATGACGCGGTCGTCGCCAAATTCCGCCTGCAGGCCGACCGTCGCGCGGAAGACGCCGCCAAACTTGCCGACGTCCTCGCCCATAACGACGATCTTGGGATCGCGGCGCATCGCCAGCGTCAGTGCGTCGTTGACCGCCTGGATGATGTTCATTGTTGCCATGCTACGTCCATCGGCTCGCCCGAACGGCGACGCGCGCAAGGGTACACGTCGGCGCAGTCAAAGTCATCCCGTGCGGACGCCCGCGCGCGCCCGGGTCGCGATCGCCAAAACGTCACAATACTGCCGCACAGCCCGCACATCCGGCCGCCATCCTGCCGCCGGCTGGGATTGCCAGCTTGTCATCCGTTGCGGCCCGCGCTAAACCGCGGCCGAGTTTCAGACCCCGCTCAGACGACGCAACGGAGCCCACGGATGACCGACACGAAGCGCTACTTTGACCCTTGGACCAAGCACACGCACCTGACGTTCACCGTCAAGGAATTCTACGAGTCTTTTGAGACGCCGTACCAGACGATCGACGTGTTTGAGGCCGAGGATTTTGGCACCGTGCTGGCGCTGGGCGGCGTAACAAACGTGACGGATCGCGATGAGTCCGGCTACCACGAGATGCTGGCGCATGTGCCGCTGCTGGCGCACCCGAATCCCAAGCGCGTGCTGATTATCGGCGGCGGCGACGGCGGTACGCTGCGTGAAGTGCTGCGGCATCCTGAAGTGGAGATCGCGGTGCTTGTCGACATCGACGGCGAAGTGATTCGCGTCGCCCGCCAGTATTTTCCGCAGTGCGCGGTGGCGCTGGACGATCCGCGCGCGGAAATCATCGTCGGCGACGGCTTGGCGTACGTGGAAGTGGCCGCGGCGCAGGGCGCGCACTTTGACGTGATCCTCGTCGATTCGACGGACCCGGTTGACGCCGCCGTCGAGCTGTTTACCGAGACGTTCTACCGCCACTGCGCCAAGCTGCTGGGCGAGCACGGCATCCTGGTGCCGCAGAGCGATTCCCCGACGTTCTACCTGAGTCGCGTCACCGACGTGTACGCGAAGCTCGCCAACATTTTCCGCAATACGTCGCTGTACATGGGCCAGGTCACGGCCTATCCGGGCGGCGTGTGGGCGTATACGGCGGCGAGCCAGACGATTGACGTGCGGCTGAACACGCAGCGCAACGATCGCATTGCCCGGCTTGAGCCGCAACTGCGCTATGCCAATGCGGAATTCATTCAAGCCGCGTTTGCGCTGCCGACGTATGTCAAGCGCGCGCTGGCCGGCGAGCCGGGTCTCAATCTGCCCGCGTTGGGCGACGATCCGGCGGGTTTTAGCGTCTGACCGGCCCTGCGCCGGCAAGGGAGTAGATCCATGTCTGCGCGAATTCTCATCATTGAAGACGAGGCTGATCTGGCGCGCACGGTTGCGTGGGCGCTGGGGCGCGAGGGCTTTGTCGTCGGCCAAGCGCTGACCGGCAAGCAGGGTTTGGAGCGGCTGGAAGAGGAGCCGCCGTACGACCTCGTGCTGCTCGATCTGATGCTGCCCGACCTGTCCGGCACGGAAGTGTGCCGGCAAATCCGCATGAATCCGCGGACGCGGGACACGCTCGTGCTGATGCTGACCGCGCGCGGCGAGGAGATCGACCGCGTCGTCGGCTTTGAAGTGGGCGCGGATGACTACGTGGTCAAGCCGTTTTCCACGCGCGAGCTGGCGCTGCGGATTCGCGCGCTGCTGCGGCGGACGACCTCGACGCCGACGGAGAGCGGCCTGCTGGTCGGTGGGCCGGTGCGCCTGGACGTCGACGGCCATCGCTGCTGGGTCGGCGAGGAGCCGGTGACGTTGACGGCGACGGAAGTGAAGCTGCTGGCGCGGCTGATGGCCCGGCGCGGCCGCGTGCAGACCCGGTCGATGCTGCTGGACGGCGTCTGGGGCCGCGAATCGGACGTCAACGAGCGCACGGTGGACGCCCACGTGAAGCGGCTGCGCGAGAAGCTCGGCGGGGGGCAGGCGCACCTGGAAACCGTGCGCGGCGTGGGCTATCGGTTCAGCGACGAACCCGTCGAAAGCGGCGACGAACAAGGCGTTCCGTGACATTGGAGTCCCGCGGTCGGATGTTCCTGCTGACGTCGCTGGCGATGGCGATCGGCTCGACGCTTGCCGCTGGAGTGACCGTTGGCTTTGACCCGGCGCTCGCGGCGCTCATCGGCGCGGCGATGTCCCTGCTGCTCGGCCTCGTCGGCGCGCGGCTCGTCACGCTGCAGGCGCGGCGGCTGACGGAAGTGGCGCAGGCCATGGCGTCCGATCACCCCGAGCGGCGGGCGAGCGTGGCCTCGTCGGGCGAATTCCAGGAGCTTGGCGATGCGCTCAATCACATGGCGGACAAGCTGGAGCGGACGACGGCGGAGCTGCGCGGCGAGCGCGATCGTTTCGGGGTCGTGCTGGAGGGCATGGTCGAGGGCGTGATTGGCCTGACCTTGGACGGCCGCGTGGCGCTGTGCAACCGCTCGGCCACCGCGATGCTGGGCGAGACCAAGCCGCCGCTGGAGAAGCGCCTGCTGGATCTGGTGCGTCAGCCCGCGCTGAAGGATTTGCTGGAGCGCGCCCGCGCCGCGCCGCACCTGCGCCCCGATGAAGTGCGGGAAAGCGATGTGCCGCAAGTCGAGCTGGCGATGCCGTCGGGCGCCAAGCTGTTGTGGTCGGCCTGGCCGCTGGATCGCGCCGGCATCGGCGTCCTGCTGGCGATGCGCGACGTGACGGCGCTGCGGCGGCTGGAGACGGTGCGGCGGGACTTCATCTCCAACGTCTCGCACGAACTGCGCACGCCCGTGGCGATCGTGTACGCGTCGGCGGAAGCGCTGTGCGACGGTGGCTTGGAAGAGCCGCCGATCGCGCGCGATTTTGCCGAGACGATCCTGCGCCACGCGGAGCGGATGTCGCGGATCATCTCCGACCTGCTGGATCTTTCCCGCATTGAAGCAGGCGCCTACGACCTGAGCCCGAGCGGCGTGCACGTCACGGAGCGCATCCGCCACGCCGTCCGGCTGATCGAGCCGACGACGACGGCGCGCAACCAGACCGTGACCGCGCACATCGAGGACGGTCTGACGGTGCGCGGCAATCCGCAGGCGCTGGATCAGGTGCTGGTGAACCTGCTGGAGAACGCCAGCAAGTACACGCCGCAGGGTTCGCACATCGAAGTGGGCTGTCGGCGCGATGGCGAGCGGGTCGAGCTGTGGGTGGCGGACAACGGTCCGGGCATCGCCGCGTCGCACCGCGAGCGGATTTTTGAGCGGTTCTACCGGATCGACGCGGGACGGTCGCGCGAGCTGGGCGGCACCGGTCTGGGCTTGGCGATCGTGCGGCACCTCATCGAGGCGATGGGCGGGACGATCACGTGTGAGGCCAACGAGCCGACCGGCGCGCGGTTTCGCGTCTGGCTGCACGCCTAGCGCAACGACCGAAGGCTTTGTCTACGCATTGAAATCAAATGGCTATTGCGCCTGAAGCAGCGTCGCGCCATCGGCCATCGGCACGGTCAGCGTCCCGAGGATCGCGGTGCCGTCGGGGCGGCGCACGGGCAACTGCATCGCCATCTCGTCTGCCGCGCTGGTCGACTGGTGCCAGGTGACGATGCCATGCACCAGAGGGATGGCCCCCGGCAGGATGCCGACCGCGAATGCAGTCACCAAGGCGCCGTTCCTGTCGTTCATGTTGCCGGAGAGCTCGGCCAGCATCCCGACGAGCAGGCTCCACGTTGCGACCCACAGGCCGCCGACCACCGCCTCGCCGTTGCCCGGATGGTCGATGTCCGTGATCTTGCTGCGCTCAATCTGCACGACGCGCCCGTCTTCGGTCTCCACGTACAGATATTTGCTGTTGCCGCCGACAATTGTCGCTTCCAGGTCGGGTGCATCGCGCCGGTAGATCGTCGCGCTGGAGCACGCGCACGTGCAGATGACAAGCGCGGCCACGCTGGCGCGGAGTCGTTTCATTGCAACACCCCGCTCGCGTCCACTTCCTCTTCATCCGCGACGTCAAGCACGCGGTCGGTTCCGCCATCGGTGGCGTCAAAAGCGGCGACGTTGTGCGACCACTGGATCAGCCCGCCCGGGATCAGGATGAGCGCGCCATAGCCCGCCAGCAGCGCCCACAGCGTCGTCCGCATCCCGCCCATTCGCGTGCCGGCAATGCTCGAGCGCGGCAGGCGAAACACCTGGCCTGCGTCGTTGCTCACGTAGACGTGCGCGCGCGTCCCCGGCTGGATGTCGCCGATGATGGCCGGCTGGCCGCGGCGAAAAATCAGCGAAGAACAGCCGGACGTCGCCATCACCGTCACCAGCAACAAACCGAGCAGCATTCGCCTCACGCGCACCCCCTACAGCGTCTTGAGGAACTCTACCAAGTCCCCGCGCGCCGCGTCACTCAGGAGTTCCTTGCCGCTTGCGTCCATCAGGAACGACTCATGCCCTTGGTTGCGCAGCCCCGGCACGGTCGTATCCATCTGGTTCTTCTCGTCGACTTTCCACGCGTCCGGCACGGCGTTGCCCACCGGCAGGCCCACGCACTTCGCGTCAAAATCCGTCGCCACGTTCACGTCCGGACCCATCCAGAACTGCGCCGTCCGCAGCTTTGCCGGTCGCAGCAGCTCGCACAGGGTCGGCACGCTCTGGTTGTGCAGGTACGGGTAGCGCGTGAAGATGCCTTCCAGCGGCGGCGGCACGTACCCCGTCTGCACTTCCACGACCGTCTTCATCGCCTGAGAAATCGCCAAATCATTGAGGTTCTTGGCGAACGCCGCCATGCCTTTGGCGCGCTGGCCGTCCGTGCCCACGTCCAGCACCGGCGTCACCTGATGGTAATGCACCGCCAGCGTCCGCGTATCGCCGGTGTCCAGCGCCTTGTCGTACGTGCCGTGGCAGCTCGCGCACATTGCGTCAAACGTCACCTTGCCGCGCGCCGCCGCCGTCACGTCGATCGGCAGATCCGGGAACACGTCCTGCCAGCGCGGCGGCGTGTTGGCGAAAACCAGCGCGGTGAGGTCGTCGACAAGCGCGTCATTCTTCTCCAGCCAATCGTTCAGTTCGTGCAGATCGGTGCCGCGGCCGAGTTCGTTCCACAAGAAATTCGTGAAGACCGGATTGCCGGACACGATGGAGCCGTCTGACAGCCACCGTGTCTTGTACTTCAGGCTCCACCACACCGCGGGCTTGCTGTCGGACGTGAACGTCTCCAGATCGTTGGGCCGCGGCGTCGCTTCCAGCGCCGGATCGCGGGTCGCCCACGCGTCAGCCTTGCGGCGGGCCAAGCTCAGCGCCACCTGCGCCAGCGACGTGTCCAGGCCGTGCGCCATCGGCTCCTTGTAACCCACGGCCGGCAGATTGGCCTGCGCGCGGTCCATCAGCGCCAATTCATCGGGCGTCGCTTGGGTCTTGGCCACCAACAGCTCGTCCGTCACGGCGGGGAAGAACTGCTTGGCGACGCCGAAAAACACGTTGGCGCGCGAATGGCGGTTGGTCATGCCGACGATGGTCTTGCCAAAAAAGCTGGCGACGTGGCAGGTCGCGCACGAGAACGTCAGCGCCGGACCATGGCTCGTCGTGACCGTGCCTGCGCCGAGGTAGTCGCCCGCCTTGATCTCCGCGGGCCAGTTCACGCCGGCAAACGCCTCCGGTCCCGCTGGCCGCTTGGACAGACCCAGGAAGCCGTACATCTCGTCAATCGTGCCAAAACCCAGCGCCGCGCGGCCCACCGCCTGCAATTGCAGGATGTCCGCGGCCGTCGCGTTTGGGTCAAAAACCAGCGCAATCGGCCGCCACGGCAGCAGTACGCCGGAGACCGTCACCGGCCAGGTCGAGATGTGCCGCAGCCCGCGCGAGGCCGCGTCCGGCAGGCCCGCGCCCAGGTTGTAGATGTCGCGCCGCTCGCCGGATTCCGGCAATTGCGCCGTCGCGCTCCAATCCGCGTCGCCCGGCGTCGCCGTCTTGGGGGCGGTCGTGCAGGCGCTCAGCACAAGCGCACAGGTCGTCATCAGCAGGTGGCGCAACATCAAGTCTCCATTTTGGCGGGTCCGCAGCGGCGAGCGTAGCAGATTGTTCCGCCAACGCGCAGTCCGCGACGCAGGTCACAGCGGCTGGCAGGTCGTGGCGATGTTGTCCACAGCAAAGCCGATGCCGTGGTTGAACTTGTCGTCCTTGGTTGTGAAGACGAACTTCAGCTCCACCGTCTTGCCCCACCAAGCGACCGGCACCGGGATGACGTGCTGCGGCGTCCAGACGTTGGAGATGTCGTTGTACGGATTGAGGTTGAGCTCGGTCACGCCGTTGATCGTCAGCACCAGCGTGTCGCGCGTCGTGCCGGGCGTCACGGCCTCGTTGCCGTCCGGATTGTACCAGTAGTCCAGCACGATGCTGGCCGTGCCGGGCAGGATCAGCACCTGCGTTGCCGCCGCGCTGCCGCTGACGCCGGAATCCGGGTAGTTCACGCCGTCGCCGTAGCCAAAGCCGTGCAAGCCGCCGTTCTTGGCCCACACGCCCACGCCCCAGCCGACGCCGACGGTCCAGCCGCCAAACGCGCCTTCAAAATCGCCGATGTTTTGCACCGCGCAGCTCGCTGGATCGCACGAGTCGCCGCCGATGCAGTCGTCGTCCAAGCCGTTGCAGATGATTTCCTTGGCGCCGGGATGCACCGCTGGGTTGCTGTCGTCGCAGTCCGTGCTCTTGGCGACGTAGCCGTTGATGGGGCCGCACAGCGTCGCCGGGAGCGTGGCGTTGCCGTAGCCGTCGTTGTCGGCGTCCTTGTAGTAGGTGCCGATCGGCAGGTTTTCGTCGGTCAAGCCGTCGCAGTTGTTGTCGAGCAGGTCGCAGATCTCCGCGGCGCCGGGATAGACCGCTGTGCTGGCGTCATTGCAGTCGCCGCCCTGAAGCGCGGTGAACTTGTTCTGGGCGGCGCACAGCAATTGGCCAAAACCGTAGCCCCAGCCATCGCCGTCGACGTCGGCGAAGAACAGCAACAAGACGCCCTCGTCGGTCTTGCCGTCGCAGTTGTCGTCCAGACCATTGCACGTTTCGGTCGCGCCGGGGTGGATGTTCTTGTCGCCGTCGGCGCAATCGCCGGCTTGCGTGACGGTGAAGTTGCCGACCGGCGCGCACAGGCATTGCGTGCCGCCGCTTGCGCCCCAACCGTCGCCGTCTGCGTCCGCGTAGTACGTCGCACAGCCGCCGCTGTTGGCCGGGTCGACCTTGCCGTCGCAGTTGTCGTCGCTGCCGTTGCACACTTCCGCCGCGCCGGGATGGATGGTGAAGTTGCTGTCGTCGCAATCGCCCGTCTGTGGCACGTAGCCGACGATGGCGCCGCACAGGCACTTGGCCGCCTGAACGCCGCCGCTGCCGTAGCCGTCGGCGTCCTTGTCCGGCCAGAAATTGCTACAGCCCGCGGAGTTGGCGGGATCGGTCGCACCGTCGCAGTTGTCGTCGGCGGCGTCGCAACTCTCGATCGCGCCGGGATGGATCGCCGCATCGCCGTCGTTGCAATCGCCGCCCGCGAGCGCGCTGAACACGCCGGCCGCGGCGCACAGGCATTTCGCGTCGCTGGCGATGCCAAAGCCGTCGCCGTCCTCGTCGCGGAGGTAGAACTTGCAGCCGCTGGCGTATTCTTCGTCGGTCGCGCCGTCGCAGTTGTTGTCCAGCCCGTCGCACTGTTCGACCGCGCCGGGATGCACGCTGGCGTTGTTCGGCGCGCAATCGGCGCTGTTGGCCACGCCGTCGCCGTCGATGTCGGTGTCGATGCAGTCGGCGATGCCGTCGCCGTCCAGATCGGGGAAGCCCTCGTCTGTCTTGCCGTTGCAGTTGTCGTCGACACCATTGCAGGCTTCCTTGGCGCCGGGATGGTTCGCCGGGTCGCTGGCGCTGCAGTCGCCGCTCGTGGCGCTGAAGCCGCTGGTCGGTTGCTGGCAAAAGCAGAGCGCGACGTTGGAGCCGAAGCCGTCGCCATCGGCGTCGGGATACCACTTCGTGCAGCCCAGGCTGTCGGGTTCGTCGGTTGCGCCGTTGCAGTCGTCGTCGACGGCGTTCCCGCAGACCTCCGTGCTGGCCACCGGCGCGTCGCATGCGCTCAAGCCGCTCGCGAGGCACTTGCGCCCGCCCGTGCACGTCCCGATCGCATTGCTGATCTGGCACGACGTGGTGGCGCCGTCGGCGATGGACCGCGGCGAGCAGTCGCACGTCCCCGATTTGCTGACGCATTGCTTGCTCGCGCCCTGGCTGCCCTTGCTGGCGGCGCAGCCGTAGCCGTTGGGGCAATCGCCGTCGCTGGCGCACAGTCCGCCGCAGAACGCGCCGTTCTTGCCGCTGCCGATGCACAAGGCGCCGTTGCTGAGCGCGGCGCAGTCGCTGTCGGCGCTGCATGGGCGGCAAAGCGCCGTCAACTTGGGCATGCAGGCAAAGACCGCGTCGTTGCCGGGAAAGGACGCGCAGGCAAAGCCGCTTGGGCAGCAACTGACGCACGCGGCGGTGCAGATCTTGCCCTGTGCGGCCTCGACGCAGAAGCCGCTGTCGCAGTCCTCTGCTTTGCTGCAGCTCGCGCCTGGCTCACCTGCGGCGGGCTTGGCCGGAAAATCACAGCCGGCAGCGGCGTCCTTGGCATCGGCGGCGTCGGGCGCGACGTCGAGCGTGGGGTTCACAGTCGCGTCCACAGCGTCGGCGAGCGGCGCGGCGTCGCTGCCTTGCGCGTCCGCACCTGCATCGGCCAATAAGTCAGCGTCTCCGCTCGTGAATGCGGTATCTTCGCCGCCGGTCGCGGGTGCCGCCGGGCCACCACAGGCCTCCAGAAGCACGGTCAGGATCCACGTGTATTGCCTTGCCGTTCGTCCCACGCCGTTTCCGCCCGCACGCCGCGTCGGCGCATCCCACCAGTGTACCAGCGCCGGTTCAAACCGCGAAAATTGACGTTCTTGCGGTTTGGGCGCATGAACGCGTCATGCGCCACCTCCTGCTGATCCTGTTGACCTTTGTGCTCCTTGCGGCCTGCGACGCGGCGCGTGCGACGACCGCGACGCCGGTTGTCTACGACGGCAAACCGCTGACGATGGGCCAGCCGCCGTTTGTCTTTCCGGAGAACTTCCTGTTTGGCTCGGCGATCGCCCAGTATCAAGGCGAAGGGACGTGGATGCCCGGCGACAAGAACGTGGTGTCCAACTGGTCGGAGTGGGAAGACCTGGGCAAGTGCAACGGGGAGCACAGCGGCAAGGCGTCCGGATTTCGCGAGCAATGGCAGACGGACATCGACCAGATGGCTGCGCTGGGGCTGACAGCTTTCCGGTTTTCCATCGATTGGCCGCGGATTGAGCCCAAGCAGGGGCAGTTCGACCAAGCGGAGATGAACCACGTGCTGGACGTGCTGAAAGCGGCGCGCGCTCACAACATCAAAGTTTTCCTGACATTTTTTCATTGGACGACGCCGACCGACGTCGCGAGTCCGACCGGCTGTAACGCCAGCATCAAGTCCTGCCCCGTGGACATGCTCGGCGTCTACAACCCGGAATTCGCCAATCGCTTCGCAGCGTTCGTCGCGTGGGTCGTGCCGCAGGTCAAGGGCTACGTCGACGAGTACCCGATCATCAACGAGCCGTTTTCCGTCATCGCGGGCAGCTACCTGCAAGGCTCCCTGCCGCCGGGCTTCGCGCTGGACATTGAAGGCGCGCGCGCCGTGTTCGCCAACCTCGCGTTTGCCCACGGCAAAGCGGCGGCACTTGTGCGGCAACTGGACGACGTGGACGCCGATGGCGATGGCGTCGCGCAATCCGTGGGCTGCGCGATGGCGTCCATGCCCTTCCTGCCGCTGGACCCGAAGTCGGCGGAAGACATCGCGGCGGCGGCGCGCCTGAACTACGCAGCCAACGACGCGTGGCTGGACGCGCTCACGACAGGCAACCTCGATCTGGATCTGGACGGGAAGGCGACGAATGCCGCAACGACGCCGCCGGAAGGCAATTACCCGGAACTCAAGGGATCGCTGGACTGGATCGGCCTGAATTACTACGGCCCATCGCGCGCGCAGGCGGTCCCGGGCTTGCTCGCGGGCATCGACGCGCTGCCGATCACGGACGTCGCGAGCTACGATCCCAACCTGCCGCACAGCGAACTCGGCACGGAGATCAATCCGGGCGTTTTCCTGGACGTGATCGCGCACGCTGCCAATCGCTGGAAGCTGCCACTGTACATCACGGAGAACGGCACGGCGGACGCTGACGACGTGCAGCGGCCGCGCTACTTGATCGAGCACCTGGCGGTGCTGTCGAGCGCGATTGCCCGCGGCGTGGACATCCGCGGGTACATGCACTGGTCGATCCTCGACAATTTTGAGTGGGCGCACGGCAAGGAGCCGCGACTCGGGCTGTTCCGCGTCGACTACACCAAGCCGGACCTGCCGCGGACCAAGACGACGTCAGCCGGCGTCTACGCCGAGATCGCTGCGCAACGGGCGATCTCCGTCGACCTCCACAAGAAATGGACGGCGCAGAAATATGTGACCGACAAGACCACGCCATGAACCCGCTTGACCCAAAGCCATGCGCGGAGCAACGTAGTGGCGCAGGCTGCGGGGCAGCTTGCGGCGGAGTCTTGGTGGGCGCATTTGTCAGCACGACAGCTTTTCGCACCGATGATGCTGCGGCCGTCTCGGCGGCGATCGCGCGTCACGTTCAAGCCAAAGGCGTGGCGTGCGAGTCCGTTGACGTCAGTGACGAATTCGCCAGCAACACGCTGATTTTTCAGCCCCAAAACGGCTGGGTCGTGGTGTTCTGGCCGGAGCAGTTCGTCGGCCTTGACGTGGCGGCGGTTGAGGCGGTGACGCAGGACCTGCGGCTCGTGGCGTCCGTCGTCTTCGTGGAGGACGGCCGCTACTGGGCGCACGTGCTGGTGGAAAACGGCGCCGTGGTCGATCAGTTCAGTTCGCGGCCCGCGCGCATGACGGCGACGGTGGCGGATGCGGTTGGCCTGTCCGAGGCGTGGCGCGGCGACGCGGCGGTGCTGGCGCGCAAATTTGCCGTGTCTGAAGCGGCGATCGCGCCGTACCTGCGCAACCTCGATGCGGAAGAGGCGGCGGCCAAGCCGGCCAAGCCCTCGTTTTTCGCGCGGTTCTTTGCCCCTGAACCGGCGCCATTTGCCGCAGGTCCGGCCTTTGCCGATGACGAATACGACCTCGACGACTATGATGTTTTCGTGGATTTTTGGCGGCACGCCGGCATTCATTGGCCGGCTGACATGGAACTCGCCGCGCCGGCGTTCAGTTGGCGATTTGGCGAGGACTATCCAGAAAAGCTGCGCCGATAGCCCCAGCCGCGCATTGGTTCCCGCGCAGGTCTGACGCCGCAAGCACCGCTTTCGCTATCACCTATCTTGTCTGCGCGGAATGTCCCGCCCGTGGTCTTCTCGGTCACGGTCCGCGCGGCGCTGCTTCCTTGCTGCGCCCAAATTACTGGAGGTTAGCCATGCGTGCTCCGCGTTTTGTATGCCTCGTCGCGCTGTTCGGCACCGTCGTTCTTGCGTCGTGTGCTGGCAACGCGCCCGCCACGAGTCCTGGCGAGGACATCGGCGTGCCCGTGTCCGGCAAGCCGACCGTGACCGCGCAGAAGGCCGCGTTCCTGACGGCCTACGCGCCAGTCGTCGCCGACGCCAAGACCATGACGCTGGAGCAGTTCCTCGCGCTGCACACGCCGTCTGACGCCGTGAAGCCGATTGTGCCGCCCGCTGATCCGCTGCTGGCCAAGAACATGGACCTCGTCGATCAGAAGCTGACGCTGACCGAAGGCGAAAAGGCCAAGCTGCACGCCAACGGCTTTGTCGTCTCCGATCGGCTGCAGCGCGACACGATGGCGCAAGCGCTGCTGGAGGTGTTCCAAAAGGACCTGCCCGTTGTGGTGACGACGGACGCGATCCTGCAGGCGCTGCATGCTTCCTACGACGACATTTTGAAGACGCTGGAGCAGTTTGCGCTGATCGGCATCATCGACGACACGCTGACTAAGGCGCAGGCGGCGCTGCCGGGGCTGAATCTCGGCGCGGCGGCGGATGCGCAGGCAGCCAAGCTGGACGCGGATTTGTACCTGACCGTGGCGCGCAGCCTGTTGGCGGGCAAGACGCTGCCGAGCCTGACGGGCGGCGCGGTCGACAGCCAGGTTGCGGACCTGCTGAACGCGGTGGCGGCCGAGCAGATGGCGGACATCACGCTTTTTGGCAGCCCGCGCAAGTTGGATTTCAGCCAGTTCAAGCCGCGCGGTCACTACGCCGGCGTGCCGGAGCTGGAGCAGTACTTCCGCGCGATGATGTGGCTTGGCCGGACGGACCTGCGCTTCGCCGAGCAGGATGCGGCCGGCAACTGGAAGTGGCGGCCGCGCCAGGCGATGCTGGCGATGCTGTTGGGGCAGGCGGTGCAGGCGGGCAACGTCGCGCCGGAACTGCAAACGGCGGACGACCTGCTGGCGCTGATGGTTGGGCCGGTGGACTACATCAACATCGCCGGCGTGCAGAAGCTCGCGGCCGACCAGAAATGGACGACGGTGTCGGACATCGCCGCGCTGACGGCCACCCAGATTGACGCCGCCGTTGGTGCGCTGACGGGTGGCCAGTACGGTACGCAGCAGATCGCCAGTCAGGTGCTGGAGGTCGATCCGACGACGAGCGAGGCGGCCCCGCAGCCGCCGGCGTTTGCGCTCCTGGGCCAGCGTTTCGTCATCGACTCGTACGTGTTCAGCAATGTGACGTTTGACCGCGTGATCCACGACGGCAAGAAGGTCGAGCGCGTGCTGCCCAACCCGCTGGACGCGCTGTTTGCGCTGGGCAACGACCAGGTGCTGCCGCTGCTCGCGCCGGACTTCGCGCAGTTTCCGTACTGGGGCGCGCTGCACGCCTTGCGCTGGCTGATTGACCAGCACGACGCGGCTTTCTGGCAGGGCAACCTGTACAATTTGTGGCTGGACAGTTTGCGGCAGTTGAACGCGCCGACGACCGACGTGAAGTTCCCGTTCGCGCTGCGCACGCCGGCTTGGCGGGACAAGATGGCCAACACGCAGCTGGCGTCCTGGGCGCAACTGCGGCACGACACGCTGCTCTACGCCAAGCAGAGCTATACGGCCGTGGCGGTGTGCGAGCATCCCGGTGCGTACGTGGAGCCGTATCCGCAGTTCTTCGCGCGGATGAAGCTGCTCGGCGCGGTCGCCAATCAGGCGCTGGCCAACGCGCCGGCGGTGAAATCGGACGTCAAGCAGAACCTCAACCAGTTTTTCACCAACTGGCAGGACGTCATGGGCAAGCTGCAAACGGCGGCGGAGCACGAAGTGGCCGGGCAGGGCACGTCGCTGGCCGACCAGACGTTCCTCAAGAGCGTCATCGCCCAAGGCAACATGTGCGGACAGGTGTACAGCGGCTGGTACACGTCGCTCTTCTTTCGCGTGGAGAGTCTGGACAAGTGGAAGCCGACGATCGCCGACGTGCACACCAACGCGAACCAAGGACCGCTGCCGGGGCCGGATGTGCTGCACGTCGCGACGGGCAACGTGAGCCTGATGGTGCTGACGGTGGACACGTGCACGGGTGCGGAGACGTTCGTGGGCCCGACGTTCCGCTATCACGAAGTCGACGTGCACGAAATCAAACGGCTCGCCGATGCGGATTGGGAGGCCATGCTGAAGGACGGTTCGGCGCCGCCGCCGCCGGTCTGGACGGACAGCTTCCGCGCCAAGTAGCCGCGGGCGGAGATTGCGCTGCCCACGCGTCGGGCTATCCTGTCCGCACGCCGGGTTTTAATCGACGTCAGGTTGTCCATGAGCAAGCTTTCCCACGTGCCCTTGTCGTTTGCTCCGCCGCAGAATTGGCGCAAGTCCCGCAGGATAACCGGCATCGTGCTGGCGCTGATCGCGTTGGCGCCGGTGCTCGTTGTCACGCGCGTGCTGACGCTCCCGGGTGAGGCCGCCAAGCTCCACGGCCTGCCGCTGCAGGTAACGCTGCTGGTGACGGTGATCCTGATGCCGGTGCTGGCCACCTGGCTGGTGGCGCTGTGCTTCTTTGGCGCGGAGCGGCTGCGGTTTGAGATCGCCGACGGCACGCTCGTCGTCCACACCCTGCTGCGCACGTACACGCTGCCGCTGCTGGGCGTGAAAGTGCAGCGCACGCCGGCCAAGCTGAGCATGCGGCTGGCGGGAACCGGGCTGCCAGGGTTCTACACCGGATATTACCTGCTGGGCGACCAGCGCGCGCGCGTGTGGGCGACGATGCGCGAAGGCGGCGTCGTGCTGGACGGGCCAGCCCGCTGGTTCGTTACGCCCGCGGACGTCGACGGTTTTCTGGAGGCGGCCAAGGCCGCTGGTGCGCACGTCCAATAGTCCGTGGATCCCGCTGCTTTGCCGCGCCGCGCCTTGACCTGAATGGCCCCTGCGGGCACAGTGGCACCGTCGGCGCTTCTGCTGACGCCGCCGCTGGAGCCGAATGCCCCGTCACCGCCCGCACCGCATGTATCCCGGTGCGTTGTTGGCGCAGGAGGCGTGCAGCTACCAGGGCGCCACGGAGCTCCTCTCACGCCTGCGCGGCCGATTCGCCGTGGTCATCCACTCGGACCGCGACTGTTCCAACGTCCTGCCCAAGACCGGCGGCCGGGTGCAGAGCGATCTCGCCTATAAATTCCTGTGCACCAACATGCGGGAAGACGAGTTGGTGACCGGTCAAGGCAACGCCAAGCTGCGGCGGTCGATTGAACTTGTGCACGCGTCGCTGCAGCCGGACCTCATTATCGTGCTCTCGACCTGTCCGACCGTGATGATCGGCGACAACGTGGTGAACGTGGCGCGCAAAGCCGCGCGCGATCTGGGCATTCGCGTGGAAGCGGAAGTGACGCACGGCCTGAAGCCGCGCTCGCCGGCGGAGATCCTGGACACGGTGTACACGCTGCTGGCCCGCGCGTCGCGGCCGACGCTCGTGGACCGCCAGGACCGCGTGAACCTCGTGGGCGTGTCGCTGCAGCCGGAGGAGCGGGAGGAATTGGCCGACGGCTTCGCCGCGCTCGGGCTGACGCTGAACGCGGTGCTGAATGAACGTTCCGGTTTGGACGATTTTCTGCGCGCCGCCGATGCGGGGTGGCTGGTTCACCCGGGTCCGGACATGCTCGTCGGCTTGCGCAAGGTCGCGCTGGAGCAATGGCAGCAGCAGTCGATCGAAGTGCCGCTGCCCGTGGGCCTCGACGCGACCGACCGATTTTGGCAGGCGATTGCCCAAGCGACGGGGCGACCGGCAGCCGCGGTGCTGGACCTGCCGGGTCGCGAAGTCGCGGTCGCAGCGATCGCCGAATTCCGCCGGCAGTGGGCCGACAAACCGCTGCGGGCCGCCTACAACGTTGGCTCCGTGCGCAGTTTTGACCTGCGGCGCATCGCCCAGGAAGAGCTGGGCGAGCTGACGCTGTTTGACGAACTGGGTTTCACGACCGCGATCTTCATCCAGGGGCCGCAGGACGAGGCGAATTGGCAGCGCGTCGCGCGCGTGCTGCACGACCTGCGCGTGGATCGGCCATTTTGCCTGTTTCCCGCGACGAGCAGCCTGCGGCAGATGCTGTCCCGCAGCGCCTACGACGTGTTCTACGGCGCGGGTTTCCTGCGCGACCAGTTGAGCCAGCGCGGCATTCCGCTGCTGCAACACGGCGATATCCGGCTGGGCTGGCGGCAAGTGCCGCGCGTTCTCGCGACCGTGGATCGCGCGCTGCAGGACACGTTCTACAAAACGTTTCAGGAACATGCGCAGCTGCCGGACGACTCGGATGCGGTTGCGCGCCTTGTGCTGCCGTCGCAGATGGTCGCGGCTTCCGCCACTTGAGGAGTCCGCGTGTACGAGGACCTGACGCTCGACGACCTGGTGATCCGCAGCAGCAGCCACACGCCGTTTTTTGGCGTGTATCTGGCGGCGCACGCGGTCGCTGACGCGCTCTGCATGTGCCATGCCTCGGTCGGGTGCAAGGTCAAGACGCAGCAGCACCTGAGCGCGCACGACTTTGGCACGGAAGCGCACAACCGGATGCGCTACTCGCAGTTCATCGACGAGGATCTCATCCAGGGCTCCACGGAGCAGCTGGAGTCGGAGATCATCGCGTTTGCCCGCCGCCTGGGCAGCCAGCTCGTGGTGATTGACTCGTCGACGCCCGTTTCCCTCCAAGCCCAGCCGCTGGGCCCGGTGGTGGAGCGCCTGCGCCAGAAGACCGGCGTGGACGTGCTGGCGATCGCCACGCGCAACTATCAGGATGACCTGTACGCGGGCTACGCGGCGACCGTCGCGGCGATTTTTCGCCGGCAGTACGAGCGCTTTGAAGTCCATGTGCAGCCCGATCAAGTGAGCGTGCTGGGCGTGCCGTTCGACCGCTTTGAGGGCGACTGCCAGGGCAACGTCGCGGAGGTGCGGCGGCTGCTTGCGGGAATCGGGCTGCGCGCGACGTCGGTCTACCTCGCGGGCGAGCCGTACGCGCGGCTTTCGCACACGACGCAGGCGCGCGGCCATCTGGTGCTGCCGTGGGCGCATGGGCAGCTGCGGGAACTGCAGAAGACGCCCGGCTTGCCCGCCGGCTCGGTGCACAAGGTCGCGGTGCCGATGGGTTTTGCCGGTACGCAGCGGTGGATCAAGCAGGTCGCCGACGCGATGCAGATTCCGCAGGCGCGCGCCGATGCGTTTGTCGCCGCGGAGCTGCAGACCGCCAAGCCGCTCGCTGAGCTGGCGCGCCGTGTCCTGCGTGGCCAACGGTTTGCGGCTTTTGCCGAGGCGCCGCGTCTCGTCGGGCTGATCCTGCTGCTCAGCGAGCTGAACATGACGCCGACGGTGCTCGGCGTGACGCATTTCCGCCTGGGCGGCCAGCGGGAGGTGGAGGCGATGCTCGCGGAGCACGGCGTGACGCTGCCCAAGGACGTGGAGTGGCTGATCGATCCGACGCCGCAGCAGGTTCGCGGGTTGGCGGGCGAAGGGTCAGGGACGTCGCTTCACGGGACGTCCATCGCGATTGGGACGACGATCGAGCGCGAGTTGCTGGGCGATTGCGGCGTGCCGTTCCTGGAATTCGGCTTTCCCAGCGAGCAGCGGCACTTCCTGCAGCCGGCGCCCTGGATGGGCTTTCACGGTGCCCTGCGGCTGGCGGAACAGGTCATGCAGACGGTGACGCGGCGGCGGTAGCGTGTGTCGGCGAATCGCCTGAACGCTATTCCTCCGCCTGAATCCCGAACAGATCTTCCAGGAACACGTCCAGCTCCGTGTCGCTCATCGGATGCGGAATGTGCGGCTTGGCCTTCTTCTCTAGCGCGTCGGCCATGTCCAGCCATTCCTGGGCAAACGGGTGATCCGGCGCATAGCGCAGCACGGTCTTGCGCCGCCGCTCCGCCTCGTAGACCACCTTGTTCCACTCCAGGTACCAGACGACGTGCGTGCCGATTTTCTCGGCGAATTTCTCGATCAGCGCGCGGTCAAACGCCAGATCCTTGACGTTGGCGATCAGGCCGCCCATGCGGATGTCGCCTTGTTCCGCATAGTTGGCGATGCCGCGGGCAATATTATTGGCAGCGTACAGGCTCATGAACTCGCCTGACGTGACGACGTAGACTTCTTCCGCGTAGCCATCGCGCATCGGCACGGCAAAGCCGCCGCAGACCACGTCGCCGAGCACGTCGTAGAAGACGTAGTCGTAGCCGCGGTCAAAAATCTCCATCGTTTCAAGTTCTTCAAACAGGCGGCCGAGGCCGCGGCCG
>CAINLT010000294.1 GCA_903850505.1 uncultured Myxococcales bacterium | reverse complement strand
GCCGGAGACAGTCGCGCCGGTGTTCACGGTGATGCTGGTGAACGCAAGAATATTGCCGACAAACGTCGTTCCCACGCCGATCGTCGCGGAACTGCCGACTTGCCAAAAGACGTTGCAGTCCTGACCGCCGTTGATCCGCGCGACCGTCGCGCCGCTGCCGGTGGTCAGTGTGCTGCCCAGCTTGAAGATGAACACGGCGTCGGGATTGCCCTGGGCGTCGAGCGTGAGCGTTCCCGTCAAGCTCCCGGCGGCCGAGAAACAGTAGACCCCGGGGACGAGCGTCAGCCCACCCAAGTCCACTCCGCTCAAGTCGTTCGTGCACCCATCGGCAGAGAGGGCATCGAACGCGATGCCCAGATCGACCTTCGCCGCTTGCACCGTTGTGTCGCCCGAGTGGATTGCGCCGCCGGTGAGAAGTCCGGGTGGAAAGCCGGTCACCGTGAGTCCTGGATCGACGCCCACGCTTGCATCCAGCGTCGTCGCACCCACGCTCGTGACGGACGAGCCAGCGAGGACTGCGAAAGCCGCGGCCGAGCCAAGCGATGGTGCGGAAACCGCGGCAACGCCGGCGGCCGGCGGATGGGCGGGCGAGGCTGCGAATGCGTTGGAAGCAGCCGCGACAGCAACAGTGACGAGGAACTGGAGAGAGGTCCGAGAGCCAATCACGAGGTTTGCCTCGGCGCTTCTATTTCGTCGCAGCTACGCCAACGGCGGTGACGCCCGATGCCGAGTCCCTACCCGTCCGCGCGACCTGCGAGGAATTTGCAAGCGCCTCAGGGGGCAAGATAGGCGCGAGCCCTCGGGCGACCATGAGATAGTTCGACGGTGACCGGTAGGTTCAGCGCGGGAAGTGGCGTCGGCGTGTGGCTACAGACTGGAACCGAACTCCACGCTGCCGCAGACCATCCGCAACTGCGCCTGACGGTCAGTCTCGGGCGGTCCAACGAGCCCGTTAAGGCCCAGAGTCGTCTGATTTTCAGGTGTTCAGGCGAAGCGATGCACCCGCGGCCGGCCCGAGCCGCTCAAACCCAGTCGTTCAACTGCGTGCTGCACCGCAAAGAGCGACGGGCTTCATGTTGCTTTAGGCCAAATCGCCGTTGACTCCAACGTCGTCGACTGGTGCCCGCGGTGCGAAGTGCCGGCCCAGACCTGCCGATCCGCACGTCGCGCATCCCGTCGCGCGTCGGCTACGCAACGGCATCCAGAGCGCTCAGCTCGACCTTCGCGCCGCTACAACTATGGCTCGATAGAGATGCGCCGCCACGCCGGCGCATGGTCTCGCGCAAAGCTGTCCATGGAAATCGGCGGTCGCCCGAGGACGGTGGCCACGTCGGGTGAGATGGGAGCGCAAGCGCCCAAGCGAACCAGGCGATAGAAGCCGATGAGTCGCTCGATCCAGGCCGGAGGGAAGCCGCTCGCCGCGAGGTCGCGGCGCGCTTCGTCTTCGGAAAGCGATACGTAATGGATCGATCGTCCAGCTGCTTTGCTCACTTTCGCTGCTATCTCCTCGAGCGATAGCGATTCGCCGCCGGTGAGCGTGTAGCCACGCCCCGCCAGCGCTGCGTCGGTGAGCGTGCGGACAGCGACAGCGGCCACGTCGCGCGCGTCGACGTACGAGAGCCGGGCCTCGCCGGCGGGGATGCGGATCTCGCCCCGTTCGCGGATTCGTTTGCCGATGGCTCCGCCGGCCAGCATCTGCATGAAGAAGTTCGGCCGAAGGTGGGCAAAAGCAAGCCCGCGTTTCTCGACGTGCCGCTCGATCTTGTGAAGGGCCGCCTC
>CAINLT010000293.1 GCA_903850505.1 uncultured Myxococcales bacterium | reverse complement strand
GCCGCCAAAGAGCCGCGAAAGGCACCAAGACGAAGCCGCAGCGGCGGCGGAAAGGCTCGGAAATCGACGGTCATGTGGCGACGTCGGACGAAAACCCGGCTGAGGGGTGCTTCGGGTGGCATCTTTTCAACAGCCTGCTAGGCGCGCTCCGAGAGTTGATAGCAGCGTCGACGCTTCGGACCAGCGCTCGCTGGCGCCCAAGAGCCGCGCATACGAACGGATCGCCTCCGCCTCAAGGATTGGCTGTGCGCTGGCGAAAGCGAGCACGCGCTTGTACGCCGCCTCGCCGTCGTCGACACGGCCCTGCTTCACATGAAGCAGCGCGATGTTTCCCCACGCGATTGGATCAGTATTGTCGTATTCCAGCGACTTGGTGAAGCGGTCAACCGCGTCTTCAAGAAATCCCGCTTGGGCGTTGCGCTCGCCCTGCTCGATCAATTGGCGCGCTTCGATGCGACGCGACTCGTGAAGTGCCTTGAGGATCTCTTTGGACACTTCCGTCTGCCGCTCAGCTTGGATACGCTGCTCCAGTCCGAGTTGCACGAGCGTTTGCCCGAACCAACTGATCTCCTGATGGATCGACTTGAGCTCGTCGTGGACCTTGTAGAGGCCATAGGCGAGCGTGGCCGTTTGGACCACCGACGCCACGCCAAGCATGTTCAGTCCGCCCGATATCTGATCTGCCGACGCTTGGGTCGCTGCTGCCATCTGGTCGCCGGACGCCTGCGTGGCAGCGACGATGCTATTCGCCGCGGCGGCCTGACCTGAGGCAAGCCGCGAAAAGCCGGCATCGGCGACACGGGCAACGTGGTCGCCAGAGATGATGCTCGCCGCAGCGCCCTGCGTGAACTGAATTGGGCCGCCGAACCCTGCGGGCTGCAGGCGTTGCGCAGCCCCGGCGAGTTGACGACTCCAGTCGCTCTGGGAAAACTGAAGTTGGAAGTGGTCAAGATTGAATGCCATCCGCGCTTCCGCTCCTTGCGTGTTTGGGCTGCGTCATCCGAGGATCGCGTTATGGTCCTGGTCGAACCACAGCGCGCCACCAAGAACGGATGACAAGAACGGCGGCAGACATGTACGATTGTACGCCAATCACAAGCCTTCTCAAGGCCTATAGCAGGTTCAATGTCGACGATGCCCAACCGACACTTCCGGCATGGCGACCACCGACGACCTCAAGCACTTCGGCCACAACATCAAGACTTTGCGCAACGCCCGCTCGTGGACGCAAGACCACCTCGGCGAGATCGCGGACCTGAACCCGAAGTACCTGGGCGAGATCGAACGCGGCGAACGCAACCCGTCCCTCGACGTACTGTGGCGGCTGGCCCGCGCGCTCGGCGTTGACGCGGCTGAGCTGGTAGGCGACGAACTGACCAAGCTTGATCGCGAGGAGATCATGCGGCGAGTGTTCGAGGAACTGAGTCGTCAATCCAGCGAAGAGCTGAGAACCTGGCTGCGCCTGGCGCGTTCACGTCGGCAGTAACCGCCGAGGTCGACCGTCATCGCCCGCCAGTATTTTTGAGTGATGCACGCGCGCATACGGACTGCTCGTAAGAATGACCTACTGCCGACCGCGAGTTTGCGCCCGCGGCCGCTCGCCTGTCAGGGAGTCAATGCGTGCACCCACGACACCGCGCCGGGTGCTGCGTCCACCTGGTTGGCCATGCCACTTCGCGTTCGCTGCCAGCTAGTCGAGTTCCCCCTCACGAATAGATTCCTTTGGCGTAGGGCGATTCTCTCCACCCTGCCGCGCCGTTCATCGGCGCCCTTGCGAGTGCCCCGCCCGGCGCCACCCCGCGACGCGCGGAGCAAAATAACAATGATTTCATTAATTTGGCTCAATGACTGAGGTCAACGCGAAAGGAGCGACTTTGGTTGGGGCCAATCGCCCCGGCGACTGGCTCGCGCGGGCGCCGAAAGTTGCGACTTCGTCGGAGCTCCTCGCGGCAGCCGTTGGGACTGTTTTGGCGATCACGTGACCGGCCTACGCGCCCTTTCATCCCCGCGCGGACGTGGTTGCTGCCGTGTTCTGCGTCGTTTTGCTGGCCAGCGTCATGTTCTAATGACGTTTAACTGGAGCTTCCACGTGACGCGTGGCCTGTGTCAGGCCATTGATAGTCAAGACTATTCTGAACATGACAGGACGTTTCGTGACGAATGCGCGCGCGGCAACCCCATGAAATTGCTGGGAGTCAAGATTGTCATGATCTCATGACGGGAGGCCGCATCATCGACGTCATTTTTGCTTCGTAACCATCTAGCGACAAAGAGGAATCTGCCGCTGCAAAAGAACCGTCCTTCCAATCGGCAGAAACCGCACGCCAAGCAGACGTTCGTGGCGATCGCGCGAACGAGTCCCCGTGCTCCGACTGTGTTTGCGCCGGTCGAACCAACCCATCTTGCCATAGAGCGCGCTCGCCGTTCGCGCCAAGCCACTCGCGCTTCAAGGTCCAAAATTGCGTTGACTACCTGCCCGCCCCGTCAAGGTCAGCAAGCATGAACGCGGCCCGGACCTCGCGTATCGCCGCCTGAAGTCCCGCGTCCGTCGCAGCGTCGATCCGCAACACCCAAGGCGCGACCAGTTTGTCGTCCACGCGGAACGCCGTGGGCGCCATCGTCACGGCGTGAGGTGTCGCATCCAGCCGATCCACAACGTGTGAGGCGAGCGCGTCCCAGAGCTCAAGCCGGTGCCTGGCTTGGTGGGTCGTGAAAAGAACTCGGGCACTTCCAGCCTTCATCTGGACGGTCAGCACGTTGCACAAATGCGTCGCCTGCAATGTGTTGGCGATCTCCAAGCAGAGCTGTTCTGGCGTGACCGTCAGACTGTTCGGTAAGGACGGCGCAAGCGACGCCGGAGCTTGCACGTAGCCCGCAGTGACCCGCGGCATGCTTGGCAGCGGAGTTTCGGCTGGCGCGCTGTGACGCCGGAACTCGTCAGTCCCGCCACGCGCTCGATTTGTCGCATCCAACGCCGCCGGCAACGCGCGGAGCAGATCGGCAACCTCGGGCCACGCACGCGACGCGCAATAGTCCACGTCCGAGTGCCCCGCGTAGCGCACGCCATCGACGAAGACCGTCGTGTACATACCGGCCGCCGTCCAT
>CAINLT010000292.1 GCA_903850505.1 uncultured Myxococcales bacterium | reverse complement strand
GACCGCGCGCGGTTCACAGAATGCCGTGAGCGTCCCATTGGCGTCGGTGCCGTTATGATCAACGAACACGCACGTTTCCAGCTCGAAGCCAGCAAGCTCGGCCGCGACCACGTGTTCCAGGTCACAGTCTTTGAGAAGGAAGAACGGCGTCGCAAGCGCTACTTCGCGGAGACGCAGTGCTCCGATCCGTTTCACCTCGTCATCCAGTTTATCATCCGCGATGCGCCGGATTTTGACGCGCTGCTCGGGCGTTTTGTCGGCCAACTGGAGCACCGCGGCTTTGAACCGCGGCGCATTCGCCTCTGCACGCCGACTGGCAAATGGCAGGCGTGGGGTCCCGTTCCGCATCTTGGCGCCGGCCCGTTCCCCGTAGCCGATGAGCCGCCGCCGATCGAGACGGCCGACGATCGCCGCATCACCGGCGTAAAGACCAGCCCTAAAGCTTGAACAGCAACTGCGTTTGGCCATCGAGCAGCGGCAACGGCCGGCCCTGCTCGTGCGCCAACAGCCACGCCTTGCGCGCCATCCCACCGCCATAGCCCGTCAGCGCCCCGGACGCGCTGATCACCCGATGGCACGGCACCACGATCGACAGCGGATTGCGGCCGTTGGCGAGGCCGACCGCACGCGCGGCCTCCGGCTTGCCGATGCGCTGCGCCAATTCGCCGTAGCTGAGCGTTTGGCCGTGCGGGATCGCCAGCAGGGCCTGCCACACTTCTTGCTGGAACGGCGTCCCAACCGGCTGCAGCGGCAGATCGAAAGCGCGCAGCGTCCCGGCAAAATAGGCGTCAAACTGCTGACGCGCGGCGGCAAACGGCGCGGCGGCGTCAGCCTGCTGCCAATGCGCGGCGATCGCGGGCCCATGCCGGTGCTCGGCCAGGTAGACGCCAGTCAGCGAGGCGCCGTCGCCCGTCAACAGCAGCGGGCCGAGCGGACTCGCCAGCGTCGTGTAGCGCACCGCGCGGTCGGCGCTCACGGTGCCGCCTCGTCGACCGCCTGCCGGGCAAGCCAGGCATCGCGGGCCCGCTCGCGCACGCGGCGATTCCCGGCTGGATCGCGCACGGTGAGGCGTTCGCCGTCCAAATACTCGGCAAACGGGATGAGGTGCTTGCGCGTCAGGCCCAGGATGTCCTTGAGCTCGCCCGTGCTGAAGCTCGCCGCGTCGACGAATGCCGCCAACACGCGATCGCGCGCCGCCTGCACCTCGCTGGTCAGCACCCAATAGTCTTCCGCGATGCGAATCGCGCGCCCCGCCGTCTGGGCCGCCTGTAGGCCCACCAGGACCGCCTTGGCGTCGACCTGCAGCATCTCCGCCAGTTGTGCCGGCGTCTCCGTCGCCAGATGCTGGGCCGCCAGCAGCGCCTCAATGCCCGCCACCAGTTCCGGCGACGCCGTGGCCTTGGCGACAAATCCGGGCAAAGCGAGCGCGGTTCCCAGCGCGGTCAATTGGCCCTGACGCACCACGAGCGCGCAGATCTGGGCAAAAGCCGAAACCTCCAGCCAGGGCGCGAGCTGCCGGTGCAGATCGGCGATCTCCGCGCCCGGCCGGCTCGGCTGGGCCTTGTGGAACTG
>CAINLT010000291.1 GCA_903850505.1 uncultured Myxococcales bacterium | reverse complement strand
GGTGGGCGGCGCAGCGCGAGCTGCGGGACCGCATTGTGGAGCTGTGTCCGGCGGAAGCTGGGCACTGCGGCGGGGAGGTCGATTTTTTGGGGCGGAGGTCCCCGGCGAAGCCGGAATTGTCCCCCGCCTCGACCTTCGCCCACCGATCGCGGCAAGCAGGGCTCGGAGGAACCGCCTACGGCCGCTCTGGGTACGGCATCTCGAAGCCCGGTGGCGGAAACTGTGCCATCAGGTCAAAGACTTCCCCACGGACGCGCGCGAGCACCGTCTCATCCTCGCGCCCGCGAATCGCCGCGGCGATCCACCGGCCGATGTGGGCCATCTCCGCTTCCTTCAGCCCGCGCGAAGTCAGCGACGGCGTGCCGATGCGCACCCCGGATGGGTCAAACGGCGATCGCGTGTCAAACGGGATGCTGTTGAAGTTGGCTTCCAGACCCGCCAGGTCCATCGCCTTGGACGCCTGCTTGCCCGTCGCGCCGAGCGCAGTGGCGTCAAACAGGATCAAGTGGTTGTCCGATCCGCCCGTCGCCAGCGGCAAGCCTTCAGACTGGAGCGCCATCGCCAAAGCGCGCGAGTTGGCGACGATCTGGTGAGCGTACGTGCGGAACTCGTGCGTCGCCGCCTCCTTCAGCGCGACAGCGATGCCCGCCGTCGTGTGATTGTGCGGACCGCCCTGGAGTCCCGGGAATACCGCGCGGTCGATCGCCGCTGCGTGCTGCTGCTTGCACAGAATCATGCCGCCGCGAGGACCGCGCAGCGTCTTGTGCGTCGTCGTCGTGACCGCATCCGCGTACGGCACCGGACTCATGTGCGCGCCACCTGCGACCAACCCTGCGATGTGCGCCATGTCCGCGACCAGCAGCGCCCCGCATTCCTTGGCAATTTCCGCGAACATCGCAAAGTCGATAACGCGCGGGTACGCCGTCGCGCCGCAGATCAGGATCGCCGGTTTGAATTCCATCGCTTGGGCACGGATCGCGCCGAAATCCAGCAGGTGCGTCCTGGAGTCCACGCCGTACTGCGCCGCCTGGAAGAAACGACTGGTCGCCGAGACCTTCCAACCGTGCGTCAAGTGACCGCCCGCCGGCAGTCCGAGGCCGAGAATGCGCTGGTTCGCCGCGTCTTTCGGGATCAGCCCCGTGTAAACAGCCAGATTCGCAGGCGAACCGGAGTATGGCTGCACGTTGGCGTGCTCCGCGCCAAACAGCGCCTTGGCGCGCTCGATCGCGAGGGACTCAATCTGGTCGATGAACTGCTGGCCTTCATAATACCGCTTGAATGCGTAGCCTTCCGAGTACTTATTGGTGAGGACCGTTCCAGTCGCCTCCATGACGGCCGTCGACGCGTAGTTCTCCGACGGAATCAGCTTGGCCGTGTAAAACTGCCGCGCTTCTTCAGCGATAATCATCGTGCGCAGGTCGGGATCAGTAGCAAGAAGGGCTTTCAACGGATTCATGGCGTCCTCGGGAGCGTCTCGCTCGGGCCGCGGACTTTGGCAAAGGTGCAGCCTGACGTCAAAGGGCGTGACCCGCCTGTGACTAAACCGTCGCACGGCGAGACTATTTTGCCGCCGGTGCAGTGGATGCACCAGCGCAAGATGCAGGAGCACAATCATGAAACGCTGGATCAGGGAGTGTGTGTGGGTTGGCTTGGCCTGTGCGGCAACCGCGATCGGTTGCGCCAGTTCAAGTGTGAGCAGCAGCGGTGGCGCGGACACGCAGATCAACACGGACGTCGTCTACGACCCGCCGGCGAACTTGGATCATTGGGTCTATACCGTGACGCGGGCGAGCGGCACGACGTACGCGCTGACCGCGCGCGTGGCGGGCACCAAGACAATCGGTGGGCAGACGTACGCGCGGCTGCAGATCGGCAAACTGCCAACGACGGACAACGATCCGGCGGCGCGCTACATCGAGGTCTGGGCCGTGCCGCAGGGGACCGCGGTGGTGTTTGCCGGCGCGGAGGCGCACTTGGCGGCGCTCGGTCTGCCGGCCGGCACGCCGGATTTGACACTGACGGTGAATCCGCCGGTGACGGTTGAAACGAACATTCCGGTCGACGTGACGCAAACGCTGACAGGCAACGTGACGTTCACGATTGGCGATCCGGCGACCGCGCAGCCGACGACCGAGAACTTGACGGGCACGTTGAAGCTTCTCACCAAGAGCGAGACCGTGCAGACGGGCCTCGGGCCGCAGACGGCGGCGCACTACGCGGGCGAAGTGGTCGCGCTGGGGCAGAAGGCGAGCGGCGACCTATGGACCGTGTCTGGCACCGGCGTTGTCAAGGCGAGCGGCAGCTGGCCGGGGATTCCCGGAACGATGAAAGACGCGGTCATGGCGCTGGCGGGAACGGCGGGGTCGATGCTGGACGGCGATCACACGATTGCCTCGCAGGAGGCGGTGCTGTCGCCCGGCAACAAGCAGTTCAAGCTGGACACGTATGATCTGGACGGCGGCATCTTCGCGGACAAGAACACGCACGCCAACATGCTGCTGGAATTGCGCTGGGCCGACCCGGAAAAGGCCAAGAGCAGCACGCCGCCGACCGTGACGACGGAGTTCGGGACGGCGATCGGCTATTTCCCGTCGAGCCAGGTCGATTCTTCCGTCAGCATTCTGCACCCGGAGGAGAACGGCAAGGGCTACCACTTCTGGACGTCGCTGGTGAATCAGGCTGCCAAGAACGAGCCGGGCGGCCCCGAAACGACGTACCACATCTACGCGACGTATGCGGGGACCGGCGACCCGGTGCGGGCGACAGCGCAGTTGAACTACCACTCGCTGAAGCCGAAGTAGCCTGGGCGCAGACGTCGCGTCGGCGGCGCTACAGCCCGAACATCGCAAGAAATACCGCGGATGGGCTTGCGTCACGCGCCTTTGCAGCGTAAACGTCCGGGCAATCTGGCCGGAAGCCCGGCGCCGCGCGCAGCGATACCCTGCGCACCTCATGGAGAGTCCCGATGAAGAAATTTGGCATGTTTTCCGCGATGAGCGCCACCCTCGCGATGTCCGTCCTGGCCGTCGGCTGCAAGCGTGACGAGACGACCGCCCCCGTTGCGGTTCCGACCGTTGCTGCTGAGCAGCCCGCTCCTGCCGCCAACGAGCTGCCCCCGGGCCATCCGCCGATGCCGGGCGCCGCCACTGAAGCCACTGCGCAGCCCGCCATGCCGGCTGGTCACCCGGCGATCACCGGCGCCGCGCCGGCCGCGATTCCGGGCGCCGCCGCCGATGGCCTGGCGTTTGAAGCGCCGGCTGAATGGCAGGCCAAGCCCGCCCGCGCGATGCTGTGGAAAGTCATGAGCGCGCCCAAGGTTGAAGGCGACACGGATGACGCGGAAGTGACGATTTCGTCGCTCGCCGCCAACATTCCGCTGAACGCCAACGTCGAGCGCTGGTGCGGCCAGTTTGACCTGGAAGGCGGCAAGCCTTGCAGCGAAGCCGCGAAGATCCGCGACCTGACCGGCACGGCGTTCCCGTCCAAGGTCGTTGAAATCGCCGGCGCGCTGAAGTCCGCCAGCATGAACGGCCCCGCGGGCGCCGCGAAGACCGGCTGGCGCATGGTCGTCGTGGAAGTGACGATGCCCGGCAAGGCGTGGTACCTGAAGATGACCGGCCCGGCGAAGACCGTCGCCAAGTGGCAGGATGCGTACCTGAAGGCCGCGAGCGCCATCAAGTAGTCCGCCAGTCGCCCTCTACACTTTGCTGATCGTTGGACGGAAGACCGCATGCGTCTGCTGCTAGTTGAAGACAATCCGCTCGTCGGCACGATGTTGCGCGTCAATCTCGGTCAGGAGGGCTTTGAAGTCCACTGGCACACGACGGGCGAATCGGCGCTGGTTGCGCTGGAGACCGAGCGCTTCGATCTGGCGCTGCTGGACATTGGCCTTTCCGGGATCAGCGGCATCGAGGTCGCAGGGCGCATTCGCAAGCTGGGGCTCGAGACGCCGATCATCATGCTGACGGCCAACGATGACCTGGACACGCGCGTGCACGCGCTGGATCGCGGCGCGGATGACTATCTGGCCAAGCCGTTCGACATGG
>CAINLT010000290.1 GCA_903850505.1 uncultured Myxococcales bacterium | reverse complement strand
GACCGAGGCGATCAACCCTTCGCCCGGAAACAAACGGTTTGCGCCGGACCTCGCGCAGGCCTGTGCCATTTGGCTGGATGTAGTCCGGCCCTTGATGGTCCACGATGGCAAACTTTCGGCCGGTCACGACGTGCTCGCGGAATTTATCGAGCACGACAGAGTTCGAATTGCCCCGTATCACGACAACAGTACCGTGATAAGTTTTGATAGGGCGCGCTCGCTTGTCTCGGTCGTTGCGCCGATCGGCCAAAAAGAGGGGGGGCGTCCCCAAAACGGCTTGTGGCACAAAGATGTTGCGGCGCTGCGTGCGCGCCTCGATGAGCTCGGTTTCGCCGTCGTCGGTCCACAGAAACCTACCGAACGTTAGGACTCTACTGGCCTCTTATTGACTGAAGCTCGCTGCTGCATCCTGACCTCCAACGGCCGAACCAGATCGGCCGTGGAGACAGATGACATGAAATCAGAAGCGCAGATTGTCCGACTTCAGCAAGTGATTGAAATTACTGGAGGCCTGAGCGCCAGCACCATCTACCGCATGGAACGCGCCGGCACGTTCCCAGCGCGCCTCCAGCTTGGTCCAAACAGCGTTGGCTGGCGGCTCTCGGAAGTCAGCGAATGGGTCGAGAGCCGTCTCGCCGTCAGCGCAAAAGCCACTGCGCCGCAAACTGGTAAACGTGGCCGCAAGGTAAAGCCATGAGCGCGCGGGTAAGCGACAATCCGGTGGTCGCGCACGCACAGGACTTTGAGCGCCAGCCGAGCGGCGGCGGCACCGCCGTGGTGAATGCGCCGGACGGCGCGCAGGGCGCGATCGATAAGGTCGATCCGACCGAGGAAGTCTGCGATCTGTCCGGAGGTGCCGCGCAGCCACGGCAGGGTTTGGCACAGGGCAAGCATGTGGCACCCCCGGCAGCGGGCGGCCCAGATGCCAGCGGAGACGACTGGCCGTCGACGGCAGAAACACAGTCCACGGCGGCGAACGCGGTCAGTAGAGTGGAAGAGCAGCTGCTTACCGGTGGCAGCGTCCGCCGGGGCACTTTCCACGGTGGAAACTGCGGCACCGAGCTGGCACCGGTGCGGGCGCGGCAGGAGACGCGCACGTTTCGCCTTGACGACATCAAGCTAGACGTCCAAGTGCGCAACCCCGACGAAAAGGTCGTGGGGCAATACCGAGTTCGGATGGACGAAGGGGATGTCTTTGCCCTCGTCGAGGTCATGGTGGTGCGGAGCGAAGACGTCGGAATCGACGCCGTCTTCGTCACCGACGGTGGCCATCGACTCGCAGCAATGCGGCTGCGAGGAGTGGTCGAGACCGAGTGCTTGGTCGAGTATGGAGACCTGCGGACGGCCAAGCTGAAGGCGGCTGGGGCCAACAAGCACCACGGCGTGAGAATGACCAACACCACCAAGAAGGAGGCGGTCAAGGTTGTTCTGAGCGTTGAGTACGATTGGACGGACAACCGAATCGCGACGCATGTCGGCGTCTCCCCGACGTTTGTCGCGAACGTGCGCAAGAAGTACGACAAAGAGAAAGGGATTGCCGATGACCCCGCGCGGACGCGCCTATCGAGCAGCGGCCGCACGATCAAGCCGCGTGCGGCAAAGCCCGGCAACGTCATCACAGCGACCGCAGATCGCAGCGACAGCTATGCGGTGCTTGAGACGGCGACCGAGACGACGTCAACTCTGCGTGGCAGTGACGCGCCCGTGGAGGGTTACCCCGGGCAGCCCCATGTGCCGGAGGTCGACACGGACACGGGCGTGGCAGAATATGCCGCGGATCAACAGGTTCCGCGAGACGATCCCCCCACCGATAAGAAAGTGGTCGGCACGGAGCCGGTTGGGGTGCCCGTAGAAGTTTTTGGCGCAGTCGCGGACGCGGCGGCTACGGCCGGCGGGGATGAAAAAGCACCGGGCGTCACATCAAACATCTTCGCCACGCCGGGCGAGTCCCCGGTGGAGACTGCGGCTACGGCGACCACGATCCGCCACGGGGCCGCTGAAGTTGCGGGGCAAAGCGACGCCGAGCACGGGGTGGGCCCGTTGGAACTCATTGAGAAGGCTGGGAAACAGCTATGGCGTGTTCAGTACACCCGCCACGGTATCGCCGCAGAGGAGCTCATCGACTTGGACGACGCGAATCAGGGCTTGCCGGCGGAACTGTCGCCGCTTCGGTCGCTAATTGGGAACATATCGAGACTGTGCAAGATCGGGATTTCGCGTGCCGCATTGGTCGCGCTGGTGCGGCACGTGACGCGAACCGAGGAGGTTGGGCGATCGGCGTGTCCGCCATCCTTGCACTCACGAACGGCGACGGCCGCCGCGGGTGTTTCCGCGGCCGAGGATTGATGCCCGGCGCTGCGTGCGCCGGTGCCAAGGACCATGTGGAGAACTGCCGCCGAACGTCGGTGCTCAGGTCGCTCTTTGAAAACCAGCTGATACCCAAGAACTTTGGAAGGCGCCGGCTCAACTCGGGTTTGCGCGCCTTTGAACGACACCAGGTTACAGGAGGTTGGCGCCGGCCGCGGGGCCGCCGGCGGGAGACCCGCACGCGCGAGGCTCCGCAAGAACATCGACACGATACGGCGGAGCCGCACCGTAGAAGCTTGTTTTCATTGAATCCACACCCTCCCAAGGAGCAAATAATGACAGAGAGAGCACAAGCAATTTGCGACATTCGAGCTGAGCTCAAGCGTCCCGAGGTCCGTTCGGCGTTCGTCGGATTGAATCAGGCGGTCAGGAGCCGGGGTGCCGACGACGTCGTCGAGACATTCAAACTGAAGGCGTATCCGAACACTGAATTGCCACCAAAGGTTGCGGAACTGCTGAGACGTCTTGGTTCATCGGACCACGCCTTGCGCTTCATGGCGGGCCTCGAAGCGTGTGCGCTTGAGCCGTCCAGCGGCTCAAAGTCGGTGGACGTCGAACACTCAAAATCCGTGCGGCGCGGTTTGGCCGCGATGTTGTGCGTGTTGGAACTCGCGAGGTGGTGGTCGTCCGCACAAGGGGTTAGCTACCGTCACGCATTCATTGACCGGCGCGCGTAGGTCGCCGGCTCCAGCAGCCTGCCCACTCGGGCAGCGGCTGGCATCGATGACACCAGTGCTGCAGCCCGCGCTTATCGCGACACGAGAACGTGTCCGACGTTTCAGAGCCCGCGTCATTTTTTTTTCCACGTGAACCCGGGACGCGGGGCTACCCGGTTGCTAACGAGGCAGTAAGCCGAGCAGGAGATGCCCAATGAAATACCATCGAAAATTGACAATTCAGGTCCGCGCCCTGCGCCTGACCAAGGAGAACCCAACCGAAGTGGTCGCGCTGGTGAAAGCCGTCAGCCCCGACACGCTGGTGTTCCGTGTTCCCGTCGGTCTGTTCATAAGTTGCCAGCCCCAGACGACCGTTTGGTGGGACGAATACCTTGTGTGCGAGCCCAACGCCACTTTCCGCGCCATGGATGAAGCGACGTTTCGACAGACTTACGCTGCGGGCTGGCCCGACATGGATGCTCGCGTCTAAGAAAGCGCTAGCAGGCTGTTGAAAAGATGCCACCCGAAGCACCCCTCAGCCGGGTTTTCGTCCGACGTCGCCACATGACCGTCGATTTCCGAGCCTTTCCGCCGCCGCTGCGGCTTCGTCTTGGTGCCTTTCGCGGCTCTTTGGCGG
>CAINLT010000289.1 GCA_903850505.1 uncultured Myxococcales bacterium | reverse complement strand
GTTCTCGGGCCTCGACAAGGTGGTGGAGCGGCGCGTCGGCCAGAAGGCGATCGGCTTTGGCCGCACGGCTTCCAACGATCCGAACAAGGACGGCTCCGAGGTTCCGGTCATCGGCACCGAAAAAGCGCCGAAGCGGACGCTGCTGGAGCAGGTGCAGCCTGAGGACCTCATCAAGTACGGCCTGATTCCGGAGTTCATCGGCCGCCTTCCGGTGGTCGTGGCGCTGCATGAGCTGGACGAGGCGGCGCTGGTGACGGTGCTGACCGAGCCGAAGAACGCGCTGATCAAGCAGTTCAAGCGGCTGTTTGAGATGGACGGCGTGGAGCTGAAGTTCACGGAATCGGCGATCCGCGCCTGCGCCCGCAAAGCGCTGGAACGCAAGACCGGCGCCCGCGGACTGCGCGCGATCCTGGAAGAGTCGATGCTGGAAGTGATGTACGACCTACCGGGCGACAAGTCCGTGCGGGAAGTGCTGATCGACGAGGACACGATCCTCCATGGCAAGGTTCCGCTGCTGGCTATTGAGCACACGGATGCAGCGTAAGCGCCCAGCGCCATGCCTGACGACCTCCGCATCACCCCCAACCTGACGATTCCCGGCGACGCGCTGTCGTGGACCGCCGTGCGTTCGTCCGGTCCCGGCGGGCAGAACGTCAACAAAGTCTCGACCGCCGTTGAGCTGCGCCTCGACCTCAAGCTCGTGGAGCTGCCGTGGGGCGTGCTCGGTCGCCTGCGCGCGCTAGCCGGCAGGCGGATTGACCAGGAAGGCGTGCTGCTGATCGTCAGCCAGACCACGCGCAGTCAGGATCGCAACCTCGCGGACGCGCGCGACCGTCTGGCGGCCATCATCCGGGAAGCCGTGCCGCCGCCCATTGCGCGTCGACCGACCAAGCCGATCAAGGGCTCCAAGGAGCGGCGCCTCGCTGGCAAGATCCAGACCGGCGAGACCAAGCGCCTGCGCCAGCGCCCGCGCGACGACGCCTGATGGTTGCAGCGCGGTGCCCATAGCGGCATGCTGCATCCCGCCACGCGATCCGCGCAGCAGGAACCCATCGCCATGATGCTCGCGACCCTACTCGTCCTCGCCATCGCCCTCATCATCGGCATTTTCATCGCTGGCACTGTGCTTTCCGTCATCAGCCAGCTGATCATCGGCCTGCTCATCGGCGGCCTCGCGCGGTTCATCCTGCCGGGCGATCACCCGATGGGCTGGCTCGCGACGGCCCTGTGCGGCATTGTCGGCTCGCTGCTTGGCGGCATGCTGGCGCATCACCTGTTTCACATCCAGGGCTGGCGGGAGTCGGCATTGAACGTGCTGTGCGCGATGGGCGTCATTTGGCTGCTCAGCCGCGCGTGAGGGAGGAATCTGCCATGGTCGTCCAATCCAAAGTTGCGCTGGATGCCCGCGCCGGCGCCGAGTCTGCCGCCGCCATTCCCGCCGATGCCGAATTGCAGCTGCGCCATGCAACGCAACTGACGGCGGCACAGGCCAAGTCGTGGGCGGCGAAACGGCCGGCGGAAGGCCGCTTGACCGCGGTCGTCGACTTGCCGGAAGCGTCGCGCCTGAACGTTACAGCTTGGCTGGCAGCGCTGAAGCCCGACGTCGTGGAGCTGCGCACGCCCGCGTGGACAGAAGCGGGCATGGCGGCGATCGGCTGGCCGGAGGGCCTGGGTGTGCTGCAGCGCGTGCTCAAAGCGCTCACCGCGGCGGAGATGACGACGCGCTTGGCGCTGCACGTCTCAGCGCCGACCTTGGGGGAATTGACCGTGGAGGCGCTGGACCAGCTGGCGCAGGAAGCGGGCCAGGACGTGTTGACGCTTGTGCTGCGGCCGGTGCTGGGCGCCCATGCGCCGCGGTTGGACAAGCTGGCACAGGCGATCGTGGCGCTGTGGCAGACCGGGCATACGGTGACGGTGACGCGGCTGCTGCCGGCGTGCGCGATTCCCGAAGGCGTGGACGGCGAGGCGACCTACGGCAGCGAACGTTCGGCGGCGCGTCAGGCATACACGGCGGAGTGTGAGGGATGTCCCGCGCGCGAATCCGGCCGCTGCGACGGCATGGCCGCGGATTTGCTGCAGGCGACGCAGGCCGCGGGGGTCGCGTGGACGGGCTGGGAGACGCTGGCGAAGGAGCGCGCGCCGGTTGTCATCGTCGCAGAACCCAATGAGACGCTGGAGGAAATGGCCGTGCGCTTGGGCCTGCGCCGGGTCTGGCGCGCCGAGCTACCGTTGGCCGAAGCGGAAGTGCTTGGCGCGCATCCGCCACCGGGGCTGATTGTCCTGCCGGGCGCGCAGATCACGCTGGATCCGGAGACGACGCTGGCTTTTGACGCACCTGGTGCGACGATGCAGATCCTCTATTTGGCGCGCGATCGCGCCGATGCTGAAGCCGCGCGCGCAGCTGACATGGCGGCGGCGACGCGGGATCCCGAACAACTTGTGACCGCGCACCGCGAGCTGGGCCAGTTGCTCGGTTACCCCGAGTGCTGCGTGACGGCGTTCCTCGCCGCACAGACTGCGCGAACTGCGGCCGATGCCGCGGACGTGACGGAACACGCGTTCGCGGTGTTGCAGGCCGGTCGCGGCAGTCAGCTTTTCGATCGTCGGCTGAATTTTGGCTCGCCGATCGACGACGCCTGTTTTGTCCGCCACGTGCCGTGTTCGTTTGACTGCGCGGCATCGCTGGCGCAAGTCGCTGAGCTGGAAGCGGAAATGACGCGCATCGCGCCGGAACGGCTGGCGACCAAGCTGGCGCTGCGGGTAGACGCGGCGCTGATCTTTGCCGACAGCGCGCATCTGCCGTTGCGCGGTGAATGGCAGGCCGATGGCAGCTTGTTGCATCCGGTCGTCGCCGCGGAGTGGGACAGCAACACGCCGCGTGGCCGCATCGCCCAGCGCGCGTATGACGCGATCGCCGGACAGTTGGCGCAAGCCATGGCGCTCGCGCCCAGTCACGGCTTTGATGGCCCGGGCGGCGTGATCGCGACACTTGCTGATGGGACGCAAGTCCAGCTGACCACGGGCGACCTGGGCGCCAGCGGTGCGTTTCCGCGCCTTGTGGTGTTCGCCGCCGTGTAGCCGCGCGCGGCCTTACGCCAGCGCTTCAGCGACCTTGGCAAAGAACGCCGCCGCAACTGTCGCGACGTTTTCCGGCGCCTTGCCGCCCGCCTGGGCAAAATCGGGCCGACCGCCGCCACGGCCGCCGAGCAAGGGCGCCAACGCCGCCACGGTCTGGCCTGCCGGCAGCTTCCCGGTCAGATCAGCCGTCACCGCCACAAGCAGCAGCGCCTTGCCGTCGCCCAGCGTCGAGAGCAAGCAGACCACGCCGGAGCCAAGCTGGTCGCGCGCCTGATCCGCGAGCGCACGCAGGCCCGCGCCCTCAGCGCCATCGACCACGCGGAACAACGCAGTATGCGTACCGAACTTCTGCTCCTGATTCTGCCCGCCGGTCGTCTGGCCGGACAGCGCCTTGTGCTTCCACTTCTCCGCCTCGTCCCGCGCGCTCTTGACCTGCTCGGACAGCTTCTCGATCCGCTCCGGCAACTGCTCCGCCGTCGTATTCAGCCGGCGCGAGACTTGCTCCAACGCGCCCAGACCGTCCTGCACGTACTGCAGCGCCGCCTCACGGCATACGCCTTCCACGCGCCGCACGCCCGCGGACACCGCCGCCTCGCTGACGATCTTGATGAGGCCGATGTCGCCCGTCCGCGCCACGTGCGTGCCGCCGCACAGCTCCACCGAGTCGGCCAGCCTCATCACCCGCACGACTTCGCCGTACTTGTCGCCAAAGAACGCCAGCGCCCCGCGCGCGACTGCATCGTCCATGCTCGTCTGCGCCACGTCGGCCGCTTCATTGCGGAACACCCGCGCGTTGGCGTGCGCCTCGACCGCGCGGATCTCCTCGTCCGTCAGCGCCGCGTAATGGCTGAAGTCAAACCGCAGCCGCCCCGCCTGCACCAATGAACCGCGCTGCTTCACGTGATTGCCGAGCACGTCCCGCAGCGCCTTGTGCAGCAGGTGCGTCGCCGAGTGATGCGCCCGCACGCTCGCGCGCCGCTCGCCGTCCACTTCCGCCTGCACGGTCTCGCCCGGCCAGAGTGTGCCCACTTCCACGAGGATCTTGTGCAGGAACAGGCCCGTCGCCGTCTTCTGCGTGTCCAGCACCGCCGCGCGGCCGCCTTCGCTCCAGCGCAGCCTGCCGTGATCGCCCACCTGACCGCCGCCTTCGCCGTAGAACGGCGTCTCGTCGAGGATCAGCCACGCTTCCGTTCCCGTCGGCGCATCTTCCAACTTGGCTTCGTCGCCGAGGATCGCCAGCACCTTGGCCGACGCGCTGTCCGCGTCATAGCCGACAAACTTCGTCACGTAGCCCGCGTCCGCCACCAGCTTCGCCGCCGCCTGCCAGTCCGCCGCGCCCTTCTTCCACGAGGCCTTGCCGCGTGCGCGCTGCGCCTGCATCGCCGCCTCAAATTCGCCGATATCGACCGTGTAGCCGCGCTCCGCCGCGATCAGCGCCGTCAAATCCGTCGGGAAGCCGTGCGTGTCGTGCAGCAGGAACACAACCGCGCCCGGCAGCACTTTGGCGCCGCCCGTCGCGTCGATGCGCGCCATCTCCGCCTCCATCAGGCGCAAACCGGACTCCAGCGTCTGGCCAAACCGCTCCTCTTCGGTCCGCGTCACGCGCTCGATGATCGGCCGCGCCGTCGCCAGCTCCGGGAACACGTCGCCCAGCATGTCCGCCACCTGGCTCGTCACTTCATGGAAGAACAGCTGCGTCATGCCCAGCTTGCGGCCAAAGCGGATCGCCCGGCGCATGATGCGACGCAGCACGTAGCCGCGGCCTTCGCTGTCGGGATAGATGCCCTCGGCGATGAGAAACGCGGTCGCGCGCGCGTGGTCGGCGATGACGCGAAACGCCGCGTCGCGCTCGATGTCCGGCGTGTGGCTGATGACGTTCTCCGGGTCAAACAGGCCGCCGTACTTCACGTCCGAGAGCCGCTCCGTCGTGGCGATGAGGCCGAGGAACAGATCCGTGTCGTAGTTGCTCTGCGCGCCCTGCGTGACCGACGCCACGCGCTCCAGACCCATGCCCGTGTCGACGCTCGGCGCCGGCAGCGGCGTCAGCTTGCCGTCCTGGCGATCGTACTGCATGAACACGCAGTTCCAGATCTCGATGTAGCGGCCGTCGTCCTTGGCCAGCGTGCACTCCGGCCCCTGGCTCGGGTCCAGATCCCAGTAGATCTCCGTGCACGGCCCGCACGGGCCGGTGTCGCCCATCGCCCAGAAGTTGTCCTTTTCGCCCAGCGGCACGATGCGATCCGCCGGCAGTCCGGCGATCTTCAGCCACAAATCGCGCGCTTCCAGGTCGGCGGGGACCTGCGCGTTGCCGGCAAAATAGGTCGTAACCAAGCGGCTTTTGTCGAGCTTGAGCACTTCGGTCAGGAACTGCCACGCGTACGTGATCGCGCCTTCCTTGAAGTAATCGCCGAACGAGAAATTGCCGAGCATCTCAAACAGCGTGTGGTGCCGCCGCGTCCGGCCGACGTTCTCCAGATCGTTGTGCTTGCCGCTGACACGCAGGCATTTCTGCGTAGAAGTCGCGGTCTTGTACGGCGCCTGCCGCGCGCCGGTGAAATAGTCCTTGAACTGGACCATACCGGCGTTGATGAACAGCAGCGTCGGGTCGGCCGGCGGCAAAAGCGAATGCGAGGCCACGACGGCGTGACCGTTTTGGCCAAAGAAGTCGAGGAATGCCTTGCGAATTTCGGCGACTGAATGCGGCGTCTTGTCCATGGTCTCACTCGTGATGCGGTCCGTGACGGCACCGCGGGGCGAGCGAGGTTAGCGCACCGCCGGCATGCTGACCAGTGTCGCCTGCACCCGCGCGACGGCGTCAGGCAACTTGGCGTTCTGATACGCGTGCAGCGCGGCCTCGGCAAAAGTGCGGTCGTGGCCGAGCAGGAACGCGTGCTCAAACAGCGCGCCAGCCTCCGGCCAGAGCCGCTGCTCCGCCGCCAGCACGCCCAGCGCCTGCAACGCCGGCAGTTCCCCGCGGCGCGCGTGATAGCGGCGCAACGCGTCGAGCGCCTGCGCCAGGTTCTGTCGCTCCGGACCGGTCAGCTTGAGCCCGCGCTGCACCACGAACGTGCAGAAGTTGCGATGGGCGTCAGGTCGCACGTTCGGCTGGTGCGCATACGCCCACAGGTACAACGCGCGGGCATCCGCCTCAGGCGCGCGATCGCCGTACAGCGCAAGGACCATGCCATCGACGCGGCGCTCCCGCTGCACGTCGCCCAGGTTCTGGCGCAGGAACGCGTATGCCTCGTCGCGCCGACCCGCCACATCCAGCGACTCCGCGTAGCGCTTGATCAGCAGCGCGCGGTGCGGCTCAGCGGCGAGGTTGGCGCCCCACAGCGTCAGGGAATCGCGCCACAGCGGCTGTTGCATCAGGCTCAGCGCCAGCAAGGTGCCCGACAGCGCGACGGCCACGCCCTGGATCGACCGCTTGCGCAGGTACGGCTCCAGCGCGGTGGCGACCAGCGCGGCGAGACAAGCCAGCGGCACGTAGGCGTAGGTGTCGCACGTAAAGCGGTTGATCGGCAGCAGCATGGAAACCGGCGCGTAGGTAATCACAGCGAGGCCGAGCCACCAGCGCAGGCGGCGATCCGCGGCGCGCAGCACGGCGACCGCCACCGCCACAAAAAGCAGCAGCGCAGTCAGACCACGGAGGAACGGCGGATCGACCAGCGCGAGGTCGGTCGTGCGGAAATACTGCGGCAGCAGGCCGTGCGGCCAGAGCACATGGCGGAGCTGCAGGTCGAGCGCCTGGAGGACCGCGGCGAGGCGCTCCATCGCGCCGGCCGGGGAATCGTCCAGGGTCGTGTAGCCATCCGGCGAAGCGTGGCGCGACAGCAGGAGCCCCGCGCCCAGCACCACCGCGGCAAGGAGGCTGAGCAGCACGCCGGAGAGCGCGAGGCCTGGACGCCGCAGACCGGGCTTGCCATCCAGCGCAACGACCGTCCACAGCAGGCACACGGGCAGCACGATGGCCGTCGGCTTGGCCAGCATCGCCGCCAAACCGACGAGCAGCAGCCACGGCGGGACGCGCGGGCGCGACACCGCGGCGTGCAGGGTCAGCAGGAAACCCGTCGCATAGAGCAGATCCTTGGTGCCCGTGCACCACGTCACCGGCTCGACGACGAGCGGATGCAGCGCCCAGAGCGCCGTGCCGAGCCACGCGACGGGCTGGGATGCCGTGCGCCGCAGCAGCAGGAACAGCAGCATCGCGTTCAGCGCGTGGAGCAGCAGGTTGAGGCCGTGAAAGGCCGCGGGCGTCACGCCGAGCACGAGCGCGGTCAGCCGATAGAGCGCCATCGTCACGGGAATGGGATAGCCGAGCGCCGGCGTGAGGAAGCCATCAGCGGGCCACGGCACCTGCGGATTCACCAGCGGATTGTCGCGGATGTACTGCGGGTCGTCCCAGAGCACGAAGCCGTAGCCGAGCGCGCGGGCATAGACCGCCAGCGCGACGACGAAGACCGCCAGCGCTTGCCAATTCCGCGCGCGGGTCGCTGTCACGGGCGGACGTCTTCAGCGCGCGGATTCCTGGCGCCCTTGACCGGCTTCTCGGGCTTGGCCGGCTTCTCCGGGTCCACGCGCTGACGCTTGGGCGCGGGCTTGTCCGGCAGCGGCTCGCACAACTCCGCCAGCGGCTGGTTCGGTGCGACCTTGGCGATCGCCACGTGCCCTTCCGCCAGCGCGTCCATCACAATGGCGTGCGCCTCCTGGACCGCTTCGCCGCAGATCATGTCCACGCGCAGCGCCGTACCGATCGCCGCTTGCCACGCGCCGGCCTTCAACTGCTTGCGGGCTTCGCGCAGCCAGATCGACTGCGGATCCGCGTCCTTCTCCGCGAGCTCGCTCCCCTGACCTTTCAGGCGCTTCTGCCGCAGCGCCAGCCGCTCCGCTGCGCCGGCCGCCTGCTTCTGCGCCAACTGCTCGGCCAGCGGGCATGCCGCCGGATTGGCGCCCGCGCGATCCAGCGGCGTCGCATCCGCCTTGCCGTCACACAGCGCTTGGAGGTGGTTGACGTCCAGCGACGTGAACGCCCGCTCGGCCAGCGGCTGCCAGGTCAGCTTGCCGCCATCCAGGTGCAACGCCTGGGCGCTGCGCTGCCAATGGACGATCTCGCCAAACGCGCCGTCGGCAAACCGCGCGCTCGCCACCGCGATCACCGGCATCTGCGGCCAGCCCGTCGCCACCAGCGTGCCCCACGCCGCGCCGTCGTGACCCGATTTCTGCCGATCCGCCGGCAGATCGGTCAGCTCGTGGCGCGCTTCGGCAAACGCCGCTTCCGCCTTCCGCTCGCCCGGCCACGCGGCCACGACAACCAACTGCTTGCCCGTCGCCCGGGCGCGATCGGTCTCCGCGCGCTCCACGGCTTTGGTGCACAGGCACACTTCGCCGATCGTCGGCGGCTCCCCGGGCTTCTCCGCCGGCATCGTGATTTCCAGGCGCTTGCCCAGCGCGCAGTCCGCGGGCAACAAGTCAGCGCAGCTCGTCTGCGGCACCAGCGCGCCCGCCTCGACGCCTGAAGCCAGCCGACGCGGCAGCGACGGCACGTGCGGCAGCGCGTCCCCCAGCGTCTGACCTGCGGGCAGCGCCAGCGGCGGCTCGTTGTGAGGCGCAGCGGGCGGCGGAGCAATCGGGGCCGGCGGAGCAACAGCGGCAGTTTCATGCGCTGGAGGTGGCAGCGCCGGCTTGGACCCACAGGCGCCAAGCGCCAACACCGCCGCGATCGCCGCGGCCCTCTGAGCCATTTGTTTCATCGGATTGCTTTCCTCAGTCCCAGTTGCGCACAAGTGCGTGGGTCACGGTCGCCGATCGCCGCGGCAGCAACCGACCCATCGGCACCAGGTCGTCCTCGCCGCCCGCGAGCTTCGCTTCCCGGCGCAGCAGGCCTTCTTCTTCAAAACCCAGAAGTGCGTACATCGTCCGCGCCGCCGTGTTGGTCGCGTGGACCTGCAGCGCCAGCTTCTCCAGCAGCGGATTTTCCTCGGCCCAGCGCATCGTCTGCAGCATCAGGCGCTTGCCCACGCCGCGCCGCCACCAGGCGCGCAGGACGCCGATGCTCATCGTGCCGACATGACGCGTGCGCCACAGATGGCCGCCGACGATGCTGCAGAGGCCGATCACGCGGCCGTCGTGGTCGACCGCCAGCACGAGCACGCTGTTGGACTGGTGGTGAAAGCGACCGATCAGGTCGCGCTCGACGTCCACCTGGTCGTCAAAATCTTCCAAGCCTTGCAGCAAAAACTCCGTTTCGCCAAAGACTTGCCGCTTGAATGCGCAGAGCGCTTCGGCGTCGGCGAGGCCGGCGGGACGGATGGAGTAGGCGTCGTCTATGGGTGCGCGCATGGTGTGACTTTGGCACGAATCGCGGCGGAGGCAAGAGTCCTGTCCGTGCGGACCGCGTCGCTCAGCGCGCCACGCCGTCCTGATTGAAGTTTCCAAGCACCGCAGGATCCGCGACCGCGACGCTGCCGTACGCCGCGCCGAGCGTGTGCAGAAAGCGATCCAGCCGCTGCGCGTTCGCGTCCAGCGCCAGCAACTGCTGACACGTCGCCGCCGCCAGCCACAGCGGATGACCGCCGCGCGGCCCCGCCGGCGTCACCACGATCGGCCGCACTGCCAGGAGCTTGGGATCGCGCACGCCCGCCGCCAGCAGCCGCACCACCACGCCACGCGCGGGCGCGGGGCAATCCACCGGCAGCAGCAGGACCGGTCCGGGCGTCAGCGCCAGCGCGCGTTGCAGGCTGTGGAGCGGCGTCGCATCGGGATCGCCGTGGCAAACCGTGAGCGGAGGCGCCGCCGCCAACGGCACGCTCGGGTGCAGTACTGCGATCGTGCGAGTCAGGCCCACCGTCCGCAGGCGCTGCACTTGCCGCTGCCACAGCGGCTGGCCGTCCACGGCGATCAGCGCCTTGGGGCCACCCGCGCGCCGGCCATGGCCCGCCGCGAGCAGCACCGCCGTCACCGTAAACGCGGCGTTCTTGGCGCGCAGCACGAGGTTGTCGTGTTCGTCCGACGGCAAATCCAGCGCGAAAGGCGCCAGCGCGAGGCGGTTCTCCGTGCGGCGAAAACGCTGACGGGCGCGGGCGCGGATCGTCAGCGCGGCCTCGTAGCGGCCCAGCAGGTCGAGGTGCGCCGCGGCCGCCCACTGCGTCAACGCGCGCAAGCCCTCGCGCAGCGGGCCATCGGGCTGCCGCAGCCACGCGGCCTCCCACCATTCATGGGCGGCAAAGGCATCCGCCTCCTCCCAAGCCGCGCCACCGGCCTCGACTAGCAGGGCGAGATCGGTCACAGCGCGCCCTGATCGTCGGCCAACAACTGCGCGGCGACGCTGATGGCGATCTGCCCCGGCAGCTTGTTGCCCAGCATCTGGCCGTCGCTGAGCCGCAGGCCAATCGGCGCGCGCAACTGGGCCAACGCCATTTCCGACACGCCGCGCTGGCGCAGGCGCTGCTGGGTCACCGCGATCTTGGACGCCGAGCCAATCAGGCCGACAAACCGGAGCGCCTGCTGCGGGTCGCGCGTGGATTCCGGCACGCGCAGCAGCGCTTCGGTCAAGTCGCGGTCGAGCGCGTGATCGTGCGTCATCACCAGCGCGCGGGTCGCAGCGGGCGCGGGCACGACCGGCAGCGGCCGCCCCTGCGCGGTCAACCGTTGCGCCGCCTGGCTGCCCTGCGCCTGCGCGCCCAGCCAGCCCCACGCCGCCAGCAGCCGCAGCGGCTCCGTGCACACGACGTCCACGCCGGGCGGAAACCGCACGCGGTCTGCCCATTCCGGCCGGTGATCGACGACGAGCACCCGCCACGGCAGCGGCTGCAGCACCCGCGCCAGCGCCGCGCCCACGTGGCCGGCGCCAAAGATCAGCGCGGTCGTCAGCGGCTGCGGGAGTTCGCGCAGCGTCTCTTCGGCGAACTGCGTCGTCAGCGCCTCGCCCGCCTGCACCGCGTGGCCAAGCGCTTGGGTCAGCGCGCGCGCATCCGCGGGCGTCACGAGCCGGTAGTGCAGCCACACGACGCCGCCACAGCATTGGCCCAGCTGCGCGCCCAGCGGATAACGGCACAACCGCGCCGCCAGCCCGCTGGAATCCGCCTCCTCGCGCACTTCCGTCGCCGTCGGCGTCGCGGTCTCAGCGTCATTGCCGCCCGCCGCCGCCGTCTCGCATTGCGCCGCCTCGCGCAGCGCCTCTTCTTCCAGGTGCCCGCCGCCGATCGTCCCCGCCAACAGCCGTCCGCCGCGACACAGCATTCGCGCCCCGGGACCGCGCGGCGTCGAGCCTTGCACGGACCAGATCGTGACCAGCACCGCTGGCGCCGCACCCTCGGGCAGCCAATCCGCCAGCCGCGTCAGCAGCCGCTGGCCTTCCGCGTCCATCGCCAGCGCGCTCATACGCCCGCCATCTGGCACAGCCGCGCGTGCTCGGGCAGCGCCACGCCCTGACGCGCCGCCTCCGCGACGAACCAGCCGTTGCGCCACGGCCATTCCTTCACCGCCGCGCGGTTCTGCGGAATCGCCGCGGAGTAGTCCACCAGCCGCTGGAGCACCGCCGCGCTATCCAGTTTGACGCCCAGCGCCCGCTGGCCCACCGCGAGCAGCTCCGCGTTCAGCGCGGCGATCTCGTCCCGGTGCGCAGTCAGCACCGCGCCGACGGTGCACGCGTGCGCCTGACACAGCAGGCCAAAAATGCTGTTCCACAGCAGCTTCTCCAGCTCCCACGCGGCGAACTGCGCGGCATCGACGACCTCCGCAGGCACGTCCAGCGCCACCAGCTCCGCGACGACCGCCTCGGCGTGTCGACCGAAAAACGGACTCGGCGGCCCGGGATCGATCGCCGCGCCGCGCGCTTGCACGGCAAAAAACAACAGGCCGCGCGTCGCGTCCTGCAGCCCGTTGGCCGCCAGCCATGGCCGCAGCATCCCGTTTTGCACAAACACCAGATCGGCGTGGCGATGCGCCGGGATCCGCGCCAGCACGGCCGGCAAGTCGTCGTTGCGCGTGCAGACAACCACCGGCGCGCCCGCGGGCGCATCCAGCTCACGCCAGTCGTCGTGACGGCCCAGCATGCGCACCGGCCGCCGCTTCGCCAACGCACGGGCCTGCAGCGCCCCGCCAATCCTGCCCGCACCTATCAGCGTCCAACCCAGCATGTGCCCTCCGCCCGCACTCTACGGCGGCGACCGCGGCGCACACAAGTATTGGCGCAAAACGCCCTGCTGCGGCATTCTGGCCATTCGCACCGGAGAATGAACATGGACGCGTGGCTGCATGTAGAGACCTGGGTGAGCCTTTTGACGCTGGCGGCGATGGAAATCGTGCTCGGCATCGACAACATCGTGTTCCTGACGATCCTCACGAGCCGCCTGCCGGTCAAGCAACGGCCCAAGGCGCGGCGGCTGGGGCTGTTGGGCGCGCTGGGGACGCGGCTGATGCTGCTGTTCGCGCTGAATTGGCTGATGGGCCTGACGACGCCGGTGCTGCACGTGATGAGCCGCGGCTTCTCCGGGCGCGATCTGATCCTCGGCGGCGGCGGCGTGTTCCTCATCGGCAAGGCGACGCATGAAATCCACGGTCGGCTGGACGCGGCGGAGAGCGGCGAGGGCCAGACGGGCAAAAAGCCGCCGTCGCTGGTGGTCGTACTCGTGCAAATTGCGCTGCTGGACGTGGTGTTCTCGCTCGACTCCGTGATCACCGCCGTCGGCATGGCGCCGCACTTGCAGGTGATGGTCGCGGCGATGTTCGTCGCCGTGGGTGTGATGATGGTGTTTGCCGGCGCGGTCAGCGACTTCATCACCCGCCATCCGACGATGAAGATGCTGGCGCTCGCGTTCCTGCTGCTCATCGGCGTGCTGCTGTGCGCCGAGGCGATGGGCCAGCACGTGGACAAGGCGATGATCTACTTTGCCATGGCGTTTTCCTTCGGCGTGGAGCTGCTCAACCTGCGGACCCGCAAGCACAAACCCGTGGCGCTGCACAACGTGCCGGACATGCCGCCAGAGCCGTAGGGCCGCCGGTTGGACATTGCCCACGATAGCGTTACGATGCTGTGTCGGGGGTGTGGTATGGCGAAGTTGCGGCGATTGGCGCTGGTTTTTCTGGCAAGTCTCTGTGGTATTTGGGCGGCGCCTGCGTTGGCGGATGCGCTGGTTGCCGGGCTGCCGGTCCAGGGCGTGTTGCGCACGACCGCAGGCGGCGCGGTCGCCGATGGCGTCTACGTCCTGACCGTCAAATTGTACGACCAGGCCAACGCCTCCACTCCCATCTGGCTGCAGACCTTCCCGGGCGTCGCCGTCGTGGGCGGCTTGTTCACGTTTGAGATCGGCGCGGATCCCGTCTTGCCGTTGCCGCCCGCGATGACCGGCAGCGCCGCGCCGCTGTGGTTCGGCATCACCGTAGGCAGCGACCCGGAATTGCCGCGCACAGCCATCGGCTGGGTGCCGCGCGCCTACTGGGCCAACGTCGCGGGCACGGCGCAGAGCCTCGGTTGCAGCGGCTGCATCAGCGCGGACCACATCGCGACGGGCGCCATCGGCGCGGACAAGGTCAGCTTCACCTACGCCGGCTCAGCCAGCGCCGGCGGTCCGGCGACGAGCGCGTTGACCGCCACCAAAGCCGACAGCGCCACCACGGCAGGCACAGCTGACAGCGCCACCACCGCCACGACCGCCGCCAGCGCCAGCACCGCCGCCAGCGCGGACGTCGCCAAGGACGTGAAGTGCACCGCGTGCGTCAGCCTCGCGGAAATGGCCCAGGACGCCGTCAGCGCGTTTCTCCCCATCGGCGGCGGCACGGTCACGGGCAGCCTCACGGTCAACAACACGCTGTTCGTCGGCAAGGTGCTGGACTTGACCAACGCGGTCATTTTTGGCGGCTCGTTTGGCCCCGGCGGGCTGACGTGCGACGCCGCGCACAACGGCGTGTTCGGCTGGAACGCCAACCGGTTCACGATCTGCGACGGTTCGACGGCGAAGAAGTTGGCGTTTTGCAGCGAGCAGTGCCTCGCGGCGGAAAAAACCACGTGCGGCAATGACATTTTGGACATCTGCGGCGACGTCTGCACCGGGACCGGCAAGGGCAAGGGCACGTTGTGCAGCAACGCGGGCGAGCAGTGCATCAGCAATGTGTGCACGGCGGTGCCGAAGTCCTGCTTGGCGATCTACCCGACGCCCGCCAACTTGGGCACCAAGGTTTACACAATCGATCCCGATGGCCCAGGCGGCAACGCCCCGTTCTCCGCGTACTGCGACATGACAAACGACGGCGGCGGCTGGACGCTGGTGATGAAAATCAACGGCGCGAACTCGACCTTCAACTACGACTCGACGCAGTGGACCAGCGCCACCGCCTACCAGCCGACCGGCTACGATTGGGACCAGACCAACGAGCACAAGTCCGCGGCGTACGGGACGCTCGGCTTCAGTGCGATGCGCGTGACGATGCTGTTCAACGGCACACCGCAGACCGTTGCGTTCCCGCAGGGTGGCGCGTCCTTACTCGGCCTGTTTGGTCCGGACACATTCCAGCCGACCTACTTTGGACACGCGACGTGGCAGGGCATGATCTACCAAGGCTCGCTTCTGCCCAGTTGCAACCGTGAAGGCTTCAACGTCCGACCACTTGCCAATCCCGGCAGCCCGGGCGGTTTCTACAACATCGGCTACAACAGCAACATTCTGCGCGCGCGCTTCGGTATTCTGACTAACCAAGCGAGCGAGCCCGACTGCACTTCGCCCGACGCAGTAATCGGATTCGGCATCGCTGGCAAAGACTGTGGCAGCTACTTGACCGGGGCTGCGGGCAATTTCGCGCACTGTGGTGCCAGTCCAAATGGCGACTGGGATGAAGTCGCGTGGGCCTACGTCTTCATCCGCTAACCCCGCCTCCGCTTGCCCTCAGTCGCGCGATAGCCTAGATTCGTCACCGGCAACCGCATTGAGGTTCGATGGCCACGGCGTTCGCGTCCCCGCGCAAAGATCACGACGAGCTGCCGGCTTCTTCGCTGGTCGACAATTCCTACCGCATCGTGCGCCTGATTGGCCGCGGCGGCATGGGCGCGGTGTATGAAGCGGAGGACATTCGCCTCGGCCGACCGGTGGCGCTCAAGGTCCTGCGTTCAGACCTTGCGACACAGCTGCAGGCGGACGAGCGGTTTGTCCAGGAAGCCAAGATCCTCGCGCGCATCCGCTCGCCGTTCATGGCGACGGTCTACGCAATTGGCGCGACGGAACAGGGCCGGACGTACATCGCGATGGAGTACATCGACGGCGAGTCGCTAGGCGATCTGCTGGACCGCGAGCGCTGGCTGCCGGTCAACCGCATGGTGCGCATCGGCCAGCGGGTGTGCGAGGCGCTGATTGAGGCCCACAAGGCCGGCATCATCCACCGCGATCTGAAGCCGGACAACATCCTGCTGACCAAGATCGGCTCAGTGGACGACTACGTGAAAGTGGTGGATCTGGGCCTCGCCAAGCACATGGCGCCGGGGACGAAGGCGGGCGCGGCGGCGCGGCTGACGCAGGCGCGGCTGGTCGTGGGCACGCCCGCGTACATGAGCCCGGAGCAGGCGGCGGGCCATGACGTCGGACCGTCGAGCGACCTCTACTCGCTGGGCGTGATTTGCTACGAGATGCTGTGCGGCTTCCTGCCGGTGGACGGCGAAACGCCGCAGGATTTCCTGCGCGCCCATCAACTGCAGCCGCCGGTGCCGCTGGCCAAGCGCCGCTCGGACCTCACGTTCCCGCCGCAGCTGGACGCGTTCTTTGGCCGCGTGCTGGCCAAGTCGGTGACGGATCGGCCGGTCGACGCGCGCGCGTTCGCGGAAGAACTGGAGAAGCTGGAAGCGTCGCTGACCCAGCCCCAGCAGAACCGGACGGTCGTGGTCGCGGATACCCAGCCGCGGATGGATACGATGAAGCGCGACGGCGCGGGCGGCGCGGATCTGCAGCTTCGGCCGGACGAACGGCCGCGGATGGGCAACGCGACCGCGCAACAGCGGCCGCCCAAGGCGTTTGATACGCCGCGCGAGAAGCGCCCGTCAGGGCCGACGCTGGACATGCTGGACGACCGGCTGGACCGCGCCAAGGACCGCGTGCGGCTGGAGATGGTCGGCTTGGTGTCCCGCTCGCGCGCGGCGCTGTACGACGCGATGGACAGTTTTGCCACGCACCTGGGCAACCGCGCGGACGCACCGGTGGTCGTGCGCATGCGCGTGGCGCCGCCCGATGGCCGCCTGCCGATCGCGTGCTTCTTTGACGAAATTCGCAGCCGCGCTGGCTTGTTTGAGGACGACTCGGCGTCCATGGCGCGCCGCAAGCTGCTGGCCTGGGTGCAAGGGCTGATGCCCGATCGCCCGGATCGCGCCAGTCAGGTCGCGCACCTCGTCGGGCTGTACCTGCGCGTGGAATTCCCGGATTCGCCGCATCTCTCGCACGCCCGCGCGGTGCCGGAAGTGGCGCGGCAGGCGGCGTGTGGCGCGCTGGTGGATGCGCTGCGGGCGATCGCGGGCCGCAACGTGCTGGTTCTGCTGCTGGACCGCGCGGAGCACCTGACGGAGACGGAGACGGCGTTCCTGCGGCGGCTGATTCGCCAGCTCGGCGCGACGCCGATGATGGTTGTCGCGGCGTGGGTGGCCAAGACGGACGACGTGCCCGCGGGGCTGAGCGGCACGCTGGCGCAAGGTGCAGTGGCGGCGATTCCGTCGCGCGAGCTGCCGCCGCTGGATGTGGAGGCGATGGAGCCGGAGACGCGGCGGGCGCTGGCGGCAGCGATCCAGCTGGGCGCGCCGCTGTGGCCGGACATGCTGGAAGCGGCGACGGGCGCGAGCGTGGGCGTGCACCTGGACAGGCTGGTGCGGGCGGGCGCGCTGCGGCAGGCGCCGACGAGCCGGCTGTCCAACCAGTCCGAGTACCTGCTGGCGGAGACGCCGGATTCCGTCTCCCTGACGGGTCTCAAGCCGGTGAGCCTGCGCCACGCGCTGACGTGGATGCAGAACCACGCGGAGATTCGCGCGGAGCCGTGGGCGGCGCGGTTGGCGACGCTGGAGGCGGCGGCGGGCGAGGCGCTGCAGGCGGCACGCCACAGCCGGGAAGCGGCGGACCTGATGCGCGCGCTGGGCGCGTTGCCGGAAGCGATCGTCGCGTACGAGGCGTCGCGGCAGCAATGCCGGGCGCTGCACCAATCGCCGGACGCCGCGCCGGCTGAACGGACAGCAGCGGCCTATACGCTGGCGACGACCGCGCTTGGCCTCGCGCGCGCGCTGGGCGAACGCGGGGAATGCCAGGCGGCGAGCGATCGGGCGCGGGAGTCGATCGAGATCCTGCGGGCGATGCCTGGGCTGGGCGAAGACGACTGGTATGCCCACGGCGTGCCGCTGCTGGACGTCTGGGCGGAAGCGGAAGCGCACTGTGGCCGCGGGCAGTCGACCATCGCGCCGCTGGAGGCACAGGTGACGGCGCTGACGCGGTCGGCGACGAAGCTCGCGCCGACGCAGCTGGCCCACACGCAGCTCGCGCTGGGTCGATCGCTGAAAGTGAGCGCGGTGAACGCGGACAAGGTGATGCTGCAGAAGGCAGTGCGCGTGTGGTCCGAGGCGCTGGAGTCGGTTGCGGCGCTGCACGAACCGGTGATGGCCGCTGAACTGGCGATGGAATTGGCCGACACGTGGCGGACGTTGGGCGACGGCGACAAGTCCGTGATTCACGCGCGGCGGGCGCTGGCGGCGGCGCGCGATGCCCGCAACCTGATCCTGGAAGTGGAGGCGCTGCGGGCGTTGGCGCTGGCGCTGCGCGATATTGGCGAGCTGGACGACGCAGAAGCGCAGTTGGGTGAAGCGCTGAACGCGCTGGGACGCGTGGATCGGCAGCGGCTGGCGGCGGAGGTGCTGGTGCTGCTGGCGGCCGTGCTGCAGGCGCGCGGCGCGATGGACGAAGCAGATGCGGCGCTGGCCAAGGCGTGCCGGGCTTTTGCCGCGCTGCCGGATCTGGCGGGACTCTCCGATGCGCTGCGCCAACGCGGCGACATCCAGATGGCGCACGGCATCTACACGCGCGCCAAGGCGTTCGCCGAGGAAGCGGCGCGGCAGGCTGTGCTGGCCGCCCACGACAACCTCCGGCTGAAAGCGTTGCTGCTGACAGCCCGGGCGGCGGCGGCGGCGGGCGAACCGAGCGCAGCGCACACGGCGATGGAAGAGGCTTTCCAGCTCGTGCCGGGCGACGTACCGACGCAGGAACGCGCGGAATGCATGGTCGTTCTGGCGGATCTGATTGAAGCGGGCGTGCTGACGTCCGATCGCCAGCCGCAGTCCCTGCTGCAGGAAGCCGAGGCGCTGTACCGGGAGATCTCCGTGATCACGGAAGCGCAGCGTCTGGCGCGGCGGCTGCGGGCGATGAACGGGTACGGGAGCGGCGGCAGCAGCAGCAGCTCGTCGGCGGCCAAGCCGGCCAAGCCATAGCGCAGTTTCCGCTCCTGTGTTACCCAAGCACCCATGACTCAGGTCACGCCATCGTCGCGTCCGGCCACGCCTGCAGCGCGGAAGCCCCGTCGCCGCGCCAATGTCCCGCTGTGGTCGGCGCTCCTGGCGACCCTGCTCGCCGCGGGCAGCCTGCTGGGCCATCACACCGGGCAATGGTCGTTGCCGGGCCTGGACGAGGCCGAGCTGGCGACGGTCGATGCGCGCTTCACGGTGCGTGGGCCGCAGCCGCCAGTGGATGATCAGATCGCGATTGTTGGCTTTGACGACCGGCTGCGGCAGACCTCTCCCGACGTCTTTCAGCGCCGCGCAGGCTGGGCGACGTTCCTGCGCGCGCTGGCGACCTATCAGCCCCGCGCCGTGGGCCTTGACGCGTTCTTCACGTCGCCGGAAATGCCGCTGCCGGCAGCCGTCACCCAAGCCGTCGCGCAGGCGGTGACGGGCCTGACACCCGAAGAAGTGCGCCGATCGCCCGCCGTCGCGCAGGCCCAGCGGGCGCTGTTGCTGGTCCAGGATGCGGTACACGGCGACGATGCGTTGGCCGCCGCGCTGCGCAACTCCCACAACGTGCTGCTGCCGCTGCTCTTCTTTCTCGATCGCGGCGAGCGCGAGCCCCTGCCCGCGGGCAGTCCCGAGCCGCCGGGCTTGAAAGGCGCGCGGCTGACCGACGGCGTGGTGACCGATGCGGCGGTGGGCGAGCGACCGCCGCGCGCAGAAGCGGGGGTCTATGGCTCGCTACCGATTCTGGCGGATGCGGCGGCGGGCGCGGGCGCGGTAAACGTGCTGCGCGACGCGGACGGCAAAGTGCGGCGGGTGCTGACGGTCATCGACCATGGCGGGCGGTACTACCAGCCGCTGGGCCTCTCGCTCGCACAGCGCGCGGGGCCGGGCCTGGCGACGAGCTACGTGACCGGCGACGCGACCGTGCAGTTGGGTCGTCACGCGCTCCCCATCGATCGCAACGGCACGGCGACGTTGAACTTCCTCGCGCCGGATGGCGGCTTTCCAACCTACTCGGCGGCGGACGTGCTGGCCGGGACGCTGTCGCGGCAAACGCTGAAAGACAAGCTGGTGCTCGTGGGCTACACGGATGCCGCACGCGACCGCGTCTCGACGCCGTTTGGCACCGATGTGCCGGGCGTGCAGATCCACGCCACGCTGGCGCACAACGCCCTGCACGACGAACTGCTGCGGCGGGCGCCGGGCTGGTCGAGCGCGCTGGCGCTGCTCGTCATGGGCCTGCTGTTGACGGCGGGGCAAATCCAGCGCGTGCGGCAGCGCCGCGCGTGGCTGACGGGGCTGCTGGCGGTGGGACTCGGCGCGGGCTGGCTGGCCTTGAGCCAAGCGCTCTTCGCCGATCGCTGGCTTGTCGATGTGGTGGGGCCGCTGGGCGGCATCGTCGCGATCGCGCTGGCGGCGACCACGACGGCGCTGGCGACGGAAGGCCGCGAGAAGGCCCAACTGCGCGCGACGTTCTCCCAATACGTGTCCGGCAATCTGGTGGAGAAACTGCTGGATGACCCAAGCCGCGTGCGCCTCGGCGGCGAGCGGCGCGAACTCAGCGTGCTGTTCAGTGACATCCGCGGCTTCTCCAGCTTCTCAGAAAAGATGGAGCCCGAGGCGCTCTCCGCATTCCTCAATGAATACCTGACGCCGATGACCGCCATCGTGCTGGCCCAAGGCGGCATGCTGGACAAGTACATCGGCGACGCGGTGATGGCGGTCTACGGCGCGCCGCTGGAGCAACCGGACCACGCGGCGGCGGCGTGTCGCTCCGCGCTGGCGATGCAGCAGGCGCTCGCGGCGCTCAACGACACGTGGCGGCCGCGGAACTTGCCGGAGCTGCGGATCGGCGTCGGCATCAACACCGGCACGATGTCGGTGGGCAACATGGGATCAGAAATGCGCTTTGACTACACGGTGATGGGCGACGCCGTGAACCTCGCGTCGCGGCTGGAGGCGCTGACCAAGGAGCTGCGCTGCGGCATTCTGTGCGGACCGACGGTGCCGCTGCGCGCGGGGCCGACTTTCGTGTTTCGCGAAGTCGATGCGGTGCGCGTCAAGGGTCGCGGCGGCGCGCTGGCCGTGTATGAACTGTGCGGGACGGCGGCGGATTGCCCGCTGACCGCCGTGGCGCTTGGGCAGTATGCGACCGCGCTCGCGGCTTATCGGCAGATGCGCTGGGAAACGGCGCGCGCGGCGATCGCCGACTTTCTCGCGGCGTATCCGGACGATGGGCCGGCGCAGCGTCTGGCCGGGATGATTGAAGTGCTAGCTGCGGACCCGCCACCGGCGGGCTGGGATGGAGTCTATGATCAGCACAGCAAGTAGCCGCGGATTCTGGATGGGCCTCGTCCTCGTGGCGATCCTCGCATGCGGCAGGACGGAAAACACGGCGAGCGACGCGGCTGCGGCACCGGTGGCAACGACCGCGCCAGCTGGAACGGTTGAATCCGTGGAAGGTCGCGTGACTGCGCAACGCACGGGCGCGGGGGTGATCGCCCGGGTGCTGAGTGCGCGCGACAGCGTGTGGGCGGACGACACGGTGGTGACGGCGGATCAGGCGGCTGTGTCGATCCGGCTGCTGCACAACAACGCGCTGTGGATGCTGCAAGGCGGGCAATCGCGGCGCGTGGACACGGCGGCGGCGTGGCGCGCGCCCAAACAGGCTGCGGAAGCAACGCTGGGGGACCGGCAGGCTGAACCAACCACGGCATCGGCGGGTCGGCACAGCGAACAGGAGGCGGCGCAGACGGGCGAGGCGGCGACGCGTCAGGCGGTGCCAGCGGCGGCACCGGCGGGGACCCAGACGGGCGCGCAAGAGGCGGCAAAGCGCGCGCTCGACGAGGAGCGGAAGCGACACGTCGCCGAGGCCATCAAAAAGCAGGGCGTGCTCGGAATCATCGGCACCAAGGACGACAAGAACGGCAACCTGCAGGACGCGCTCGGCGACACCAAGTCGATCGACGACGAGGCGTTCGGCTGCGTCAACGGCATGGGCGTCAGCGGCACCGGCCCGGGCGGCGGAGGCACCGGGATCGGCGAAATCGCGAAGTCTGCACCGCATCGCACCGCGCCGCGCGAGGCCGACAAAGCCACCGGCGGCCTGGGCAACATCGGGACGGTCGGCAAAGGCGGCTTCAGCGAGTCACTGCGGCCACCTCCGCCTGCGCCGGAATTCGCGGCGGGCCTTGTCACGTTGCAGGCTGAAGTGCGCAAGGGCGAAGCGCGTCCGGCAGACGTGGACCGCTTCACCGCGCTCATGCGTCCGCGCATCCGTCACGTCTACGAGCGGGCGCTTCGGGCCAGTCCGGCGCTCAAGGGCATCGTCATGGTCCAGGTGCGCTTCGCCGACGGCCACGTGATCGACGTGACGCTGCTCAGCAAGGACGCCGACCCCGCGCTGGCGGATTGCGTGCTCGCGCCGCTCAAGGCGGCCGATGCGCCGGCGCTTGACGGCATTGACCTCATGATTGTCGTCAGATTGGCGCCCGGAAACTGACGGCGCTGGCCGTTCGCGCTATCTTGCCGGCCCTGGAGGATCCATGACCCGGCCTTTTGACAAAGTGTGCATTCTCGTCCTCGACGGCGCAGGCGTTGGCGCATTGCCCGATTGCGCGGCTTTTGGCGATCCGCCGACCGTGAACACGCTGGGCAATTGTGCGCGCGCCGTGGGTGGCCTGAACGTGCCCAACCTGCAAGCGCTTGGCCTCGGCAACTTCACGGCGATGGCGGGCGTGCCCCCGACTGCGACGCCGGGCGGCTTTGTGCTGAAGATGGCGGAGCTGTCCCGCGGCAAGGACACGCCGACGGGCCACTGGGAGATGGTGGGCGTGGAGACCACGGAGCCGTTCGCCGTGTACAATCCGCGCTTTCCGGACGCGATCATCGCCGAGTTCACCGCCAAGACGGGCTACGAGGTGCTGGGCAACGTTGTCGCGAGCGGCACGGCGATTCTGGACGAGCTCGGCCCGGAGCATCTGCGTACGGGCAAGCCGATCGTCTACACGTCCGCCGACAGCGTCTTCCAGATCGCCGCGCACGAGTCGATCATCCCGGTCGCCGAGCTGCACCGCATCTGCCTCATCGCCCGCGGGCTGCTGGACAAATACCGCGTGGGCCGCGTGATCGCGCGTCCGTTCATCGGCGCGCCGGGCAAGTGGCAGCGCACCTACAACCGCAAGGATTTCGCGATGCCGCCGCCGCCGGGCACGCTCCTGGACAAGCTCGGCGCGGCGGGCATTCCCGTCGTGGGCGTGGGCAAGATCCAGGACATTTTTGCCGAATGCGGCGTGCCGGAATCCATCCATTCGGAGGGCAATACCGACGGGCTGCGCCTGACGCTGGAGCGGCTGGCGTCGCTGGATCGCGGCCTGATTTTCACCAACCTTGTCGATTTTGACGCGCTCTACGGCCACCGCCGCAATCCGCGCGGCTTTGCCGACGCGCTGGTGGAAGTGGACGCGGCGATTCCCGCGCTGCTGGATGCGCTGGGTGAAGATGGCCTGCTGTGCATGACGGCGGACCATGGCAACGATCCGACCTACCAGGCGTCGACCGACCACACGCGCGAGTATGTGCCGTTGCTGCTGGCGTCGCGGCGTTTCGCCACCGGTCGGGACCTCGGGCAGACGGCCAGTTTCGCCGCTCTGGGGCAGACGCTCGCGCACAACTTTGCCGTGCCGGCGCTTGCAATTGGCGCGGACTTCTTCCCACAAATTCACTAGGCGCGCCTTGCGTCCGGGCGGCTGAACGTGCGAGGTTCCAGCCGGCTCGCGACTTGCGCGCCATGCCGACGCATGACCATTCCTTGGCAGCCCATCATCGTTTCCACCGTCCGCGTCATTGGCCGGCACCCGCGGTATGCGCGGCTGATCGTTGTGCGTTTTGAGCTGGACCGCCGGCCGCCGACGCGCTGGGTGGAGCTGTTTGCCCGCGTCGACCCGGCGCTGGAGACCGACACAGCCGCGCTCCGTCTGCTGGACGGGCTTGTCCAGGTGGATGCCCGCGACGACGCGCTGGATGAGGATCTCGCCGGCGTGCTGTTGCACATCGAAGCGACCAACCACTGGTACCACGAAGAGATGCTCGGTTCGCCGCAGCCGCTGCCGTCCCAGACCAGCGCGACGGACGACGACCGGTTGCACAACGCCCGCGCGCGCGTGGCGCGGCTGACGCGCGAGTTTGCCCGGCTGCGCCTGACTGACACGGGCGCGTGGCGCGACGAGAGCGGAGTCTTCCCGGGACCGCCCGGCGAGCGGGACCTGTGATGGTGACGCCCGGGACGCGTGAACAGACTTTGTGCGGCCTGCGCGCGGTGCAGGCGGCGCTCCACAAGCGGCCAGATCGCGTGCGGCGGCTGTTCTTCAGCGCGGAGCACGCCCGCGCGCTGCAGCCCATCTTGCAGGAGTTGGCCAAGCGTCGGGCGATTTTTCGCGAGCTGCCGGCCGCCGAACTCGACCGCGTGGCGGGGACGCGCGCGCACCAAGGTCTGGTCGCGGTGCTGGATACGCCGGACGTGCCGATGCTGGCGCGCGAGACCGTTGAGCAGGCGGCGCGCCAGCCGGGCGTGACGCTGCTGCTGGATGGCGTCGGCAATCCACACAACGTCGGCGCGATTGCCCGGACGGCGGCGTTTCTCGGTGTCCAGGCGCTGTGGCTGACGGCGGAAGGCGCGGAGACCGTGCGCAGTGCCGCAGCGTGCCGGACGGCGGAAGGCGGGCTGGAGTATCTGCCGGTCGCGGCGTGCCACAACGCGCTGGCGGTGGTGCGCGCGTACGTGCAGGCGGGCGGTCAGGCGTTGGCGCTGGCGGTGCGCGGTGAAAAAACCCTGGCGGAGCTTGGCCAATACCGCGGCAAGCCGGTGCTGTTGGTGTTGGGATCGGAGGAGACGGGCCTCGACCCTGCGGTGGAGGCGGCGTGCTCGCTGCGCCTGCGGATTGCCGGGACCGATGCGGTCGAGTCGCTGAACGTCAGCGTCGCAGCGGGAATCGCCCTCGCCGCGCTGTGCTAGAGGCTCGGGCAAGAACGAATCAATCAAGTCCCAGCCGTGTGTCGCCGGGCCTATCGCGCAGCGGTCGCCTAACCGCTAGACCAATTCCGCGCGGCCGTTGGAAATCTTGTCCATCAGCAGCTGGATCGCGTCCATGATCTGCTCCGGGCGCGGCGGGCAGCCGGGGATGTAAACATCCACCGGGATGATGTGGTCGATGCCCGGGACGGTCGCGTAATTGTCGTAGAAGCCGCCCGTCGAGGCGCAGGCGCCGAACGCCACGACCCATTTCGGCTCAGCCATCTGATCGTAGATGC
>CAINLT010000288.1 GCA_903850505.1 uncultured Myxococcales bacterium | reverse complement strand
GGCGACCGGCTGCGTGTACGCCAACAACACCGCGGCGTGCAGCGACGGCAGCGTGTGCACCATCGGCGACGCGTGCGCGGGCGGCAGCTGCCAGCCTGGCACGGCGCAGAACTGCGATGACGGCAACCCGTGCACCACGGACTCCTGCAATGCGGCGAGCGGCTGCCAGACGCTGAACAACACCAACGCTTGCAGCGATGGCAGCGTGTGCACGGTCGGCGACACCTGCGCGGCGGGCAACTGCGCTGGCGGCGCGGCGATCAACTGCGACGACGGCAACGGCTGCACCAACGACACGTGCAACGCCGCGACCGGCTGCCTCAACTCGGCCAACAGCGCGGCGTGTAGCGACGGCAGCGTGTGCACCATCGGCGACATCTGCGTCAACAAGGCTTGCCAGCCCGGCACGACGCAGAACTGCAACGACGGCAACGCGTGCACCAACGACTCGTGCAACGCCGCCACCGGCTGCGTGTTCGCCAACAACACCAACGCGTGCAACGACGGCAGCGCGTGCACGAGCAGCGACGTCTGTGCGGGCGGATCGTGTAGCGGCACGGCGGTTGTCTGCGACGACGGGCTGATCTGCACAACCGATTACTGCGACACGAGCGCGGGCTGCAAGACCGTCAACAACGCCCTGAGCTGCACCGACAACTCGGTCTGCACCACGGGCGACGTCTGCACGAACGGCACCTGCATCGGCACGAACGTCAGCTGCGACGATTCGAACAGCTGCACCACGGACAGCTGCAATGCGGTCAGCGGGTGCGCGCACGTCGCCGTTGCCAACAACACCGCGTGCGGCAGTGGCGGCGCGGGCGTGTGCCTGAGCGGCGTTTGTTCAGCCGGCAGCAGCGCCAGCAACCCGGCGACGAGCTGTCAGCAGATCAAGACCACCGTGCCGAGCCAGCCGTCAGGCATCTACTGGATCGACCCGGACGGCGCGGGCGCGACGTACGCGCCCTTCCAAGTGTACTGCGAGCAGACGCTGGACGGCGGCGGTTGGACGCTCGTACTGAAGGCCGACGGCCAACAGTCGACCTTCCTCTACGACGCGGCGTACTGGACCGACACGAACGGCTACCAGACAAGCCAAACTGCGCTCGACAACACCGAAGCGAAATTCACGAGCTACTGGAGCGTGCCGTTCACGCAACTGCGCGTCGGCTTCAGCTTGGCGGGCGTGACCAACTACACGACCATGGCGTACACGTCGACAAGCGTGCAGGCGGCTCTCAGCGACGGTGCCTACCACGCGTTCACGACCTCGCCTGGCCGCGCGGCGTGGAAGAACCTCGTGACGGGCTCGTCGTTGCAGAACAACTGCAACCAGGAAGGCCTGAACAACTTTGCGGCGAACGGCTGGGACAAGATCCGCATCGGCATCATCGGGAACGAGCAGGCTGACTGCAGCTCGCCGGACAGCTACATCGGCCTCGGCGGCGGCGCGTCGACCTGCGGTGGCGGCAACGTCTCGGCAGGCGACGTCGCGTGCTACTCGGCCGACAACGGCAACGCCAAGATCGCGGTCATGGGCTACCTGTTCGTGCGCTGACGCATCCTCGGTCGGTGCTTTACAGGTGCCGGCACGTACGGCTTCAGCCTCTGACCGGATTGAAGCGCGATGTTGGCCACCTGTTTCCAGCGGCAAGGCGCGCCGTGGTCAGCTTTGGCAGGGTTTGGCATCCGTTCTGCTGCACCGGTGCTGCAAGAATCGGCGCCCACCCGTGCGCCGCGACATCCGCGTGCTCCGGGAATGATTCGTCAACTTCCGCAGGCCTTGTGGCCGCGTGACGAGTCGCCGTATCATCGGAAGCCTGCGTCCTTGCACGCACTGGGCCCGCGACGACATGATTGCGCCTTCCATCCCAGCGAACGAAGCCGAACGGTTATAGGCCCTTCAACGTCTGAAAATCCTGGACACCGCGCCGGAAGAGGCGTTTGACGCGCTGACCCGGATCGCGGCCACGCTTCTGGACGTGCCCATTGCGCTTGTGTCTATCGTTGATGCTGACCGGCAATGGTTCAAGTCCCGGCATGGCCTTGACGCCGTGCAAACGCCGCGCGACGTCTCCTTCTGCGGTCATGTTGTCGAGACTGGCGTGCGTCTGGTCGTTCCCGATGCGTACCGGGATCCGCGGTTTTTCGACAACCCGTTGGTCACCGGCAATCCACGCGTCTGTTTCTACGCGGGAATGCCCTTGCGCACGTCTGAAGGCTTTGTGCTTGGCACCTTGTGCGCCATCGACCATGTGCCGCGCGCCATGGCGGTGGAGAAACTGGCCGCGCTGGAACTGTTGGCCGGGCAAGCGGCGCGGCTCCTCGAACTGCGCCATGCCGGTCATTTGTTGGAACAGGCGCACGAGGAGGCGACCGCGTCGAGGCGGTGGTTTCGCGTGCTGCTGGACCAGGTGCCGGCGATGGTCGGCTACTGGGACCCAGAACTGCGCAACGTCTTTGCCAACCAAGCGTATTCGGACTGGTTCGGCAAACCGCCAGAGGAGATTCACGGCCACCACATTCGCGAACTGCTGGGTGAAGAACTGTACGCGGCGAATCTGCCTTTTCTCACGCGGGCGCTGCACGGTGAACGACTGGAGTTTCCCCGGACGATTGAAACACCGAGCGGTTTGCGCCATTCGGCCGCATCGTATGTGCCAGACCAGGTAGGCGATACCGTCCGTGGAATCGTCGTACTGGTGACGGACATGACAGAACTGCAAAACACACGCGCCCACGAGCGGCAACTCACTGAGGAACTCGAGCGGCTGGTGCGTACGGACGTGTTGACGTCGCTCCTGAATCGGCGTGGCGGGCTGGAACTGGCGGAGCGCGAGGGCAAGCGGGCCTTGCGCAAGAATGAGCGGCTCCACGTCGCGATGCTGGACATCGATCACTTCAAACACATCAACGATTCGCACGGTCACGCGGTCGGCGACGAGGTCCTGCGCCGGGTCAGTCAGAGCTTGGCGTCGGCGTTTCGCACGGTCGATATCTGTGCGCGCTGGGGCGGCGAGGAATTCCTGGTCGTGCTCTGTGGCACAGATGCCGAGGGCGCTCTTCTGGCGGTGGAGCGCGCGCGGGTGCGTGTCGCCGCCATCGCCGAATTGCCGTGCGCGGTCACTGTCTCCGTGGGGCTGGCAGAATGGGACCCGGCCAAGAAATCGATTGCCGAAGCGACAGCCGAAGCAGACGGGCGGTTGTACATCGCGAAGGCCTCGGGGCGAAATTGTGTGGTCGCCGCGGCGTAGTCAGCAGCCTCCGGCGCGGTTCCAGATTCCCTCACGCCTCGATGAGCAATGCCTGGATCCGCGCCGCATCGCGCAACCCTTTGAGCGATGTGAAACGCGGTGCGCCAAAGGCCATGCGACCTTCGACTCGCTCACGCACCGCATCCGAGACAATCACTTCCAGCGGTCCGGCCACGCCACACAGTCGTGCTGCGGTGTTCACGGTCGTGCCGATGACCGTCCAGTCACGCTGCTGCTTGCCGCCCAAATCGCCGCGCATGAACTCGCCGTGGTGGATGCCCAGGCCGATGGGCGGCGGGTTCCAGAAGGCGATTCCGGCGAAAGTGCGTGCCCAGCGGACAATCGCAATGGCCGCCTCGCATGCACGCCTCGCCGCATCCTCGCCCTCAAAAATGGCCAGCATTCCGTCGCCACTGAATTTGTCGACGTAGCCACCGGCCGCATGCACCGCCTCACTCTGCTGGGCCAGCACGTCGCTAACCGCTTGGAAAATGGCGTGTGGATCCTGCGCTTCCGTCATTGCCGTGAAGCCGCGCAGGTCGGAGAATAGCACCGTCGCCTCCACCGTTTCCACCACGCCGCTTTGGCGCCCAGCGCGCAAGGGCAGCGGCACGTATTTCTGCAGCGCCTCGTGCATCACCTTGAGTTCCCGTTCCGCGCGGTGGAGCTTGACCCGGTTGGCGACGCGGGCGAGCAGAATCGCCGGTTCCAGCGGCTTGGCGATGAAGTCGTCGCCACCGGCTGCCAACGCGGCCACGTGGCCGTCACGATCGTCGCGGCCGGTCAGAAAGATGACGGGTATCGCCGCGGTCCGCGCATCGCTGCGGAGCGCTCGGCACATGGCCAGACCATCGAGGATCGGCATGTCGATGTCCAGCAGGACGAGATCGAGTTCCTCGCGCTGGGCGATCTGTAGCGCGACCATCCCATTCTCTGCCTCAAAGAGCACGGCTTGGCATTGTCGCAGATGACGGCACATGGCCCGACGCAGCGGTTCGTTGTCGTCCACAACGAGAATGCGAGCGTCGGCGATGGCTTGCTCGGGCGGTGCGTGACTGTCATCGAGTACTCCAGGTCGTGGCAGGTGACAGGTACGTTCATGCCTCGGCAGCCGTGTCAGCTGTGGGGCAGGTGGTCGCAAGGGCGAGCAAGCGCTTGCTTGCCAGCCGAACCGTCAAGAGAGGGAGGCCGGCGTCGGCCCGGCCGGTCGGAGCGCTCCGCCGTCACGGGCCCGTGCCGTCACGGCGAACGCGCGCGTCCATGCCCGCCGCCCGCCGCTTCCAAGGTCGTTGCCCCACAGGACTGGCTTGCAGCTCCGAGGCTGCAGAGGAAATGGCCGCAGGCGGGGAGTCAAAGCAGCGGACTCCATCGCACTTCTGATCCGCCAACGACTCGCGCAGTCCGCGGATGTCAGAGTCGCGCACCGCACGTCCCATCGCCATCACAACATCTCCGCAAACCCTTCTGCCTTCAGCAAGTTGATATCGCCGATCAGCGGCGCTTTCAGGCAGCTTCCCGGCTTTTGCGGTTCGCAGGTCTGCAGCACCGCGTCCAGCGTGCCGATAAGCTGCACGTAGGGGACATCGTCAGCCGCCGCCACCATCACACGCGTCTTGTCGCCCAGCCCCGCCGCCCGCAGGTACTCGCCCAGCGCCGCGCGCAACATCTTGTGATCATAGCGCGTCCACGTCTCCAGCTGACCACTGCAATTCGCCACTCCGCCTTTGCCGTGGCAAGTCTGATAGCTGCCCAACGTCGGCAGAAACCGCACGTTGACGAGATCCGGCTGCGGCGTCGCCAACTTGTCGGCATTCCACAGGTTGATGCGATATCCGCGCGAAGTAATCGCCACGTTGATCTTGGGCTGTGGCGCGGGCGGCGGCTCAGTCACGCTCCGCGGATGCGTTTTGGGCAGCACCTGCTCCGTGTCGATCTTGGACATGTGCGTCCAGACGGCCGAAACCAGCAGGAAGCAGATCGTGCAGGCCAGCAGATCGATGAATGGAACCACATTGAGCGAAGCGTCCGCGACGCCGCCTTTGCCTGAAGTGTTGCCTGACATGGACGCCTCCCGTTGCGGCCGTGGTGAAGAGTCGGCCACGGAGTCGGACGCACGGTAAGGCGCGGCGATCTAATCAGCCGCGCAAAGTGGAGCTGGACCAGTCGCGGTCAGTAGACAATCCGGGCGCACGCTGGGTTTCCGGCCATTGAAGGGCACGTTGGCCCCAGGCTTCGGGCTTCTGTCGGGCGTTTGTGCGTCAGCGCCATCGGGAAGCTCAAGGATGCTGGCGAAGGGCCACGCAAGACCCGTTCGTGACGTCTATCGGCCGTTTGACCGTCGGTGAGTGCCCAGCCTAGACTGAACGCACCCAATTTGACGGGCGCCAAGCACGCTGCCGGGACGGATGGTCGAGATGACGCGGGATGCACGGTTCGACGGGCCACTTTTCCACGTGCTGAGGCGTTGTGCGCGCTGCCTCGTCCTCGTTCATCTGCTCGCTGCGTGCGGCTCGCGGGTGCAATCCGCGGCGCCGTTCACTGCGTCGGACGCCAAATCAGGGATCACCGACGGTGACACGTTCGGCTCGTCCGACGTTTCGCCTGCCTGCCACCTATCGCTCGACGCGACCGCGGCGACCGGGACCGGCATCTGTGCCACTACGCGCGGCTGCCGTGAGAATGGCTTATGCACCGAGCAGGGCGGCCACTGCGTCGCGGCGACAGACGCGGACTGCGCCGGCTCGATCGATTGCGTCGGGTGGGACTATTGCATCGCCTGGCATGGTGGCTGCTTCATCGCCACGTCCTGTGGGAACGACAAATGTGAATCGGAATGCTCCGCTGACGGCCGGTGTACGCCAAACAGCGACTCGCTCTGCGTCGCCATGAGCGACGGGCAATGCCAGGCATCCCAGGACTGCTCCGGCTCCGGCCACTGCTCGCTTGGCGACGGCCGCTGCGTCGCGGCAACCAACCTCGACTGCCTCAGCAAATGCAAGCAGGAAGGACTCTGTCAGGCGGTCGATGGCTATTGCCGGGCCTTGGCAGATACCGATTGCCATACGGGGTCAAACTGCACGGTACTTGGGCGCTGCTCGGCCGTGGACGGCGTGTGCGTCATCGCGAAGGACGCCGATTGCGCCGGGATCAAGGATTGCAAGAGCTTTGGCTACTGTTCAGCCAAGGACGGCAAGTGCCAGGCGCTGAACGACACGGAATGCAAAGCCTCGTCGTCTTACGTCTTCAGCGGCCAATGCACCGCTGCCGGCGGGTTCTGCGTTGCCGCGACGGACGCCGATTGTCAAGCCAGCCACTACTGCGAAGAGCGCGGCAGCTGCGTTGCCAAGGATGGCGTTTGCATGCCGGGATCCGACGCCGACTGCATCAACCACTTGCCCTGCAAAGACCTGGGCAAATGCAAACTCAAGACGTTTGCAACGGGCCAAGCATCGGAATGCAGCGTGGTCAGCCAGGCGGACTGTACGGCCAGCACCGGCTGTGCGGATGGCGCGGCTTGCACGCTGGGTGACGAGTGCGGCGACCCGCCAAGCTGCAATCTCGGCACAGGCAAGTGCGTCATCGGCAGCGACGCCGATTGCCAACAATCGAAGCTGTGCAAGAACGAAGGCGCGTGCACCTTCTTCAAGGCGACGTCCGGCAGTTCGTCCGGCACGTGCTGCGATGCGCTTGGCACGACCTGTTACTAGTGGCGTAGCGCGTGGCTGGTGAGCTGGAAGCGCCTGCGCGTTGCCCACATCAACACCTTCGGCAAGCCATCGGGCTGTTCGCCCAAGCTCCGTACGTTGGTTCAGGATCGATTTACGCGCGACTGAGGGGCATTTTGCTACGCGCGTCGCTGTTCTCGGTGTCGATGGCGGTGGCCCTGAGCACGGGCGACGGCATTGCACACTGCTGATGCCCGCCAGACTGGCGTGTCGCCACCTTCCGGGCTACGCTGCCAAGTTGCCGTGCTTGGCGCGCACCCCAAACGTCGACAAACAGCAAGAGGAACTTGATGTTGAAACACCTTGCGCCCGCGGCCCTCGTGGCCTTGCTCGGTTGCACCACCACTTCCAGCGCGTCCGGCGTCGGTCCGGGCGTGCATGTACAGGACACCAGTCAGGACAGCCAAGTGGACGGCGGACAGGACGCCAGCTCCAAGCTGGACGCCGGGACGAGCCCCGACTCCGCTGCCGATACGGCCATCCCGGATACTGGGCCGGCCTTCTGCATCAACTTCTCGGCTACACCGCCGGGCACCCAAGCGCCGGACGGGGCGACGTACACATGCAGCCTCAGCGGCGGCAATCCGTGCCTCCAGCAACTCCCGCCCGCGGCGTGCGTAAAATCGGCAGAGGAGTGTCCATCCGGCATCGAGCCATTGGCCGGCTGGGAATTCTGCAACGGCTTGTATTTCTGCATCGGTATCCCGGAGTCGCAGGTTTGTGCGTGCACGAACGGTGCGCACTGCCCGTGATGAGCTGGACGGCTGGCGACTGTCGGGGCGTGGCGAGCGTTGCTTGCCGTCGAGATCTTTGCAGGGACGATCAGCGACTTGGACGAGGGGGGCCTTCGGAAGTCTTATGGGCGGACGCCCAAGCCGCTAGCCCCCGAACCCCTTGCAGCCGGTGATTGGCGCGTGCGTACACGAGCCGGTCTTGGGATCGCAGCTGTCCGCCGTGCAGGCACGACCGTCGTCGCAATACCGCGGCACACGTTTGCACTGCGCATTGACACAGTAGTCCTCGGTGCAGAGATCGGCATCGAGGCAGTCGCCCGTCGTCGCACACGCGGTTTGCAGACAGCCGGGGATCGGTACGTGCACGCAGCCCTGGGCGGCACAGATGTCCCGCGTGCACGGGTCGTTGTCGTTGCAGCTGATGCCACGAGACAAGCACTTGCCCGCCACGCAGGTTGTCTGCGTGCAGGGATCGTGGTCGTCGCACGAGTTGTCGTAGCTCCAACCGCCCAGGCCTTTGCATTCGCAGTTCGGGATTGGCTGCAGGATGCAATGTCCAGCGTCGCAGGTTGGGAAGCTGCAGGGGTCCATGTAGTAGGTCCCGCAGTCTGCCGCGTTCTTGCATGTGCAGTCCGCGCCTGCCTTGTATTGGCACTTGCCCCCGATACAGGAGTCCTGCGTGCACGCCTTGCCGTCATCGCATTGTGCATTCGTCGCACAGCATCCCGTCACGCCCAGATCCGGTGCGTGGAAGCAAATCTTCATGGTCGACGCGCCCAACACGCAGCTGTCGGCCGTACAGACATCATGGTCGTCGCAGTCCCCATCCGTTTGGCACGCTGGCGCGCCGCACGACACTTCAGCGGTGTGCAGACACTTACCATCGTCGCCACACAGGTCGTTCGTGCACGGGTTGCCGTCGTCGCAGATGCCACCCAGGTTGTTCTTGCACGGCGTGTCCTTGCACTGCGTTTTCGGCGCCAATGTGCACAGCGGCACGTCCGGGTCACACGTCGCCCCGGAGCATTTCAGCCCAGCCGTGCAATACAAGTGCTCCGGACACGCGGGTGGCAGACTGTCCACAAAGCTGTGTTGGCAGATCCCGTCCACGCAGCTATCCGCAGTCGCCGTGCTCCCATCCGTACAGTCGGCGTCTGACGCGCACTTTGCACTGCACGCCGCCGTTAGGGCATAGGTGCACGTATGGGTCGCGGGATCGCATGTATCAGTCGTGCAGGATGACCCGTCATCGCACTGGGAATCGAGCTGGCAAGTTGGACAGCACGCCACGTTGCCGACGCAGATTGGTGAGTTGGCGACGCAGCGGCCATAAACGCAGTAGCCATTCGCGCCACAACTCGCCGGCCCCAGGGTGCAAGGCCCCTGCGCGAAGCCGTTCTTCACGCAGGTGTGGCTCTTCGTGTCGCACTGGAACGCGATGCATGCTGCGATCCCCGTGCAGTCTTCATAGGTCTTGCAACTCACCGGCGCAGCCTCGCCATCGGGCGAGTCGAGAACGACGATGGCGCCGTCACCCGCAAACACCTTGCCATCCATGTCGACGACAGTGCCGTCGGGGTCGTGGATCTGGCCGGCATCATCCAGCGTCCAGCCATCGGGCAAGGAAAGCGGACCCTCGACGAGCGAATCTTCAGACGCGGCATCGGCAGTTGTTCCGTCGACGATGGCCTGATCGTCGCTGCAGGCGGAGCAGCAGGCGGTCCAGAAGAGCAATGTCAAGTTGAAACGCCAAGTTAGCTGTATCCCCATGCTGCGCCTCAAGGATCTGCGCTGGTCGCAGCATCAAAGAACGGATTGATTTCAGTCTGGGGCTTGCCTGTTCGGTGGTCAAGGGAGAAGAGTGGCTAGTGGCTATCCCGTGCCGCCGTGCCTTGCCCTTCTTGCTACAAGAATCCGCACCACACGCGACAGCACGGACGTCGATTTCAGTATATCCTCCCAATCGGCGGTCTGGTTACACCACGGCCGCTTCAGCGGCGGCGATCAAGTTCCTGCAGCCCCAAGGATTCCAAATGGCACTTGATGTCGCGCTTCAACGAGGAACGAGAATGCGCACGGCCTTGCTGGTCACGCTCGCCGTTCTTGCCGGTTGTGCCGGTGGCAGGGAGTCGAGTGGAACGTTTGTGCCGTACTTCGTGGACCTTCGAAGCGTGCCAGTTGACGAGAGCAACTTGCCCCAAGGTCCGTACACGGTGAATTTCAGGGCTTTCGCCAATGGTGCTGTTTGGAGTGACGAACTCTCGGCCGCGCTGAGTGGCGAGATCGCCGCAGCGAAGGCGGGCGCCGATCCGAAATTCGTCAATAAGTCCATCTCGTTCACGCCCGTGCAGGACCGCTCGGATGCGGTGGATGTGGCAGTCACCGTCGACTTGGATGGGAACGGCACGTGGCAGATCGACCTGCCAACGATTTGCTACGACTATACGGCCATGGGATTCAACGGCCCCGAAGTCATTGGATTGAAATGGCTCCTGCCTCCGCCAGCCGATGCCAAACGGCCAAATGAATACGGATGTTTGGCAACGGTCGTTCTCACAGTTGGATCCTGCCCGCACATTGCCTATAGCTCTCCCCTACAGGCCGAGAAATCCAAGGGGAATCATGTGTGGCGCGTCGTATGGAGCGAGGACGCGTCTGGCCCGGCGGTCAAGACGCCGAAGGTCGTGGGGGCGACGATGAATCCCGCCGGGGAATTGGCTGATGTCGGTGTGGTCGTGGTCAAGGAGGATAGTCGTCACGCAACAGTTTCCATCGCCAACCTGCCCGGTCAGTCGTATGGTGTGACGTGGAATTTCGGACAGGATGATGCCGTGTCAGGGAAGTTCGTACAGACCTTGGACTGTGGGCTCCAGCCAGGCTACGCAAACGTAGCCGAGACCGATGCGGACGGAGTCGCTGACATGGGGAGTTTGCGGACAGTATTCAGAGGAGCTGTCGCGGCAGCTGTGAATGCGAAGGCGCTTCCGCCGAAGTCCGATGCCGGGGGGCAGTAATGCGATCGCGGGCGAAAAGAGTGGGGCTATTTGTGGCGACCGGGCTATTGCTGTGCGCCGTCCTGTGGTTGGGGGCACCCGCCGCCGTCGGCACACGCGAAGCACGCCGTCGGGCAGCACCATCCAAAAACAGTCAGAGCGAACAGCGACTTTCGGCTCAACCCTCGTCCGATGAGGGGAGCGTGGGCGTCCCGCTGGCGATGTTGAGCGGCGTCTGCGCTGCACCGATAGCCGATCGCGACGGACTTCACGATCGGCCACTCTCCATCAGCGCGGAAACGAACGGCGCAGGCATATACGGAGGCTGAATGGGCGAGCCAAGTTCAAGTTGTAGACTGAGTCGCGGTAGCAGTCTGCCGTTCATCTGCGCGTTCTCCGTACTTGCCCTCTACTCCTGTTCCCAAGCGACGACGGGCGCGACAGGGAAGCAGGCGGTCGCGGACGCTGCGGCCGATGTCATTGGAATCGCGCAGCATGACGCTGCGGCGGCGCCGGACATCGCGGACGTTCTGGATGCAATCGGGCTCGATGTCTTCGACATCGCCGTACCCGCGGCCGATGCCCTCGCGGATGTGCTCGATGGCATTGCGGATACCGACGTTGCGCTGGATGAGTCCGCGGTGCCGGACGTCCTCGACAAGACGCAGGTGGAGGTCTGGAGTCTCGGCGACGCGTCGTTGCCGGCGGACGTCAGCGAGAGCACGACGGGCTGCAAAGACCTGCGCAAGAAAGGCGACAACAAAGTCATGTGGGACGACTGCTGGGACCCGCCGCTTCACTACTGCGCGCCCTCGGGGAACGCGGCAATGACGTGGCTGGGCTGCAAGCCCGACGCGGTGCTGTGCTGTGTCTTCCCGTCCGAATGCATTCCTTGCGGCTGGATCCATTGCGGGCCATCGGCGCCCCTCTCTCTTGCGCAGAAGCAACAGTGCGCAGCGGTGGGGAAGGCCTCGGAAACCGCTCCAAGTCCACCTGACGAGTGTCTGCCGTACATGCCAAGTAATACCGCGACGTTTTGCTGGGATGGATTCGATCCGGCGTGGAGTCAAAAGGAGAATCACAAAGACGACAATGCGTCCTGGCTGAACTTCTACTGGTGATGGGGACAGGCGTGAGTACGGTCCGACGAGTCCAAGGCTCTATACAAAAACACTGCGCATCTGAACTGGTGTTTGGAGCAAAGCGAGCCGCCGCATGGACGGTCCCCGAAAGGTGCGGGCTCTGGCCAACTTGCGACAAGCGAAGCTGTCGCTTGCGACGTTCTGGCAGCAACTGCGGGCGGATCACGCAAGCGCGGAGCGGACGTTGCGCCTGAACGAACGAGAAGTCCGCGATTCTGCCGCTTGACGGGCGAGTTTTCAGGGGGAAACTGGCGCTGTCAGGTGCAAGTCTGCAGCCGGGCCCGCTCGGCGCGCGGATCGGCCGACGCCGATTTGCCCGCGGTCGGCGCCGGCTTTCCAAGCCAAGCGACTGGCGACGTCCTACTGCGCGCCGACCTTTACCGAGACGACAGGGCCGTCCGGTGTCGATAGTCCCACGCCGACCTGAAACGAACCGCCGTGACCGAGGCCGAAGAGCTTGGCGATTGCCTTGAAGTCGCCCATCGACGCCCAAGTCTGGCCGTCCGGGCTGACGTGCATCTTGCCTGCGCCGTAGTGCACGAACACGTCGCGGTCGAACCGCACCGCGTTTTGGCCAGGGACAAACGTCAGCCCCGGGATCTCCACCGTCAGCTTCACCGGCACTTCATCGCCCTGCTTGACCTGCACGATGAACGGCTCGCCGCGCTTGGCACGCTCGGCAATGCCATCGACGCGCTGCTTGAGGTCGGCGACCGCGAACGTCGGCGTATCGCGCAGATCGAGCGGCCCAACGGCCGAACAGGCAGAGGCAAGAACCAACAGGAACAGCAAACGGTGCATGACAGGCTCCAGAAAAGGGACGAGACGAAGACCGGGTGGACGGAGGGTAGACACGCCTATCCGTGCAGGTCGGAAGCCAGTCGATTTAGTCCCTGGTCGTTCGCCCGTGCGCACGCGCGAGGGCATCGGCCGCAAGACCACCGGGCTGACGCGCTCAGGAGCGGCTCGCCTACCAACTGACGCGCGCGCTGCGCTGCGTCTGGAAGTCACCGGCTGCCGCTTCATTGGGCTATGGCAATACCGCGGCCGTTTCGCTGCGTCTCGAAGACCCAAGGCCACCGGTTTCGCGTCCGGCTGAACTACGGCGCGACAATTCGCCCGGGCGCGCCGTTCAAGCCCGCGGCCGTATGGCTGGTGTTGCAGTCGCCGGCCGATTGCGGCTTGGCCATGGCGCGGACGCCGCCGGCGCTGTCCAAGTTGCGGGCCTTGTACGGAAAAGCGAATCCTGGCAAGGCATTGCTGCTCATGCGGAAGTTGCCTGACGTGGCCGATGACGTGGTTTTCCACACCTTGCCATTGGCGTCGGTGATTTCCACGGTGAAGCTGGTTGGCGTCACCGGGCTGCCGGCAGCGTTGGCGTCGCAGCCGTCCTGGGTGATGAGGTTGCGGAAAACGGTTCCGGCGATGAGGTCGGACAGGCCCTCGCCGGCGTTGTGGCACTGGATGCACGCACCGCCGGGTGCCATGTCCTGGCCCTGGTCGACAAACGACGTCACGCCCGACGGGCAGGGCAGGTTGTCGATGGAGGTGGCGAATGGCGAAGCGATCCCCCCGTCGAAACGTCTTTGAAGCTCGGCGATTCAGGCAAGGTCTGGGTCAGATTCAGGCCGCGGGTTGACGGCGGATCCGTTGACGTCGCGGCCTCGCGCGGACCAGACTGGCCGCGACGCTTGCCACCGGCTGGCGCGGCGACGCCTGGAGGCGGCATGTCGAGCGATTCCAATCCTGCGACGGCGCAGACGCCAGCCAACGTCCCCGACTCATTCTGGGACGATGTCGCGGTCGGCGCGCCACGCGTCTGGC
>CAINLT010000287.1 GCA_903850505.1 uncultured Myxococcales bacterium | reverse complement strand
GCCTATTCCTCAACGTCCGCGTTCGCGATGCGCATGACCTCTTCCACCGTCGTTCGCCCCAACATGCACTTGACCGCGCCGTCGTGCAGCAGGGTCAGCATCCCGTTGGCCACCGCCGCGCGCTTGATCGCGCCCGCATCGTTCTTGCTGACCACCAGCCGCTTGACGTCCTCGTTGGGAATCAGCAGCTCGTGCAGGCCCATGCGGCCCGCGTAGCCGGACATGGAGCACTGCGGACAGCCCTTGGCGGCAAAAAACGTCGCCGTCGCCAGCCGCGGATCGTCCGGCGTCATGCCCAGCTGCTCAATCTCCAACTTCGTCAGCGTATACGGCACCTTGCAGTCGCGGCACAGCACGCGGCACAGCCGCTGGGCCAGGATGCCGGCGATCGACGACGACAGCAGGAACGGCTCCACGCCCATATCCACGAGCCGCGTGAACGTCGACGCCGCGTCGTTTGTGTGCACCGTCGACAGCACCAAGTGACCGGTGAGCGCGGCTTGCACAGCAATTTCAGCGGTTTCCAGATCGCGAATTTCGCCGACGAGCACGACGTCCGGATCCTGACGCAGCGTCGCGCGCAGGCCGCTGGCAAAAGTGAAGCCGATCTTGGGGTTCACCTGCATCTGGCCGATGCCTTCCAGCTGATATTCCACCGGATCTTCGATCGTCAGGATGTTGATGTCCGGCTTGTTGATCGACATCAGCGCGGAGTACAGCGTCGTCGTTTTGCCGGAACCCGTCGGACCCGTGCAGAGCAGAATCCCGTTGGGCTTGTGCACAAGCTCCTGGATCGCAGTCACCACGTCGTCGCGCATACCCAGCGTCTTCAGATCCAGCGTCGTCGAGCCTTTGTCCAACAGACGCATCACGATCCGCTCGCCGTGCGCGGTCGGAATGGTCGAGAGACGCAAATCGATGTCGCGCCCCGCCACCTTGATGCGAATGCGGCCGTCCTGCGGCAAGCGCTTCTCAGCGATGTTCAGGCCGCCCATGATCTTCACGCGGCTCGTGATCGACGCCTGGAACTTCTTGGACGTGCGCACGACTTCTTTCAGCACGCCGTCGCGGCGGAACCGCACCAGCACGTACTTTTCCATCGGCTCGATGTGCACGTCCGAGACGCGCTCTTTGGCGGCTTGGTTGAGCACGGAGTTGACCAGCCGGATGATCGGCGCTTCGTCGTCCTCGTCGAGGATGTCCTTGGCCGCGTCTTCCAGCTCCATGGCGATGTCGGCCACGCCGTCGTCGCCCTTCTCCATGTCGTCCACGACCTGATCGGCGCGCGCGCGGCGGTCAAACGCCGTGTTGATCGCCGCATGCAGCACGTCGACGGTCACCAGCAGCGGCTGGATGCGCATGCCGCCAAACATCACCCGCAGGTCGTCCAGCGCGTCCAACGCCAGCGGATTGGCCACCGCGACTTCCAGGATCCCGTCGACCTTGCGGATCGGCAGCACCTCAGCCTCGCGGGCATAGCCCATCGTGATGTTGGCGACCAGCGACGCGTCGAGCGTCGTGTCGTCGATCTTCTCCTGCACCGCGAGGCCAAACTGCTGCCCCAGCGCGGAGATCAGCTGCAGCCGCGTCAGCGAGCCCTGCTGCACGAGGATTTCCCCCGACAGCCCGCCGCGCTCATCTTGCGTCTTCAGCGCCGATTCCACCGCTTCCGCCGAGCAGATGCCGCCGTCCACGAGGATCTCGCCAATTGTCCGTGGATCTACCATAGCGCGCTCTTACTCCTGACCCGGCTTGGCTGGCTTGTCTGACGCATCCGGCTTCGCATCCGGCGTCTTCGCCGCGCCCGGTTCTTTCTCGATAACCTTCGTGCTGCCCGCCTTGCCCGGCTTCGCCTTCACTTTGGCCTTGGCCGCCTTCAGCGCCTTGGCCGCAGCTTCCTTGCTCGCCGCGTCCTTGTTCACCGCCGGCTTGGTCGCTGACTCGTCGCCCGGCTTCTCCGCCGTCGGCTTGCCGTCGCCCGCGGGCAGTTCAATCACGTCCGGCTCGCTCGCGTCCGGGGCTTCTTCTTCCTTCTTGTCGGAGAAGTCGTCATGTTCCAGGTTGTGCGAGTCCGGCGAACCGACCATGTCGACGTCCATGTTGTCGAAGTAGGCCTTCTCCGCCAGCTTCCGCTCCGTTGCCGCCTTGTCGACGGTTTGGAACAGCGACTCGAGGAAGCCCTTCTTCTTGCGGAAGTCGATCTTGCCCTCGTACTCCTTGCGCTTGGTCGCAAGTTCGTCGGCAAACTCGCGAATCTGCGCCATCTTCGTCTCGTGCATCCGCTCCAGATCGCTGGGATCCTTGATGATATGTGGCACGATGATGAGCATCAGGTTCTTCTTCTCGATGAGCTTCGTGGTCTTGCGGAACAGCAGGCCGAGCAGCGGCAAGTCGCCGAGGATCGGCACTTTCGCCACGCCCGTCGTCTCGCGGTCCGTGACAAGGCCGCCGATGACGACCGGCTGCTGATCGCGCACGACCACCGTGTTGGAAACTTTGCGCTTGGACGTCGTCGGCCCGAGGTTGGGATCGATGCCTTCGACTTCGTTGAGCGACTCGTCGATCTTCAGCTTGATGAAGTCCGACTCGTTGATCTGCGGCGTGATCTTGAGCGTCAGATCGACGTCAAGGAACTGCACCGTGCCGCCGCCCATGCCGCCCATCATGCTGCTGAGGCCGCCCATGCCCGCCATGCCGCCGAGCGCGCCGCCGGCCATGCCGCCCAAGCCGCCCATGCCGCCCATCATGCTCGCGAGGCCGCCCATGCCGCCCATCGACTGCGAGCGGTACGGCACTTTGCGGCCGACGGTGATCTCCGCGTCTTCGTTGTTGAGCGTCAGGATCGACGGCGTCGACAGCACGTTGACGTCCGAGTTCTCCTGGATGGCCTGGATGAGGAAGCCAAACGCCGGAATCGACAGCGTCGCCGCGGAGGAAACCGAGCTCGTGCCCGTGTTGCCGGTGCTCACGTTCAGCAGCGGGCCCTGCAAGCCTGCGGCAAAGCCGCCCTGGTTCAACTGCTGCAGGCTGACGCCGCTCATGCCGAGACCGCCCAAGCCAAAAAGCAACGGTACGGACGCGCCGCCGATGTCGAACGTGGTGCCCGCGGAGCCGGCGAGCTGCGTCTTGCGGTTCTTGGACGTCGAGATTTCCATGATGACGGCTTCGACGTAAACCTGCTTGCGGCGGCGATCCAGCTCGCCGATGATCTTTTGCAGCGACAGGTAATCCTTGAGCGAGCTCTCGATGATGAGCGAGTTCGACTGCTTGTAGGAGGTGATCTTCACGTCGCCTTCAAACAGGGACGCCGGCCCGCTCGGACCCTTGGAAGCGCCGCCACTCTTGGGCGCGCTGCCGCCGCTACCGCCCGCGGGCTTTTTGCCGCCGCCACCGCCGCCGCCACCGGTGAGGCCTGACAGCGCTTGGGACACGTCTTCCGCGTCCGCGTTCTCCAGGTGGTAGATGTGCATGCCGCCTTCGCCGGGAATCGGCACGTCCAGCTTGCGAATCAGCGCGTCCGCCTTCAAGTAGTTGGCGCGCGTGGCGATGATGATGATCTGGTTGCTGCGGTCGTCCGCGATGACCTTGGAAAGCACGACCTTGTTGGCCGTCGACGGCACCGCGCCCGGAGGCGCCCCATCCTTGCCCGCAGTCGGCGCCGGCGCACCCTTGCCGCCCGCGTCAAAAATCGCCGTCACTTTTTCCACCAACTCGCCCGCGTCCATGTGCTGCACGGGGCGAATCCAGATCTTCTCGGCGCCCAGCGGCAGGTCCACGTCCGCCAGCAGCTTCATGATGCGCTGGATGTTGGTGCCCGTGTCCGTGATGATGAGCGTGTTGTTCGGCGGGTAGACAAAGACGTCGCCGGCCTTGGACTTGAACTTGCCCGCGAGCTGCTCCACGTCCTTCGCGTCGATGTTTTTCAGCTTGATGAGCCGCGTCACGATGTTGTCGTCTGACGGCACCGACGACTTGGTGCCCAGCACGTTCGCGCCGCTCGCCCGCGCCTCGGTGTTGTCGACGATATGGTAGAAGCTGCCCTTCTGCGTCATCGTCAGGCCGTTCGCCGCCAGCGCGGAGAGGAACGCCCGATACGCTTCATACACGCTGACCGGCTGCGGCGAGAGGATGGTGATCTTGCCGCCCTTCTTCTGCGTGTCGATCATGATGTTGCGGTTGGTCCAGCAGGACAGCAGCTTGGTCACGGCTTCAATCGGCGCGTCCTGAAAGTCGAGGGTCACGCGCGCGCTCGCCGGGATTTTCTTGCAGCGGATGTCCGCGCCAAAGTTGGCGGTGAACTTGATGACGTCCTCGGGCAGTTTCTTGTCGTTCGCGTCCGCGCCGCCGGTCAGCACGCTGGGCAGTGCCTTGTCGGCGCCGCCGCCGTTGCTATTGCGGGGCGGCGGGGCTTCGTCGTCCTTGTTGCCCAGCTTCTTTGTCGCGTCCGCGGGATCGTAGCTCGGGTCGAGCGAGCCTTTGCCGCGCTTCAACACGCCCGTGCCGCCGCCCGCCTTCAACTCGCCCGCTTTGCCGGTCTTGTTGAGCGTGCCGGTGCCCGTGCGCACGGGGATCGTGCGATCGCCGGGCGCTTCCGCCTTGGCCGGTTCAGGCTTGGCGGCACCACCAGCGGCTTGCGCCAGGACCCTCTGCGCCGAAAACAGCAGCGTCGCGGCGGTCAACAACTTCAACTTCATATTTTGACTCAGCATGTCCAGCCTGTTGCCTTTCATCTCGCCCAGCCGTTGGCCGACCGGGTGTGCGCCTTGCGACGCGAAAACTCACAAAAAGTCTGCCCGCTCACTGGATGGTGTAGCGCAACGTCTTGGCGATTCCGTCTCTCTCGATCAAGACGGTCAACCGCGATTTGTTCTTCAGCGCCTCGTAAAGCGCCAGCGATTTGTTGGCGCTGTCCATCCGCTCGCCGTTCACCGACTGCAGGATGTCACCGTTCTCAAAGCCGATTTCTTTGAACAAACTGGAATCGTTCATCCCGAGCATCTTGACGCCGTCGTACTTGCCGTTGCGGTAGTTCGGCACCGGCCGCACTTCGCTGCCCAGCTTGGTCACGTCCTTCAGCTTGTCGTTCACGTGCGCCCGTTCGAGGTTCCACGCGTACGTCCCGGTCTTCTTCACGCCTGGCGCGTCGCCCGCCTTGCCGCTCGTCGCGGGCGTCGGGATCGCGGGACGGCTCGGCGCGCGATCGGTCGGCGGCGCAATGCCCGGCGGCGGCATCGTCTGGCCGGGCTGCCCCGGAACCGCGGCCGCTTCGCCTTCCTTGCCCGTAAACATCAGCGCGACCGTCAGCTTGTTGTCCTCTTTGAGCACGAGGTAGTTGCGCGCGATCAGCACGACCTCAGCCTTGCCGTCCAGCAGCACAGTGCCCACAGACACGACCTTCTGGTCCTTCTTGTCGATTTCCACCGAACCTGACGAGAACGCCGCCGGTTTCACGACCATCGTCCCCAGCAGCCTGATCGGCAGCGTCGTCGGCTCATACGTGGCCTCAATGACCTGCTCCGCGCCCGGACCGCCTTCGCCATCGCTGCCGCCTTCACCGGGCTCCGGCTCGGGCTCCGGCTCCGGCGGTTCCTCAATCAGGAACAGACTGCGGCCGTACACAAGCGCGCCCGACTCGTCGTGCATCCGCCCGTCCGTCAGGCGCTTCTGCACGCGCGTGTCGCCCGTCGCCGCCGCGATGTTCACTTTGTCGTCGCCGCGGCCGGCCTTCGCCAGCAGCACGCCCACGCCTGCGTTGACCGAACCCGCCGCCAGCCAAGCAATCACGCCCAACCCCAGCAGGTTGATCACCCAGAAATGCCGTTTGATTAAGGTCTCCATCCGTCCGTCTTCCGCGCGCCCTATGCGGGGCGTCCAAGGCTGGGCGCAGTCGCCCGTACGTTGTAGAAGCAAGCATCGTGCCAGCTTGTGTAAAAAAAGATCGTCATTGATCCGCCGGTTTGGCCGCCTGCGCGGTCCAGCCGCCGCGCCGTGCTGGCACGACTCGGGCTCACGTCGCGTTTGGCTGTGCCAATTTGGCAATGCCGCCTGATCTTGGCGATCTGCGCCGCGGCCAGTATGCTGGCGTCATGCTGGTTCATCCGGCGTGCGTTGAGGAGCCCTTCATGTCGTTGCGCCTGCCTTTGGCCGTCCTGTTTGCGTGTTGCCTTGTCGCTTGTGGCGCTGCCAAGAAGGCCGCGACGGACGAGGATGCTGCCGCCGACGCCGCGGGCGATGTGGCCGCCGATCTGGCGGGTGACGTGACGGATTTGACCGATGCGCTCACGGACGACATCGATCAGGGCTCGGACATCGCCGACGGCGACACCGATCAGACGATAACCGACGCCACCCTCCTGGACATTCCCGACGGCTGCGTGAAGACGTGCAAGAACACCGCGACCGGCATCCCCAAGATTTGCGGATCGGACGGCTGCGCGTCGGTCTGCGGCTTCTGCCCCAGCGGCAAGTTCTGCAGCAAGGACCAGAGCAAGTGCGAGGATTTCTGCCAGAAAGCCTGCACCGCGCCCAACGGCAAGCCCAAAGCGTGCGGCGATGACGGCTGCCAGGGCCAATGCGGCCTGTGCGACAGCGGCTTCAACTGCGGCATCGACTTTCTCTGCCACCCCAACGACTGCAAGCCAAGTTGCACGGGCAAAGTCTGCGGCGACGACGGCTGCGGCAAGAACTGCGGCGTCTGCGCGACGACCGAGTACTGCTCGGACGCCGGGCAGTGCATGAAATCGGCGTGCGCCGGCATCGACCTCACGAAGGGCAACTGCGAAGGCGATTTGCTCATCACCTGCGAAGGCAGCGACGCGCTGGCCAAGAAGATCGTCAAGGATTGCGCGTCCGTACTGCCCGTGGACACCAAGACCTGCGGCTACGACATTCCCAACCAGAAAAACGGCTGCATCCAGAAGATCTGCAAGCCCAGCTGCAAGCTGCCCGACGGCACGCTCAAGAAGTGCGGCGACAACGGCTGCGGCGGCGAATGCGGCACCTGTCCGACCGGCTGGGGCTGCCCCGCGGGCGCGTGCAAACCCGTGATCGGCGCGGCATGTGGCGGCATCGTCACGACGAGCGGCCAGTGTGACGGCAACACGTGGGTCTATTGCCAAAATGGCAAAGTCGCGATGTTGGACTGCTCGCCGCAGCAATGCCAATGGAATGCCGGCACTTCCAGCTTCGCGTGTCTGTGAGAACTCAGCGCGCCTGGTCCATGTGGGCGAGCAGGTTCTTGTAGTCGACGCCTTGGCGCGCGCCCGCCGGTCCGTAGAACACTTCGTCCAGCGTCAAGCCATGCGATGGCGCCGTTTGCCCCGCGCGCGTGCGATCGTGTGACGCGAGGATCGCGGGAATGGCGTCCGGCTTGATGCGCCCGCGGCCGATGTCCACGAGGGTTCCGGCGAAAATGCGCACCATGTTGAGCAAAAACGCGTTGCCGTCGACCTCGATCTGCACAAGCGGTAGCTGGCTGGCGTCGACGTGAATGCGGCGAATGTTGCGGATCGTCGACTTGGCGGTACAGCCCGCGCCGCGAAACGTGCTGAAATCGTGGACGCCCTGGAGCAGCAGCGCGCCTTCCTGCATCGCGTCGACGTCGAGCGGTCCGCGGACCTGCCAGGCGAAGCGGCGCCACAGCGGCGCGCGGCTCTCTGAAACCCACAGCCGGTAGACGTACCGCTTGCCCACGGCGTCGTTGCGGACGTCAAAATCGCCCGGCACTTCCAGCGCCTCCTGGACCGCGAGATCGCTGGGCAAGAAGCTGTTCAAGCCCAGCATCAGACCGCGCGGCTGGATGGTTTTTTCCGTGCGGATCAGCACCGGCATGCGCCGCGCATGCACGCCGGAATCCGTGCGACTGGACGAGCGGGCGATGACGGTCTCGCCGAGCATCTTGAGCCACGCCGCCTCCAGGGTGCCAGCGACCGTCCGATCCGTGAGTTGTTTCTGGAAGCCACAGAAATCGGTGCCGTCAAACTGCACCCAGAGCAGAACCTGACGCATCGCTGCGGGATTCGTCTCTTCGCTCACAGATCGAACGCCAAGCCGAACGCGAGCACGGTGTCCGACAGGTTGATCGACTTGGAGCTGCCGAAGTCGTTGAGCCACAGCTTCTGGGCTTCTGCGAACAGGTAGCTGTGGTTGACGCCCATCTCGATGTCAAAGCTGCGCGCGGCGCCAGGCTCAAACACGTCCAGCAGCAGCCGCAGGCCGATCGTTCCGGACAAGCCGCCGGTGCCGCCGATCGCGCGGATGTTCTTGCCGGCTTTGTTGGTGTAGACGCTGATGTTGTCGACGCCGTCGAGCATCCACCACAGGCCGTAGACGCCACCGACGCGGGCGTAGGGCACCAGCGGAAACTCGTAGCGCTCGGCGAGCACGTCAAAGCGGTAGACCGCGTCGAACGTGATCGGGATGATGGTCAGGCGGGTCGTGTCGTTGGAGGCGGAGCCGTCGGTCAGAAGCGCCGTGCCCTGATGCGACCAGCGGCCCACGCCCATGCCGAGGGCGAATTCGCCAAAGCCGTGCCAAATCCGCCAGTCGATGTTGACCCCGAGGCCGAAATCGCCGTCCTTCATCACGTCGGCGTACGGCGTGCGGCTGGGGAAGGCCTTGTCGATGTTGGGCGTGTAGTTGCTGATGCGGAAGTCCACGCTCGCGGTCTGCGGGGACACGGCTTGCGCCTCAGCAGGGATGGCGAGCGGAGCGCAAACCAGCAGCGCGATCGCGATCTTGGCGACCGGTACCCGTGTGCGGCGGCGCGCGACCAGGAGTACGAGCAGGGTGAACGCGCCGAGGACCGCCAAAGGGCCGCCGTTGCCATGCGGCTGGGCGTTGCACGGCGAGTAGCCGCCCTGTTCCTGGCCGCCGTCTTCCTGGTATTTGTTCCACAGGTCGAAGGTGATGACGGGGATGCCGGTCTTGACCGGTGAACCGGCGCTTTCGTTGCCGTGGTTGTCGACCGCGGTGACCGAGACGTAGTAGGTCGTGCCGTTCTGCAGGCCGGTGATTTGGAAGCTCGTGCCGGTCATCGTACCGGAATGGCTGGCCTGCGCGGTCGCGTTGGCCGGCGTGAACGGCTGATCGGACCAGTAGACGCGCGCGGAGACCGTCGTGTCCGTCGAATCAGCCTGCGCCCAAGTGACGCGCAAGTTGGCATTGCCGGGCGCCGGATCGTCCATCGTCGGGGTCGGCGGTGGCGCGAGATCCAGGTGAACGTTCATCTCCGTCCCGATGTACACCGACGACGTGCCGCCGATGCCGGTGTTCGATGGCAGGACGAAGTAGATCTTGGCGTCCGCTTCCGTGTTGGCGTTGCAATTGAGCCCGCCCGGATCGGCGGCGTACGTCCCCATCAGCGCCTTGAAGTCGATGTCGACGATTTCCGCCGAAGCGGTGAGCGGATTGGAGAAGCTGCGATCGGACCAGATGATCTGGCAGCCATTGGCGGTCACGCTCTCCGTCATGCTGTTGGCGTCGCAGCTCATGCCCGGCGCGGCGAGCTTGATGCCGTAAACCGGCGTCAGGTTGAGCGCCTGTTTGTCCTGCCACGTCCACGTGAAACGCACGCGCGCGCCCGTCTGCACCGCGGAAATCGCTTTGCAGTCCTCGATGTTCAGGTTGTGCGGCACCAGCGAATCGGCCGCTTGAAAGGGCGGCTGGCCAAAACGGTCAACGTTGGGCGTGAAGTCGTTTTTCGGCGTCGGGTCGATGGCGTCAATGCGCACGACCGCGGCCGATGCCGACTGGGCCAGCGCGCCAGTCAACGTCAGCGCCGCGAACAGGGAGAACAGGTGTTTGTGGGTCGGCCGTTTCATTGTCTCGCTTCTCGCCGGGTGCGCGGTCCTGAGCACCATCTCGTCTAACATGCACAGTCCGTGCCAAGTCGCCGCGCAGCTTTACCGTGTAGACACTTGAAGTTGGCCATCAGACCCGCTTCCTGCGCCTGCCGCTGCGGCACAGATGCAGCCAACCTTGCCAAGCCGCGTGCCATTCTGGCAAATCCGCCCGACGTTCACTACAACCGCGCGGCGCTCGCGTTTATTGCCGCTCGTTCAATCCGGCGCGCCGTGGACCCAGCCGCGCGAGACGGCGAGCAGCGCGATCTGCACCGCGTTGGTCGCCGCGCCCTTGCGCAGGTTGTCGGAAACGACCCAGAGCGCGATGCCATTGGGCACGCTCTCATCCTGGCGAATGCGGCCGACGAAGACGTCGTCCTTCTCCGCGCAGTCCATCGGCATCGGGTAGCGCTTCTCGGCGGGATCGTCCACTACCGTCACGCCCGGCGCGCCTTCCAGGATCGTGCGCGCCTGCGCCGCCGTGATTGGGCGGGCGAACTCCAGGGCGATCGACTCCGAGTGGCCGGCAAAAACCGGCACGCGCACGCACGTCGGCATCACGCGCAGCTCCGGTTCATTGAGGATCTTGCGGGTCTCGCGCACCAGCTTCCACTCCTCGTCCGTGTAGCCGTTGTCCATGAACGTGCCGATGTGCGGAATCGTGTTGAACGCGATACGCGCGTGGTGCACGGAAACGTCAAACGGCCGCTGGTTGAGCAGGGCGATCGTCTGGCTGGACAGCTCGTCGATGCCCTTCTTGCCCGCGCCCGACACCGATTGATAGGTCGACACCACGACGCGCTGGATGTGCGCGGCGTCGTGCAGCGGCTTGAGCGCCACGACCATCTGGATCGTTGAGCAATTCGGGTTGGCGATCAGGCCCTTGTGGTCCGCCATCGCCTCCGGATTCACTTCCGGAACAACAAGCGGCACATCCGGATCCATGCGATACGCCGACGAGTTGTCGATGCACAGCGCGCCGCGCCGCACCGCTTCGGGCAGCAGGAGCTTGGACACGGCCGATCCCGCGGACGCCAGCACGATGTCAACGCCGTCAAACGCCGACGGTTCCGCCAGACGCACCTTGAGCTTGCGGTTGCCGAAATCGACTTCCTCGCCCACGGAACGCGACGACGCGAGCGCAATCACCTCGCTCACCGGAAAGCGCTGTTCATCCAGGACGGCCAGCATCTCGCGGCCCACGGCACCTGTGGCGCCCAAAATGGCGACTTTGTAACGACGCGTCATCACACCCTCGGTTCGACTCGTGTTGGGTCGGTTGGTTTTGTGTTCGTTGGAACGTGCACGCAGCGGCTCTGGCTGGCCCGATCAGGCCGACGGCAACGGCGGCGGAAAATCAGGCGGTGGCGGCGGCGGCGTCGTGGAAAGCGTCGGCACCCAATCGGCCTCGTGCATCCGGATGATCACCGTCGTGATGTTGTCGTGGCCACCGCGCAACTTGGCGGCTTCGACAAGGCGATAGCACGCGGTCTCGGCAGTCGGGGCAGCGGCCATGATGTCGCGAATGTCGCGATCCTTGACGAGGTCCGTCAGGCCATCGCTCGCCAGCAGGAACTGATCGCCCCGACGCACGCTCGCGACGGTGATGTCCACCACGACGGACTCCTGAAGCCCAAGCGCGCGCACAATCACGTTGCGGTACGGGAAGTTCTCGATCTCGTCGGGCTGCAGCAGGTTCATGCGGATGTATTCATTCAGCAGGGAATGGTCTTCCGTCAGCTGCGTCAACTTGCGGCCGCGCAGGCGGTAGACCCGGCTGTCGCCCACGTTGGCCACGTAGACGCGGTTGCCGACAAAGCTCGTCGCCACAAGCGTCGTGCCCATGTCACGCAACTGCTCGTGCGTCTGCGCCATCGTGAAGACGGTCAGGTTGGCGCGTTCCGCAGCTTTGCGCAGGCGCAGGCCATGCGCGCTCCGATCCAGGCCGGTCTCGCCCTTGCGCTTGAGCCGCCGCCAATAGCGCTTGATGCGCGCGGTGAAATCGGCGTTTTCGTAGAAATCCCGCAGTGCTTCAACGGTGTACGCCGAGGCCACTTCGCCCGCGCTGTGGCCGCCCATGCCGTCGGCGACGACGTACAGGCTCTCCGGCTCCAGCAGCAGCATCGCGTCTTCATTGCCGTCGCGGACAAGGCCAACGTCGGTCAAGCCATAGACCTCGCGGGTCATCGCCTCGCGGGGCGCACGCACGAGCGCAACCGGTTCGGTCCCGGTCGTGCTGGCTGGCTGGCTTGGCTCGGCCTTCTTCGGCATCAGTTCCTGTTGCGCGGGTCCGCAGCGTCTCGGGTGTCGATCCTGCCGCTGACCATGCACGCGCGCGTGGCCCGTTTCGCGAAGCTAGCTTGACCACGGCAGCGTGTCAAACAGCAGCGCCGACTCCCGCAAATCCTACGGGTGCAGGCGGTCCATCAGGCGGGCAAACGGAATCGTCTCGCGCACGTGCGGGAGCCCGCAGACCCAGGCGACCGTGCGCTCCAGGCCCAGCCCAAAGCCGCCGTGCGGCACCGAGCCGTACTTGCGCAGATCGAGATACCAATCAAAGGCTTCCACGGGCAGCTGATGCTTGTTGATGGCCGCAAGCAACGTGTCGTGGTCGTCCTCGCGCTGGCCACCGCCGATGACTTCGCCGTAGCCTTCCGGCGCCAGCATGTCGACGCAAAGCGCGCGATCCGGGCGCTCCGGGTCGCGTTTCATGTAAAACGCCTTGACCTCAGCCGGGTAGCGATTGACGAAAATCGGCGTCGCAAACTGCTGCGTCAGGATCGTTTCGTCGTCGGCGCCCAGATCGTCGCCATACGGCATGTCGCTGCCCAGCTTGTGGAGCATGTCGACGGCGTCCGCGTAATCAATGCGCGGAAACGGCCCCTTGATGAGCGCGAGCGCTTCACGCCGCGGCTTCAATTGCTTTTGCTCTTCCACTTCGCTGCGGATCGCATCGATCGTGTCCAGCTCAGCGCCGCAGTCGCGCAGCACGTCCGCCGCGATGGTGCACACAAGGCCTTCCGCCAGATCCATCACGCCGTTCAGGTCCAAATACGCGGCTTCCGGCTCCACCATCCAGAATTCCGTCAGGTGCCGGCGCGTCTTGGATTTCTCCGCGCGGAAAGTCGGGCCGAACGTGTAGACCTTGCCGAACGCCATGGCGTTCGCCTCGTTATACAGCTGGCCGGACTGGCTCAAATAGGCTTTCTGGCCGTGGTAATCGGTCTCAAACAGCGTCGACGTGCCCTCGCAGGCGGCCGGCGTGAAGATCGGCGTGTCCAACAGGAGGTAGCCGCTGCTGTCGAAAAAGTCGCGAATCGACTTCACGATCCGCGCGCGCACCCGCAGGATCGCGTGCTGCCGGCGCGAACGCAGCCACAGGTGACGGTGGTCCATCAGGAACGCGACGCCGTGTTCTTTGGGCGAGATCGGATAATCCGCGGCGGATTCTTTCACGACCGTCAAGCCGTCCGCGGCGAGTTCATAGCCGCTGGGCGCGCGTTCGTCGCGGCGCACGATGCCGGAGACGAGGATCGACGTTTCCTGGCTGAGATGGTTGGCGATTTCAAAGGTCGCCTCGTCGACATCCCCTTTGAACATGACCGCTTGGATGATGCCGGAGCCGTCGCGGACCTGCAGGAAATGCAGCTTGCCCTTGGAGCGACGGCCATACAGCCAGCCGCGGATTTGCACCCGCTGACCGTCAAACGGCGCGATGCCGGCAACGGTGGCGATCGGCAGGTCGGGCAGGGCGATGGGGAGATGGGGACTGGACATGAAAGCCTCACAGCGGCGCGACCGCGACGATCTTCAAGCGGCGGCAGTGGGCGATTCGCCGCAATGCCGCGAAAGGACGGACGAAACGATGCGCCGTCAAATGACACGGCCGTCCGAAACGCTGCAGAGGCGCCTCGAACGGCCGAGTCAGATACACAGACGCGACGACAAGGCTTACTTCTTGTCGACCTTCGCCTTCAGGCCGAGGCCGACTTTGAAGAACGGCATGGACTTTTCGCCCACGCTGACCGGCTTGCCGGTCTTGGGGTTACGGCCCGTGTAGGCCGGGTACTTACGCACGGTGAAGTTGCCGAAGTTGCGGATCTCAATGCGATCGCCCTTCTTCAGCGCTTCGACCATCATGTCGAAAATCGAGTTGACGACGATGCTGGCTTTGTCCTTGGTCAAGGAGCCTTTGGCGGCGACGGCTTCGATCAGGTCGGACTTGGTCATGACTTATGCCTCTTGAAACTGCCTGAATGGCGTTGGGGGTCTGTGCACTTTCGTACTGATGACGTTGGCCGCGCGATGCTTGGGCTATTCAGAAGGCGTTCATTTCAAGGTCACTGCTTCACACAATTCTGCGCGAAACACTGACTTTGTCATTGGGCAGTCGCTTGGCCTTTACACAACTCGGCCTGACACAGGCCTGGGTGAGAAAACTGGTTCGGAGCGCATGCCACCGCGACCAATGCGGGGTGCGACAGCGCGGCGGAATCTAGCCGACTTCCCATGCGTGGTCAAGAGCTTAGTCCTTGCGGGCCGATGGATTCGTCACCGCAACGTTGCAGGGCTCAATTGCACGAAGGCGGCGTCTGCGGATAGACCGGGTAGTACGGCGTCAGCAATACGCCCTTGGCGTCTGCGCCTTTGCACGGAACAAACGCGTTGGTGTGCCACGTCACCTCACCCACGCACCACATATCGCCGCTGACCATGGACGGGCCGGAAACATCGTACGCAGGCGTCACATTCGCATCCAGGTACACGCGGACCCGCGGGAGCGACGGCCCCATGCTCGTGAACTGCTTGCCCGTCGCGGGATCGATGGCGACCTTGCCCGTCTTCGCGTCCGTCGGCTTGTCAAACCAATAACGCACGCCAATCGCGTACGCCAGGCCAACCTGCGGCACGTGGATGTTGATGTTCTCCGGGCCCCAGCCGTCGCGATCGTCGAGCGCCAAGATGGCGTCGTCGTCCGTATTGGCCAGATCGCCCCAACTCGTGGTCGGGTTGTTGACGAAGCAGTCGCACAGGTTGCCCCACGGATCCGGCTCGCCATTCTTGTCCGCGTCCGGCATGTTGGCCTTGATCGCATTCGGGTGCGCGAGGTGCAGATCCATGTCTGTGCCCAGCGTGTCGGTCGGATCCTTGTCCGCCGCCGTCGTCCACGTCAGCTCGACGTGCAGCTTGTCGTCCGGCACCACGACGAGATTCACCGTCTTGGACTGACAACCCGGGGCGCCCGCGCTGTCCACCGTATCGAGCTTGATCGTGTAAGTCCCGGCGACGGTGGGCGTCAGCGTGACCGTTTTGCCGGTCTTGGCCGGCAGGAACGACGCGTAGGAGCCTTGCGGTTGCGCCTGCAGCGTCCAGGTCCACGAACCCACCGATTGCCCCGGCGCCGCCGTCGAACAGCCGCCGTCCAGCACGATTGGCGTTTGCGGCGTGACGCTGTTGCTGATCAACTGGTTGCTGATCTTGTTCTTCATCGTAAAGCACGCCGAACCGCAGCTGACCGCGACGCCTTGCGCGGCAACCGGCACCGTCTTGGCGCCCGCGTCGCTGTCGACCTGCAACGTCGCGCTCGCCGTGATGCCCGCGCCCGGGGGCGCATACTCGATCTGTACCGCGCACGACGCTTTGGGCTGCAATACCCACGGCGTCGCGGCCGATGGCAGCACCGTGCCGCACGCGCCGCCCGGCGACGACACGCCCAGACCTGCACTTGCGCCCGCCTGCAGCGCCGCGTTCGTCACGTTGATCGGCTCCAAGCCGCAATTGGTCAGCGTTACCTGCCCCGTGCCCTTCTGGCCCAAGCCGACAGGTCCGAGATCGACCGCCGTCGGCGCCAATTGCAGGCAAGGACCTGTCGAATTGGCCTTCAACGTCACTTTCAGCACGCTGCTGCTCGGATCGTTGCTGTTGATGACGAGCGTCGCACCCTGCTTGAGCGTCGCCTTGTCGGCGTCCAGCGACACGTCCAGGGTGAGGCTGCCGCCGGCTTCAATCGCAACTGGCGTCTTGAAGATCAACGGCGTGCCGACGACGAGCTTCTGGGTCACCGCCGTAACCGCGCCATACCACGTGCCATTCAGATCCAATTCGTAGATCTGCACCGGCGCGGAACCGAGGTTGCTGCACGTCAGCGGCAATGACGCAGGCGGCGTGCCTTCCGCGACGATCCCGAAGTCCACGTCCAGCGGCGTGCACGCGAGCTTGGGGCTGCCAAATGACGTGTCGATGTAGATGTCGCGCGTTGACGTCGCGTACGCCGGATCGCCGGTCAGGTGCAGCGACACTTTCAGGTGCCGCGCCTTGGCCGACGGCGGCCGCGTATAGCGGAGCGTCAGCTTCTGCGCGACGACGACGGCGCCATCGGGCGCGCAGCCCGGGTCAAAACTCTCCGGGATCAGCGCCGGAAACGCCGAGATCGCGCAGTCCTGGCCGTCCGGACCCAGGCACTGGAACTGGTGCGAGGTCACGTCCGCGCCCGTGTCGTCGGTCTCCGCGACGTCGACGCCGGTGATGACGATCGGCTTGGCCAGGCTCGCATCGGCGACGTTGGCGACGGTGAATTCCAGGTCCTTGGTCTTGCCCGTCGCGATTCCGGACACGTCCAGCAGGTACGGCGTGGCCTTGGCGTCCTGTTTGTTGGGATCGCGCAGGTCCAGCTTGCCGCGCCGGTCGAGCTTGTCGTCCTGCGTGCAGGAGCCCGGAAGGCCGGTGCTCGCCGTGTCAGTGCCGCAGGCTTGGACCGTGGCTGCGACGCAGCACGCCAACGCGAGAAGTAGATGCTTGTTCATGAGGGCCCCCCAGACACCGTGTGCCACCGCAACATTGCTCTGCCGCAAGAACGCCCGGCCGCGCGCTATTTGCTGCAGGGCGAACCCAGGCCAGCATTGAACTGGGCCAGCGGGTACTTCGCCGTCACTTTGCCATTTGCGCCCGCGTTGGGGTAGTCCGTGAGCGCTTTGTTGGCGTAATCCAGCCGCTTGACCCACCACATGTCGCATTCCTGCAGCTTCTGCGTGAACGTGCCGACGAGGTTGCTGTCGATCCAGATGTGAATCGTGGCGGTCGAATCGCCGAAATCGTGGGCGTCCCAGTAGTGCACGCCAATGCGGTACAGCACGGGATCGGGCGCGGCCATGTTCAGGTTCTCCGGACCCCAGCCGTTGGTGTCGTCCAGCGCCAGGAACGGATCGTCCTCCGGAATTTGCGGGTTGCCCCACAGCGGCTGCGAGTTGAACCAGAAGCAGTCATACGTCGCCGCGAACCACGGATCCGGGTGGCCGTCCACGTCCGCGTCCGGCTGACACGCGCACGGCTTGGTACCGCACATCTTCAGCGGATCCGTGCAGATGTTGGCCTTCTCCGCATCGGGATGCGCGAAGTGTAGATCCAGATCGGCGCCCGAGTCGTCGTTCTTGTCGGTATCCAGCGGCGTATCCCACAGCAGTTCCACATGCAGCCCGGCGTCCGGAATGACCTGCACGATGTAGTCCATCGGCCCGCAGCCATCCTTGCCGTCGCTGTCCTTGACCGTCAGGCGGAACTTGTACACGCCCACGACGTTGAGCTGAATTTGCGGGCCGTTCGGCGTCGCCGTCGTCGTGCCAAAGGACACCTTCGCGGCCGTATCCGACGGCGTGAACGCGTACGCGTCCGTGCCCGCGGGCTGCTGCAGGACGGTCCACTTGTAGGTCAGCGACTTGCCCGACGCGACGAGCGAACCCGTCCCGTCCAGGTGAATCACCGACTGCGGCGGCACTTCCTCGCCCTCGGCGCAGGTCACAATCGGCGTCGCACAGCTCGTCGTCACGCCGTTGCACTGCAGCGCGACGGTCTTTTTCGGCGTCAGCGTGTTGTCGGTGAACGTCAGGTTGGCCGTGAACGGGTCGGTCTGCGCCGCCGGCGGGGTGCAGGTAATCGGCACGGTCACGATCTGGTTGGGTGCCACGTTGATGGGCGCCGTGCCCGCGTTGTTCGGACCCAGCAGGATCGTCGTGAGATCCAGCAAGAACGCCGTGTCCTTGTCATCCGCGAGCGCGAACTTGTCGAGGCTGAGAACCTCGCTGCCGCAGTTCGTCATCGTCACCGTCTTGACCGACGCTTGGCCGACCAACACCGCGCCCCAGTTCAGCAGCTTGTCCGGCAGGATCTTGATGCACGCGACTTTCTGGTTGGCCTTCAGCGCGACCGTCGCCTCCGGCTTGGCGCCGTCATTGGACGAGAACGTCAGATCCGCGCCGTGGCCAACCGTGTCCAGCCCGTGAAAAGTGACGGTCATGGACTTGGCCGCGCCGGGCGCCAGCACCCACGGCGGATCCAGCGCGATCGGCGCGGCATTGCCCTTGTAGGTCTTGCCGTCGTCGGTCAGCACCTCAAAGAACGTCGGCGCCGCCTTGGCAATCGTCAGCGCCTTGATCTCGAGATCGCCGTCGCCCAGGTTGCTGAGCGTCAACGTCCGCGTGACATCCTGGCCCATCGGCACCGTCAGGAAGTCGATCTCCGTCGGGTCCAGCTTGATCGCCGGCGTTCCGACCTTGGCCGCCAGCTTGACGACAAACGTCGTGATCTTCGGCGTGCTGCCCGACTGCGTGACCGTGTCGATGTGGTTGATCGTCAGCGTCGCCGCGCGCGATCCGTTGTCCGTCGGCTTGTGGTAGACGATGCGGATCGTCTGCTTCTTGGCGTGGTGCGCGCTCGCGCAGGTCTCGTCATAGGACGGATCGTTGGGAATCAGCGTCGGCCAGTTCACGCCCTTGCACGGGACCCAGTTGGGCGCGCCCGCAACGCCGGTGCCGTCGTCGGTCTGGCAGTCAAACGCCGGCAAGGTCGCGTCCTTGCCGCCAACCGGCGCGGCGTAGTCAAACTTGACGGAGTCGATGGCGACTTCCAGCGCGCCAAAACCCGCGGCGATGTTGCTGAGCACGATGTCGTTGTTGGACGTCGCGCCCGTGGAGACGTTGACCGTGTCGTCCGACTTGAGGAGCTTGGAGCCCAGCGCGGCGGCGAACACGCCCACGCGGTCGGCGCCCAAACTGCCTGAACCGCCGGAGCAGTTGTTGCTGGGGCCGCTGGTCGCGTCCGCGTCCGTGGTCTTGCCGCTGCTGCATGCGGTCAGGACGCACAGGCTGGCCAGCAACGCGACGTTGCGGCAGGAGCGGTCAGTGAATGGGGCGCGCAAGTTCATCGGGTCTCAGCATTTGTCGCGGTCGCGCGCTTGGCCGTGGCGGTCAGGCGTGGGACGCGACGTGCGCCATCACGGAGTGGCGTTTTTGCAGTTGGTCGGCGTCGCGCCGCCCGTGGTCGCCGCGAACGTCGGGTTGATGTAGCACGGCGTCATGCACCAGTCGCCCTTGGGCTGCCACATCTTGCCCTTGCCGCTGCACGTGTCGCCGCTCTGGTAGCAGACGGTCAACGGCGGCGTGCTCGTGCCGGTCAGCTGGTTGGGCCAGTTCAGCTTGCCGACGTACCACATATCCAGCGGATTCATGGAGATCTTGTCGATCTTCAAGGCGACTGCGCCAAACAGGTACACGGTGATTGTCGAGTACGAAACGCCGTAACCGTGGTCATTCCAGTAGTGCACGCCGATCGCGTACCAGCGCGGCAGCGCCGGATCGCCTTCCGGGTGTTCCAGGTTCAAGTTCTCCGGGCCAGCGCCATCGGTGTCGTCGAGGTCAAGCGTCGGGTCGTCCTTGACGGCCTTGTTCGCTGAGCCCCATTCCGGCGAGTTGTTGAACCAGAAGCAGTCAAACGGGTTGTTGAACCACGGGTCGCCCGTGCCGTCGCAGTCGAGGTCCGGACCGGAAGCCAGATAGTTGGCAAAGTGCAAATCCATGTCCGCGCCCGCCGCCGGGCCGGTGTCCGTCTGATCGGGATCAGAAGGCGTATCCCACAGCAGCTCGATGTGCACCGCGTTGTTCGGCACCACCAGCACCTTCGTGCAGGTCTGCGAGCAGGACTTGACGCCGTTCACATCCGTCACATCCAGGCAGAATTCGTATTCGCCCGCGGCGTCCGGCACAAAAGTCGGATTGGGGAACGAGCTGGCCGGGAGGAAGCCCTTGTTCGAGCCCGCCGGCTGCTTGACCGTCCACTTGTAGGTCTTGATGCCTTGACCGCCGGTGCCCTTGGAGCCATCGCCCTTCAAGTGCAGCGTCGTTTGCGGCACGACTTCATCGCCTTCGGTCACGTCGATCTTGGCGATCGGGCAGGTCTGCAGCACGCCGGTGCCGGAAACCGCGACCGTGGGCGGCGGGTTGGAGAACGCGTTGGACGTCACCTGGATGAGCACCGTATCCGCGAGCTGCTGGCCCGGGTTATTCGGGTCGGCCGGGCTCACGTCGCTGGGCGTGTACTTGACGTTGAACGTCGTGCTCTTGCCGCCCGCCGGGATGCAGCAGGGCTTGTCCTTGGTCGGACCGGTCGCGGCGTCAATGCCGGGGCACATGACCTGCATGGGCGTGAAGTCCATGGTGAACTCGCCCGCCGCCGCGGTGTTGTTGGCGAAGTCAAAGCCGGTAAGGCACAGCTCCGTTCCGCCGCAGCTGGTGACCGTGACGACGCGCGAGTCTTCGCCGCCCGCCGCGAGCACGCCGCCAAAGTTCTCCGTCGTCGGGGTCAGCTTGAGGCAAGGCACTTCCGAGTTGGCCTTGATCGGGACCGCCGTGCCGTTGGGCTGGCTCGGGTCGTTGCAGAAGAGCGTCAACGTCGCGGTCTTCAGCTTGTCGTCGGTCGGTGAGACGGTGACGTGCACATCCAGCGAACCCGCGACCGGAATCGACAGCGGCTCGGGCAGATCGACCTTGCTGGACGACGACGGGATGTTGGTCAGCTTGCCCAGCTCATCGATCGTGAACACCGGCGCGCTGGCCGTGAACAGGATCGACTTGCAGGTCAGCACGCCGTCGCCCTGATTGCGAATCGTGAACTGGCCGTGTTCCTGCGTGTCCGGCTTGACGTAGCCCCACGCGAGCTCATTCGGGTCGATCGTGATCTTCGGCACGCCGAGCTTGGTCGCGAGGTTGATCGTGTAGACGCCCGCCGACTTGGAGTTGAGGCCCAGGTCGTTGAGGAACGTGATCTTCAGCTTGGCCTTCCGATCGTTTGTGTCGAACTGTTTGAAGCGGATGAAGAACCGTTCAGACGTGACGCGCGTGCTGCCGTTTTCAAAGCCGGACGGGACCACCGCGTTGAAGGCGTGCGTGCCGCAGCTCTCTTTCTTGGCGGAGTCCCAGCACGTAAACGCCAGATCGCCGGTCGATTTGTCTTCCAGCGGACTTGCCGGCTCGTAGACAAGCTCCATCTTGGCGATGCGCAGTTCCGCGGCAGCTGTCGATGAGCCGGCGTTCGTGATGGAGAACTCGGTGTCGTTGCCGTCGGTCGCCGTCACGCCGCCGCCGACTTGCACGGAGATGGTGTTGCCGGTCGTGACGCTCTGGTTGGTGCTGACGTCAAAGATCCTGGCGATGGCGCTGCAGTCCAGGCTGCTGTTGATGATGCACTGGATCGCGCCGGTGCCCTGTTGGTTATTGTTGCCGGTGCTGGAGCTGTTGCTGCAAGCCGCTGCCGCGAGCGCGAGCACCAGCAGCGCGGACACCTTGGCCGCAGGCAGCGTGACGACAGAGCGGGGCAGAGTGGTTGAGAGCATGGCAGCAAGTCCTCAGTTCGCGTGGATCGGATGCGGCGGGGGTCAGCCGGCCGTGCGAAAGTCAATCGACCATCGCGCACACCAACCTTCAACTCTAGGGTTCTTGCCGCAATGCGTCAACTTGCAAATGCCATGGCCGCATTCCACTGCGTCTCGCAGAAGCAACACGCGCGCAACACACACTCCCTCACGGTACACTGGACTTGACTCGCGGGCGTCAACGGGGAACTATCAACGCCCTGCTTGTGGAGGATTCTGTCCTTCAAGGCAGCCAACGTGCGATGCCGCAACGGGTTTCCGGGCACGCCCGCAACGTCTGAGTTGCCTCGTTTCCGGGCGAAAAAAGTCCGCCAACGTCGCATACCCCGGCCTCGCGCAGTTCCTCAGGAGCGTCATGTCGATGAATCTGGACCGCAACAACCGAGCCTCGAACGGGCACACCCACGCCTCCAACAAGCCGAAAATGCAGGGCGTCATGCCTGCCGGCCGCTGGTTGCCGACGGCCGCGAGCGCGCTGAGCTTGGCGAGCCTGCTGGCGATGAGCGGCGGCTTGGCATCTTGCGACTCGACGGCCAAGTTTACGCTGCCCGATCGCAAGTTCTACGCGATTGAAGCCGTGACGGCCTTCCCGGCGAAGATCGACGCCAACGGCCACGTCGTGGGTCGCGTCTGCGGCGCGCCGCTTGACCCCGCCGATCCCTCGCTGCCGGCTGAGCCGGGCCCGAGCGAAGCCAACGGCATGGAAGTGACCGCCAACTTCATGTCCTCGAGCTTGAACAAGCCGGCTTGCCCGGATGACAAGGACAACTCGATCAAGGAAGGCGAGCTCATCAACCTCACCCGCGTGCGTACGGATGTGCCTGCGACGGTGTCGGTTGGCAACTTCCAGTTCTCGGCGCGCTGCGTTGGCGCCCAGTCCGACCTCTCGCCGTGTGGCGCGGCCGCGCAGACCATCGATGCCAAGTCGGTCGTCTACAAAAACATCGCTGACCGCTGCAATCCCGCGCAGGACGAGGCGACGCGCATCAACATCGCGCTCGTGTTGGACAACTCCGGCTCGATGAAGGGCAACGTCGACAAGGAAACACTGAAGGAAGACGCGGAAGGCAACTATGACCCCGCGACGCCGCCGCTGACCAACGTCGCGTCGGACTGGAGCGGCATGCGGTTCACCGCGGCGACCAACTTCATTGAGAGCCTGAACGCCAAGGACCGCGTCGTCGGTTACCTCTACGACGAGAACGGCCCGAAGGTCGCTGCGTCGGACTCGTTCATCTGCAATGGCTCAGGCGACCCGGCGACGGAAGGTGCGGCTTGCCGTCCCGACAACGCTGGATCCTGCCCCGCGCCCGGTACGTGCGACCAGGACCCGACGCAGACCATCGACAGCTACAACGTCGCGCTCGCTTCGGCGCAGTGCCTCGCGTTCGGCTCGGATCAGAGCAAGCGCATCGACCTGGAAAACGGCATCGACCTGAAGCGGAACACCGCGACCGGCCGCGCTTCGCTGTGGAAAACCATCGACAACGCGTTCACGTTCCTCGCGGGCGGCGGCGCGGACTGCCCGGACGGCTCGTTCGGTCCGCTTGGCGCGATGCACATCGTCGTCGTGACCGACGGTCCCGATACGTGCGTCGATGGCGACGACTTCAGCTACATGTCCCTCAAGAACAACGACACGCTGGGCAAGTGCCGCGTCAAGTGCGCGACCGCCGACGTGAAGTGGAAAGAGACGCTCATCAAGATGGCCAAGCTGAACTACCCGGTGCACGTGCACTTTGTGCAGTTCCAGGCGCCCGGCTACAAGGATCCGGATCCGCGCATGATGGAAATGGCGTGCCGCACCGATGGCACGTACCAGTTCATCAACAGCGAGAACTTCAACAAGTCGGCGCAGCAGGACTTCTCGGATGCGCTCGCCCGCGCCGTCAACCGCGTGCGCAACGGCCTCTCGGGCACGTGGCGCGTCGGCTACCAGTGGGCCTCGATCAACACGGAATCGGAGTTCCCCAAGGGCGCCATTCGCGCGGTCGACGGCGACTTTGTCTTCAACGACGCCAAGTTCGCCAGCCTCGATCCCGCGGTGCACGATCTCGATCCGTCGTCGTGGCGCTTCACGGTCAACGGCCAGGAAGACCGCCGCGTTGTCATGCGCATTCCGTGCACGGCTGACGCCGACTGCGGCGGCACCGACAGCTGCGGCGCCAATCACTGCGGTGACGGCGGCGTGTGCGTGACGGTTCAGGCGCCCAACGGCGAGCCCTGCGGCACCAACGGCACTTGCCGCAATGGCACGTGCACGGCCGGCCAGAAGTGCGTCGACGCGATCAAGCCGTAAGCGAACGCCGCGCGGGCCGTTTGGGTCCGCAGTTTCCCGGACGAAAGTCCTTGGTTATGAGCGCGCGCCCGTCACCCGACGCCACGCCCGCGAGAGACAGGCCAGTGAGAGTTAGAATGGAGGAGAAGATGAACCTCAATCGCAGCCAGCTTGCCCGGACGCTCAACCGCGTTCTCTGCAACCTGGGCTTGAGCCTCGCCGTCCTGGCGGCGGCCACCACCGCGCCGCACGCTGCTTGGGCAGAAGAGGCCAAGGGTGATCCGACGTACAACGGCAATCAGCCGATCGATTCGGAGCTCGACAAGTACTGGAACGCTGAGCAGAAGGTCCAGTCGCTGCAGAACCCGATGTACGAGCGCAAGGGCGGCTTTGAAGCGGCGTTGCACCTCGGCATCGTGCCCAACGACTCGTTCTACTTCCCCAAGTCGGTCGGCGGTCGCCTCGGCTACTTCTTCACGGACACGCTGTCCGTGGAAGCCGGCTTCTCCTACTTGTTCAACGCCAACAGCGACCTCCAGGCGTTCCTCGTCGCCGTTCCGGGCGGCAAGAACGGCCCGACGGATCTGACCAAGGGCGCCAAGAAAGCGCCGCAGATGACGTGGCTCAGCTCGGTGGACCTCGCGTGGTCGCCGTTCCATGGCAAGCTCGGTATCTTCGCGTCCAAGCTCAGCAACTTCGACATCGGTTTCGTCGGCGGTCTCGGCATCATTGGCGCCAAGATCGACACGTCGGACGGCAACGAAGACCTGCCCGCGGTCTCCGCCACCAAGTTTGGCGGTCACTGGGGCGCGACGCTGCGCTTCTACGTCACGCGCTGGCTGAACATCCGCACGGATTACCGCCAGTTCCTGTACGTGCCTGACCAAGGCAAGCCGTTCCTCGCGCCGGTCGAGTTCACCCTCGGCGTGGCATTCCTGACCAAGTAGTGCGCGCTGCACCGCAGTTCGCCCCGTTCGCGACACCCTGTCTGATAGAGGTCCTGATGCGCCTCCCGCTGATTCTCAAGTCCTGGCAGTCCCCGCTTCTGGCCGCGTCGTGCGCGCTGGTTGCGACTGCTGCGCCAGCCTTCGCGGCTGATCCGCCGCCCGCTGATGCCCCGGCCGTCGCCGTTCCGGTCGAAGCGCCGGCTGCGGAAGCCAAGCCCGCTGAAGCCAAGCCCGCCAAGGCGGAAGCCGTGCCGGAAGTCGGCGGTGCCGTTGAGAGCGCCTACGGCATCTCAGACGACAGCGTCCCCGCCGGCAGTCGCCTCGATTGGGCCCAGCGCCGCGAAATTCGCGTCATCCAGAAGCGCGCCATCCTCAAGGAAGGTCGCCACGGTCTGTCGCTCTCCGCCGGCGTCGTGCCCAACGACGACTTCTTCGCCTACGTCGCCATGGGCGTTGGCTACCAGTACTACTTCTCCGAGGATTTCGCGCTGCGCATCCGTGCCAACTACACGCTGCCGCAGCAGACCTCCTTGCAGTCCAGCCTGACTACGTCGCGTCCCGACGGTCCGGGTCTGGAAGTCCGTCTTCCGCAGACGCTGCTGGGCTACGCGCTCGCCGGCGTGGACTGGAACTTGCTGCACGGCAAGTTCGGCTTCTTCACCACCAAGCTCGTCGAGTTCGACCTTTCGTTGAACTTTGGCGTCGGCGCGGTGCTGACGAAGATCGTCGACCAGGGCCACGAGTCCGAGCCGACGTACGCGCCGGATCCTGCGGGCAACGTGGGCGCGACCATGCAGATTTACCTGTCTGAGCGCTTCGCGCTCGGCATCGACTACACGCAGCTCTTCTACCCGAAGTTGCGCGACTTGTTTGGTTCGACCACGCATCCGGGCGCCGGCGGTGTGTCGCACCCGATGGCGGCGACCGTGTCGATCACCTGGTTCACTTCAGGTCTGCAGTAAACCGATTCTGTTGACCCAACGTCGCAACGATTCTGAAGCCGTCCGCATCTGGACAGCCAATGTAAAGGGAGCCGAGCCGTGAAGCCACTCGCCCAGAAGAAGTTCCTGAACCGCACCCTCAGCCGCCTCGTGGTGACGGGTACGACCACTTTTGCGCTGCTGCTGCCGGCCGCCCACGCGTTCGCCATTACGGTGCAGGACGTGGTGACGCTGGTTGGCTTGGACATTCCGGATGAGCAAATCATCAAGAAGATCCAGAAAGACGGCGCGGCGTTCAGCCTCAAGCCATCGGACATCGTCGATCTGAAGAAGAAAGGCGTGTCGGAGAAGGTCATCCGCGCCATGCTGCAGAACGGCAAGGCGGAGACGCCGGCCACGACGCCAGCGGGCAAGGTCAAGGAAAAGGAGAAGCGCGAGCTGTCGGCGGCTGAACAGGCGGCCGAGGACGCGCAGATCAAGGAAGAAGCCGTGCGGCTGGCCGAGGAAGAGCGCCGCCGTCAGGATTCCGTCCGCAAGGCCTTCGCGTCCAAGGTGCTGAAGACCGGTCAGGACTATGCCAACAGCGGCGAGTTCGTCAAAGCGATCCAGGTGTTCAACAAGTTCATCGAAGATGGTCCGGGCGGCGTGCCGTTCCCGCCGGACAGCCAGGAAGTGTACGTCGCCAAGTACGGCATCGCCAACGCGCTCGCGCGTGCGGGCCTGATGCAGTCGGCGGCCAACCTGCTGCTGGAAGTCGTGCGCGCGGGTTCGGACAAGATGTTCTTTGTGCCGGCGTTTGAGCAGCTGCGCGACCTGCGCCGCAAGATCAACTACCGTCCGCCCGAGCTGGAAGACCTGACGAAATTCAACGTCTCCGGCGCGGATGAGAAGTTCCAGAGCAACTTCAACTACTTCGTCGGCGAGTTCCTGCACGACTTTGGCCTGTCTGCGGACGCCAAGCCGTACCTGGAGAAGGTCGCGAGCAAGTCGGAAGACTATGGCCGCGCCCAGTACCTCATCGGGCTCATCGCCTTTGAGGACGAGTCGACCGGCAAAGCCGAAATGGTCAAGGCCGCCAGCCAGGCGTTCCAGGCCGCCGTCATCGCCGGTGAAGCGCAGGGCACCGCGGGTCAGCCGGTCGTGGACCTCGCGTACCTCGCGCTCGCGCGTCTCGCGTACGAGTTCGAGCAGTTCGACGCGGCGATCTACTACTACAAGAAGATCTCCAAGAACTCGCCCAAGTTGGCGTCCGCGTTCTATGAAGCGGGTTGGACGTACTTCCTGAAGAACGACACGTCGCGCGCGCTCGGCACGTTCCATGCGCTGCACTCGCCGTTCTTTGCCCACCAGTTCTACCCGGAGCTCTGGGTGCTGGAAGCGACGACCTTCGTGAATCTCTGCCAGGCGGAACACGCGGAAGCGGCGATGAACATGTTTGCCCAGGAAGTGCTGGTCCTGTCGCCGCCGCTGCGCGATTTCCTGAAGAAGAACAAGCGCCCGGAGGACTTCTACAGCTCGTTCATCGAGTCGGTGAACAAGAAGTCCGCCTCGTCGCTGCCGCGTCGCCTGCAGTCGCCGGTGCTGAGCAACGTTGAATTCTTCAATCTCTACCAGACGATCAAGCAGATCGACAAGGAAGAGGCGCTCATCAAGGCCAACTTGACGCCGCTTGGCGCGTTTGGTCAGGACCTGCTGGCGCGGCTTGGCCAGCTGAAGAACGAGCGCATTTCGGAAGCGGGCGTCGTCATCCAGAAGACGCTGCGCCAGACTGAGAAGGACATCGGCACCTATCAGGACAAGCTGGACCAGCTGCGCGTCGACTTGGAAGAACTGAAGCTCGTCAAGATTGAAGGCGAGATCAAGGGCGACAAGACGACGCCCGACGCTTCCGTTGCGACGCAGGGCAATCTGGCCATCGCCGGTTCAGATTCGATGGTGTGGCCGTTCGAAGGTGAGTTCTGGAAGGATGAAATTGGCGCCTATCGCGCGTTTGTCAAAGAGCAGTGCTCGGCGATGAACCGCTAAGCGGGTCCCGTTCGCTCCGCCCGCCCGCGGCTGCCTGCCAGCGTGGCCATCTCTTGAGGTTACCAGATGTTGAAGCTTGAGAAGAAAGTCCTGCGGTTCACTGCCGTCTTGACCGCTTTCGCCTTTGTTGCGCCGATGGCGTTCGCACAGGAAGAAGAGACGCAGCTTGAGGCGGAAGCCGGCGCTGCGAGCAAGAAGGTCGAGAAGAAGGGGTCGCTCGTTGAAGAAGCGAAACCGACTGCCGAACAGGCCAAGAAGAAAGCCGAAGACGACTCGCTGAAGAAAGGCGAGTTCGACTACGAGCGCATGGAGTCGCTCGGCTTGACGCAGAAGGAGCGCGACCTGCAGCGGCAGAAGATCGAGTCGCTCCAGAAGATGATCAAGACGATCAACGACATGATCGAGCGCAATCCGCGCCAAGACAACGTTGCGGACCTGTACTTCCGGCTGGCGGAGTCGTACTGGGAAATCTCCCACTACAACTACCTCGCGCAGATGTCCGAGTACAACAAGGCCGTCGACGCGTGGGAGAAGTCGCCGGAAGCGCACCGCCCGACCAAGCCGGTGCCGCCGGTGGAGAACTACCAGCAGTCGCTGACGTGGTACGAGAAGATCCTGCAGCAGCAGCCGAACTACAAGCGCATGTCTGAAGTGCTGTATCGCCTCGGCAAAGCCGCGCTCCAGCAGGGCAAGGCGCTGGGTGACAAAGGTCTGTCCAACAAGGGCGTGCAGTACCTGAACAAGCTGGTGCAGAACTTCCAGCAGTCGCCGTACATC
>CAINLT010000286.1 GCA_903850505.1 uncultured Myxococcales bacterium | reverse complement strand
TTGCTGCGCGTGTCGGGCGCGGTGCTTCTCGTGGAACCGGGCGCGCGCTCGGCAACCACCCGAAGCCCACATTCACCAAGCCGGGCGGCGAACGGGACACAAGGACCCCGCGAACCGCCGAAGGGTGGGCGGCGCAGCGCGTGCTGCGGGACCGCATTGTGGTTCTGCGTCCAGCGGAAGCTGGATGCAGCGGCGGGGAGGTCGATTTTTTGGGGCGGAGGTCCCCGGCGAAGCCGGAACTCTCAAAATTTTCCGAATTCCCGGCCGGGTCAAGCCTCAAGCACCGCAAAGTCCTCACGCCACCCGGGAGCCTGCGCGGGCCGTGGTGCTATCGTCCAGTCGCCGGCACGTACAATTCCCCGCCCTGCTTCTTGAATTCCTCAGCCATGGCAAGCATGCCTGCCTCCGCTTCCGCTGCCGCGCGCACATCCTGCGTGATGCGCATGGAGCAGAAATGCGGCCCGCACATGGAACAAAAATGCGCGCTCTTCGCGGCAGGCGCCGGCATGCTCTCGTCGTGAAGATGCTCCGCCGTCGTCGGGTCCAGGCTCAGGTTGAACTGATCCGCCCAGCGGAATTCAAATCGCGCCTTCGAGAGCAGGTCGTCGCGCTGGTTGGCGCCCGGATGGCCTTTGGCCAAATCAGCGGCGTGCGCCGCGATCTTGTAGGCGATCACGCCGTCTTTCACGTCCTGGCGGTCCGGCAAACCCAGATGCTCCTTCGGCGTCACGTAACACAGCATCGCGGTGCCGAACCAGCCGATCATCGCCGCGCCAATCGCGCTCGTGATGTGGTCGTAGCCCGGCGCAATATCCGTCACCAGCGGCCCCAGCGTGTAGAACGGCGCCTCGTGGCACAGCTCCAACTGCAGGTCCATGTTCTCCTTGATCTTGTTCATCGGCACGTGGCCGGGACCTTCGATCATCACCTGGACATCGTGCTCCCACGCGATCTTCGTCAGCTCACCGAGCGTCTTCAGTTCGCCCAACTGCGCCGCGTCATTGGCGTCCGCCGTGCAACCTGGCCGCAGTCCGTCGCCCAAACTGAACGCGATGTCGTACTTGCGCATCAGCTTGCAGATCTCGGCAAAGCCCGTGTACAGGAAATTCTCCTGATGATGGTGCAGGCACCACTTCGCCATGATCGACCCGCCGCGGCTGACGATGCCCGTCACGCGCTTCGCCGTCATCGGGATGTAGGGCAGCAGCACGCCGGCGTGGATCGTAAAGTAGTCGACGCCCTGCTGCGCCTGCTCCTCCAACGTCTGGAGGAACAGCTCCAGCGTCAGGTCTTCCACCTTGCCGTTCACTTTTTCCAGGCACTGGTAGATCGGCACCGTGCCAATCGGCACCGGGCTGTTCCGCAGGATCCACTCGCGCGTCAGGTGAATGTCCTTGCCGGTCGACAGGTCCATCACGGTGTCCGCGCCCCAGCGGATCGACCACTGCAGCTTCTCCACTTCCTCGCGGATCACACTGCGAAGCGCGGAATTGCCGATGTTCGCGTTGATCTTCACCAGAAAAGCGCGGCCGATGATCATCGGCTCCAGCTCAGGATGATGCACGTTCGACGGGATGATTGCCCGACCCGCGGCCACTTCGGTGCGGACAAAATCGGGTTCAACACCTTCGCGCAGCGCGCAAAACCGCATCTCTTCGGTGATGATGCCCTGACGGGCGAACCACAGCTGCGTCGGCGCTTCCATGCCCGCGCGCGCCGCGATCCACGGCGCACGGCGTTTCGGCAAGCCCGTATGGATGTCGCAGCCCTGCGGACCAGTCGTGTCGTACACGTCCAGCTGCGTGCCATCGGTCAGGTTGATCTGCCGGAACGGCACAGCCAGATCGCCAACTTCGACTTTTTGCGAGGATGGAAAATGCGCTTCAACCGGCGGCAGCGCCTCGGGCACCGGGTCATCGGCGGCCTGCGGCGCATCGGCCGGGCGGGTGCTAAACAGGCGATTCTCGGTGTTGTCCATGGCTATCTCCTCACGTCGACGTCGCGGCAGGGCGAACGCAGGCGCGGGAGTCTAGCAGGTTTGCCAATTGGGTCGAATCCAAAGTTGCCGTCGCGGCTGCTACAGGATGAAACCGGCGGTCAGCACGGCGCCATTTTGGATCTGCCATTTGTCGGTGATGAGCGGCACATGCTTGGCGGCAAACACGTAGTCAAGCGAGAGCCACTTGGCCAGCCGGTAGGAAACGCCCGCGGAGAAGTCGGAATTGAGCGCGTCGATGCCCGTCGCCGTCGTGTCAATGTTCGTGTAGAACGGCATGAAGAATGCGGCCTTGGCCTTCCACTTCAGGTCCTTGCTGATCTGCCCCATCGCCAGCGCCTCCGCTTCGCCACCAACCTGCACGGCGCTGCGCATCTTCTTCATCTCGATCTCCGGCGTCGCCGCGTTGTCCGCCAGCGCGTAGCCCCAGTTGGCGACGAGCTGCTGCGTCCCGACGCCAAGCTTCAGCTTGACCGTGACCGCTTCTGACTCCGTCGGATTGGCAAACATGCCGACCGCTTCGCCAAACAGCATCGGGTCAAACGCCCCGGTCACTTTGGTGAACGCCTGGGCTTCGTAGTGCGCGACCGGTAGGGTCGAGCCATCCGTCTGCTGGTACAGCACGTCGTACGCACCCGGCTTCACCAAGTAGCCCGGGGCCATCTGCGTGGCGAAACGCGCCCGCGCGTACGGGCCAATCCACTTCACCGCTTCAAGGCGGTAGGTGTACGTCGTCGCCAGCTCGAGCGTGTCCTGCGCCTTGACGAACTGGTCGAGCGCCGGCGTCTTGGAAGTCGCGTACGCAGCCTTCAGCGTGTTGCTCCAAGTGTGCTGTCCCGCGATGTACTCGGCCTGACCGTCCACGAGGCCGCCGAGTTGTACGGAAACGCCGTCGGGCGAGCCGACCATGCTCGAAGATTGGCTGAAGCTCGTTGTGGCGCCCAGTGAGAGCTTGGTTTTCCAGCCCTGCGCAGCCGCATCCGCCGCAGCAGCGGCCAGGGCCTTGGCGCGCAATTCCTCAGGCGCGATCGGTTCCTCGGCGGGAGCGGCATTCGCCGACGCCGTCGCGACGAACAAGGAAGCCAGAACACAGCAGATCCGAAGCATCTTTCGCATGGGACTCCTTGGGCGGCCACTTTTGTCACCAAGACCGAAGCCAACCGCCGTCGCAGGCGATCGCCTGCCCTGTGATATACGCCGCTGGTTGCGACGCCAGGAACGCCGCCAACGCGGCAAACTCGTGAGGTTCGCCCATGCGCCGCGCGGGCACTTGGGCGGCGATGTGCGCGTCCGTGATCCCAAGTTGCGCCATCCGCGACGTGCGCGTGAAGCCCGGCAGGAGCGCGTTCACAGTGACGCCATCGCACGCGACCTCGTCGGAGAGCGACTTCGTCAGGCCGAGCAGGCCGGCCCGCAGCGCGTTGGAAACGGTCAAGGCCGGCATCGGCTCCTTGGCGGCGACCGACGTGACAAGCAGGATGCGTCCCCATTTTTGCGCGCGCATCGCCGGCAGCGCCGCCTGGATCGTGTCGACGGCGCTCAGAAAGAGGCTCTGGAAGCCGCTTTGCCACGCCTCGTTCGTCACGTCGGCAAAGAGCGCCTTGGCTGGCCCACCGGTGTTGAGGCAGACGATGTCGATGCCTCCCAGCGCGCCTGTCGCAAGCTCAACTGCGTTTCTCCCTGCACCCGGCGCGTCCAGGTCGAGCGCAAAAGCCACCTCTGCGCCGATCGCCTCACGCGTCGCTTCAATCCGCGCCAGATCCCGGCTGACAATCGCCACACGCGCGCCTTCGCGGACCAGCGCCTCCGCAACCGCCCTGCCCAGTCCCGCCGAAGCGCCGAGCACTAGCGCCCGCTTACCTGCCAGCCCGAAATCCATCTGCAGAACCTCCTGCTACACCCCGTACCGAGCCAAGTAAGGCAGCAGCTGCGCACGCATCAAGGCCTCGGCGCGGGCCAAATCCACTTCGTCCAGCGATTGCTTGCCCGCGCACACTTCCGTCAATACTTGCAGCTGGATAGCGCCAGCCTCAAGCGCCACGCGGTACGGCACACGGGTGAACGTAACGAGCTGGTAGCGCGAGCGGTACGTGCCCGCCAGCCGCTTGTCGAGCTCGGCCTCCACGGCGCGATGCAGCAGGAACGTCGGATCGGCGACCTTGTCGCGCATCTCCACGAAATTCTCCACGGCGAGGTCGGCGATGGCGTCCGTATTCGGCTTGCGCAGCGCCGCGAACTCCGCGAGCAGCGCCGACCAGTCGTACGGCTTGGGCGCGCAGTCGAGCAGCGCCATCAGCGCCGTGACGTCTTCAAAACCGGCGTTCATGCCCTGGCCAAAGAACGGCACAATCGCGTGCGCTGCATCGCCGCAAAGCGCCACCGGCCCCGCGGTCCACGGCCAGGTCTTGACCGTGACCATGTGGCCGACGGGCGCCTGCCGGAACTGCGCGAGCAAATCGGGCACAAGCGGCACGAAGTCGCCAAACCAGCGGGTGAAGAACGCGAGGACGGCGGCATCGTCGGTCAGATCGGCGAACGACGGATCCGGACCCGCGGCGTGCGGCAGGAACAGCGTACATGTGAACGTGCCATCGGGATTGGCCAGCGCGATCAGCATGAACCGGCCGCGCGGCCAGATGTGCAGCGCTTTGGGGTACATCGCAAAATGGCCGTGTTCGCCGTGCTGACCCGCTGGCAGCGCGGGCATCGTCAGTTCCTTGTAACCCGCCGACAGCAGCGCCTCACTGACCTGCGCGCCCGTCTGCGCCACAAGCGCCGTCCGCAGCGCCGACGCGCTCCCATCGGTGCCGAGGATCACGGGCGCTGTCACGTGCTGCAGCGTTCCTTCATCTTCGTCATGAAAAGTCATTGCCTGTTTTGACAAATCGACAGATTGCAGGCGCTGACGGAAATGCAGTTTCACCCGCCCGGTCGCCTCGGCTTCCGTCATCAGCAGCTGGTTGAGCCCGCCGCGGGACATGCTGGAGATGTGCTCAGAATCGTCGCGTCCATAGCGCAGCAGCCGCGTGGCGCCGTCCTGGGCGTGCAAAAAGCGGCCGTACATCGGCACGGTCTGGTCGAGCACCGCCTGCTCCAGCCCGACGAGCTTGAGGCCGGCAAGGCCGCGCGTGGACACCGCCAGGTTGATCGACCGCCCCGCTGCGATCGCGTGCTTGCGCATGTCGTGGCGGCGCTCAAAGACTTCCACGGTCATGCCGCGCTGCGCCAACGCCAGCGCCAGGAGGCTGCCCACGGGACCTGCGCCGACAACGGCGACGTCCGCGCTGCTGATCCGTTCAAGCATCGGTCCCCCAAAACGCCCGCAGCAGCACGCCCAACGCCGCAACGTCGCCCGCGGATGTGTACAGCGGCACCGGCGCGATGCGGACGATGTCCGGGCGACGCAGGTCCACCTCGGCGCCATTGCGCTGCAGGAAAGCGACGAGTTGGTCAGCCTGCCCCGGCACGCGAATCGTCAACATCGTCCCGCGGCGGTGCGGCTCCGTCGGCGTCATCAGCGTCACAGCCCCCGCGGGCAGCGTCAGCAGTTGGCGATAGAGAAAATCGGTCAGCCACGCGGCTTTTTGCGTCAGCGCCGGCATGCCCGCGGCGTCAAACAGCGCCATGGACGCCCGCAGCGCGGCCAGCGCGAGAATCGGCGGGTTGGAGAGCTGCCAGGCCTCAGCGGTCGGCATCGGCTGGAAGTGCGGCCCCATCTGGAAGCGGGACGCCTTGTCGTGCCCCCACCAGCCGGCAAAGCGCGGAATGTCGCCGCGACCGAGGTGGCGCCGGTGCACGAACACGCCGCCCAGACCGCCCGGACCGGCGTTCAGGTATTTGTAATTGCACCAGACCGCGAAATCCGGGCCGTCGTCGTGCAGGTTCAGCAGCAGATTGCCCGCGCCATGCGCGAGGTCAAAACCGACGTGACAGCCTTGCGCGTGTCCCGCGCGCGTGATCGCTGCCATGTCAAAACGCTGGCCGGTCAGGTAGTTGCAATTGCCCAGCAGGATGAGCGCGATCTGCTCGCCGTCCCGCGCGATCGTCGCCAGGATGTCCTCATCGCGCAGCGTCGTCTCGCCGGGCCGCGGCGTCAGTTCCTGGATCGCCAATTCCGGGTCAAAACCATGAAATTGTGCTTGTGAGGCAACCGCATAGCGGTCAGAAGGAAATGCACCACCTTCAATCAGGATACGAAAGCGCTTGGGCGTAGGCCGATAAAACGACACCATCATGAGGTGGACGTTCACCGACAGCGTGTTCATCACCACGACTTCCTCGGCCTGCGCGCCGACGAGCCGCGCCGTCGCTTCGGTCAGGAGCTCGTGGTAGGACAGCCACGGCCGACGCGCGGCGAAATGGCCCTCGACGCCCAGCGTCGCCCAATCGTCCAGCACTTCCAGCACCGCCTCGCGCGCCTGCCGCGGCTGAAGGCCGAGCGAGTGGCCGGCAAAATGCAGAATCGGCCGACCGTCCGCCGCCACCGGCCGCAGGAACTCGGCGCGCAGCGGCGCGAGCGGATCGGCGGCGTCAAAGCGCGCAGCTTCCTCGGCAAAAGTCGTTTCCTGAAAATTGCGGTCGTATGGATTCACGCAGTGGTGAGTAGCAAGTTCCAGCGCGTCGGGCAAGCGTCGGCGGAGCAAATCAAACGTCTACTAGACATTTATCCACTTCGGCAAACTTGACCGAACGGTCGGAAACATCGACATTCGCTAGCGGAGGTCGCCATGTCCATTGCCCAGCCCGCGCTCGATGCCCTGCACATCCACGGTCCCGCGACGCGGATCGCCGTCATCGGCGCGTCCAACGACCCGGCCAAGTACGGCAACATCATCGTCAAGAACCTGCTGCGCCACGGCTACACGGTGCTGCCGATTCACCCGAGCGAAGGCGAGATCGCCGGGCTGCCTGCGCACGCGCACGTGGCCGACATTGCCGGGCCGATTGCGATTGCCGACCTCGTCGTGCCGCCCAAGGTGGCGCTGCGGGTGATTGCCGAACTGGATCCGCAGCAGGTCCGCGTGATCTGGCTGCAGCCCGGCAGCTTCGACGACGCGGTCGTGGCGGCGGCGCGGGCGAAATTTGCCCACGTCGTGGCGGGCGATTGCATCATGGTCGTCGCCAACTGGGCGTAGCGGCAGGAGTCACCGATGGAGGAACAGCCCAATCGCGGCGCGCAACGGCGGGCGCACATCCTGCAGGCGGCGCTGGACGTGCTCGCGATCGCCGGTCTCAATGGCCTGACCATGCACGCGGTGGCGACGCGCGCCGAGCTCGCCAAGAGCGTCGTGCTGTACCACGTGCGGGATCGCGCCGGGCTGCTGCGGCTGGTGACCGAGGAGGTGGCGTTGCAGCGCTCCGCCGTGGACGCGCCGCTCTACGCGATGGACGGCGATCCGCGCCAGCACCTGACGCACTGGCTCAATGGGCTGTTCGACATGGCGCAGCGCGCCGATTCGCCGATTCGCCTGGCGTGGCTGCTGCAACTGGACCCGGAACTGCCGCTCGCGAACATGACCGGCCAAAGCCAGGACAAGCACACAGTCCACCGGCTGGCGCAGCTTCTCGCGCGCGGCCATGCGCAGGCGTGCTGGCATGCCGCGGACGCCGTGCGCGTGGCGACGGCTGTGAAGGCGCTGACCGATGGCTACCTGCTGCAGGTCCTGGCGGCGCGCGACGACAGTGCGCTATGCCAGCGGCTGCGCGCGACCTGTCGCGGGACGGTGATGGACTTGCTGGTGCGGTGACGGACGCGGCGAAGCGGTCCCTCAGCGCCGGAAAACCGTGGGCCGCGCGACCTCCCCGGGCAGGCGATACGTCAGCCACAGCCAACCACTTCCGGACTGCGCCTCCAGCGTGAGCGAGTACGTGTCCGGCTGCTGCACCTGCTTTTGCCACAGCGTCGCAAGGTCCAGCTTCACCCGCAGCGTCCGGTCCAACATCACCGTGATGCCATTGGGCAGCGCCAGGTTCTCCAGGCGCGGCAGAAGCGTCGGCGGCGCATTCTCCGCCTCCAGCTGTTGGCGCACCTCAGGCGTCAGCGGATTGACGATTTCCTGCCAAACCCGCGGCGCCTCGAACGGCACCACGACGGTCATTTGCGGCGGTCGTACGGGACGCGGTTTGACCTTGCGCGGCCGCGCATCCGCAACGCTCGCCAGCAGGAAGACACTCGCCACTGCCGCCAAAATTCGATCGAGAACCAACACGCTGCACCTCATCAGCAAGGTAGCACGCGGCGGCTCGGCGGCTTTGCGGTGCGCGCCGTTCGGCTCCCGCTCGCCTTCGCGGCGGCCTTTGCGTACACTCCGCGGCCCATGACGACCGACCGCCGCGACCACCTCCGCACCCTGCTCCGCCAACACCAGCCGATGGACGACCTGGAGCGCGCGCACCGCGACGCCGTGCTCGATCTGCTCGATGTCCCGGGCGACCCGTTTTCCCGCGACCATTTTGCCCCCGGCCACGTGACCGCCAGCGCGTTCGTGCTCTCCCCCGATGGCGCGTCGCTGCTGCTGATCCTGCACGGCAAGCTGCACCGCTGGCTCCAGCCGGGTGGTCACGTTGACGCCACGGATGTGGACGTCCTGGCCGCGGCGCGCCGCGAAGTGCACGAGGAAGTGGGACTGCTGGATTTGCCGCTCTCGCCGCTGACCGCAGGTCTCATCGACGTCGACGTCCACGTGATTCCGGCGCGCAAGGCGGACCCGGATCACCGGCATTTTGACGTGCGCTTCCTGTTCCAAGCCCGCGACTGGCAGTTCAATGCCGGCTCCGATGCCCACGCCGGTCGCTGGGTGCCGCTGGCGGAGGTTGGCCTGCTGGAATCCGACGCGTCCGTGCTCCGCGCCGTCGCCAAGCTGCAACGGCTGCAGCAGGCCTGAACGATGCACGATCCCGCCGCGACGCAGCTCAATCTGCCAGTCCCCGCGTCGCCGCAATCCTGGCGCGGCATCGCGTTCATCGTGTTCGGCGGCATGCTGTTCTCCGTCATGGGCGCGATGGCCAAGCAGGAGAGCCACGCGGTTCCGACCTTTGAGCTTGTCGCCGCGCGCTCGGCCGTCACGCTGCTGGTCATCGACCTGGTGCGGCGGCGCAGCAAGATCAAGCTGGAATTCTTTGACCTGCCGATGCTGTTCTCGCGCTCGCTCGCCGGCTTCATCGCGATTGGCGCGTATTTCTTTGCGCTCCGGACGATTCCGCTGGGCGACGCGGTGCTGCTGAACAACGCCTCGCCGGCGCTCACGGCGTTGGGCGCGGTCATCTTGCTGCATGAACGCATGACGGTGGAAAAGGCCATCGCGATGGTCGGCTCCAGCCTGGGCGTGTGGCTCCTCGTGCGCGGGCGGCTGGGCACGATGCAGGCGCAAGGCGCGGTGGTGGGCGCGATGTCCGCGCTGTTTTCCGCCTGGGCGCTGGTGTCGCTGAAAGTGGCGACGCGCAAGAACCGCTCCGTCATGGTCGTCTGGGCGCTGGCGGCGATGTGCACGCTCGGCTCGCTGTTCACCATCCCGTTTGACGCGCCGTGGACGCTGCCCGGCGGTTTTGACGGCTTGCTCCTGATTGGCACCGGCGTCTCAGCGGCCTTTGCGCAACTGCTGATGACCAGCGGCTACCGGCTGCTCGACGCGTCCGACGCCTCCATCTACTCCTACATCAACCCGCTTTTCGCCGTGCTCATGGGCGTCGTCATCTTCGGCGACACGCCGTCGTGGGGCACCTGGGTCGGCGGGACTCTCATCATGGGATCGGGCGTGCTCGTCGCGCTCTCAGACCGCATGCCATGGGCGCGCAGCCGCGCCAAGGATCGCCAGTCATGAAAGACACGCTGCGTCTGGATCGCCACCTCAGCCAAGCTACCGGGATGCCGCGGAGCCACGCGCTGACGCACATTCGCGGTGGCCACGTCACGGTCGATGGCGTGCTCGTGCGCGACACGGCGCAGCATGTCGATCCCGCGACGCAGGAAATCCTGTTGAACGGGCAGCCCGTGCGGCCGTTCCGCCATCTCGTGTTGGTGCAGCACAAGCCGCCGGGCGTCGTGACGTCGACGGAAGTGGGCAGCGCGCAGACGGTGATGGAGCTCATCCCGGAAGCGCTGCGGCACCGCGAATTGGCGCCCGTGGGGCGGCTGGATCGGGACACGTCCGGGCTGCTGATCCTGACGACCGATGGAGCGCTCAACCATCGCCTCACGCATCCAAAGCGGCACGTGGACAAGGTCTACATCGCGGAACTGGCGCGCGAGCTGGCGCCCAACGCGGAGGAACGGCTGGCGCGCGGGATTATCCTGGACGACGGTCCGACGCTGCCGGCCAAGCTGGAGCGCCTGGGGCCGCTGACGGTGCGGCTGACGCTGCGCGAGGGGCGTTACCACCAAGTGAAGCGGATGATGGCGGCGCTGGGTTCAGCGGTGCTGCAGCTGCACCGCGAGCAGGTCGGCGGGCTGAAGCTGCCGGCGGATCTGGCGCTGGGCGAGACGCGGGAATTGAGCCAAGCGGAGATCGCGCTGCTGGTGAAATGATCCCGCTTGCGGGTGGCGGCAAAGTGGTGCCTCGCCCTTTGAACTCATCGGACGGCGAAGAGCCACCGTCTCCGTACGTGACCCACGCATATGCCGCGCACCGGGGCAACTACGCCGTTGTCGCAACGACGATCGAGGACGATATCGCCCGACCGTGGCCAGTCGACCAGTACGCTGCGCCGTATTGGCTATGGAGCAGCATCCTGAGCGTAGCCACCGGCAACACGTTCAGCAAAGTCAACGAACTCGTCGCCAACGGGATAGACGGCTACCTCACCAACGATCTCCCCGGCTCCCCAACCGGCACCACCGCGTTCGATGGCCTCGCCTACACGCCCACCGGCACCCTCGCCGCCTGGGGCCGCTGGACTGAATCCGACAAGACCTGGCCCAAAGCCGCGGCCGTCTGGCTCGCCGGCGACGTCACGTCCGTCCTCAAGACCGTCATCTTCGACGAACTCCCCGGCACGGAGGCGCCCGCCAGCGGCACCGACCAGCGCGTGGGCGGAGTCCTCCTCCCCAGCGGCGGAATCGCCGTGCAAGTCGGCCGCGCCATCGCCTGGACGGACGCCGCTGGCAACAAGATCGGCTACGCGCTCATCCCCGCCGCACAGGCAGGCCTGCGGATGTTCGGTACGTGGCCAGACGGCTCGATTGGCCTCTACCTGCCGGGCGGCGGGCGCCTCGCGCGGATTCCGTGGGACTGGAGCGCGACGCAATGCCCGTGAGCGCCTGACGCTACGGACAAGCGCGCGTGACCTTGACGTCGTCAAACAGCACGCCGAGCGTCGAATTCACCGCGCCGTCGCCCGTCGCGAAGTTGAACCGCAATTGCACGTTCTTGCCGGCGTAGGCGGTCAAGTCGACCGTGATCGGCACCCACACGCTCATCGCCGGGGAACTTGTGGCCTTGCTCCAAACTGACGTGACCGTCGCGCCGTCGACGACGCTGAGGGTGAAGGTGTCGAAGGTCGAGCCGCTCTCGGTGTCGTAGAACAGCTGGGTGTTGAGCTTCACGCTCGTCGCGCCGGCGGGAATCGTGAACGCCGCCGACGTCGCGTTGCCGCTGTTGGCCGAGCCGCTGACAAAGTCGTAGGTCAACGTCGCCGGATCGCCGTAGTACAGCACGCCGGGCGCGGAGACCTTCTGCGTCGCGGTCAGCCACTGCTGCCAGCCTTGCGTGGCGACGCCGGTGCTGTTCACAAACGTCCAGCCGCTCAGCGTGCCGTCAAACGACTCGCTGTAAATGTTGGGATCGCAGCAGCCGGGCACGCCGCTGTTGGTCTTGTACTGGCAGACGCTGGCGACGCACGTGTCGGTCGTGCACTTCGGGTCGCCGTCGTTGCAGTCGCCGTCGACTTTGCAGCACAAAGCCGGGTGCTTGCAGGTGTGATCAGTGCCGCAGACGTCGTTGGTGCACGCGTCGGCGTCGTTGCAGTCGCCGGCGGTGAGGCAGCAGCCGGCGATGGCCGGATGGCTGCAGGTGCCGCCCGCGCAGACGTCCAACGTGCAGGCGTTCTTGTCATCGCAGCTCGCGCTGCTGGCGCAGCAGTTGGCGATGGCCGTGTGCGTGCACGTGCCGCCGCCGCACGCGTCGGTGGTGCATGCGTTGCCGTCGTCGCAGTCGGTGGCCAGCGCGCAGCACGTGCGGTTGTAGCCGCAAGCGCCGGCGGTGCACGTCGCGGCAAAGCACGAGGCAACGGATGCCGGGCAATCGGTGTTCAGCGTGCACGTCTTGGTCGGGCAGGTGCCGGCGAGCGACACGGTGTCAAAGAACGCGCCCTTGCCCGCCGCGGGCGTCGACGTCAGCCCGTTGATCTGCACCTTGAACTGCAACTGGAATTTCTGGCCAGCCAGCGCCGTCCCGTCGATCTTCAGTTGCTGCCAGGTGTTCAGCGTCGGCGACGTGGCCAGCTGTACGACGGAATTGCCAAAGACTGCGTAGATCGTGGCGGCACCGCTGCCGGCCGAGAGGTCGAGCCGGTACCACAGGCTGAGCGCGTACGTGCCGCCGGCGGGCACTTGCACGAATGGGCCGTTGGCAGTGCTGACGACCGTCGTCTTGATGCCGCTGAATGCCGCGCCGCCCGTGCCGGTCAGGCCAAAACTGCCGGTGGCGTCGTGCGGCAAGGTCGTGGCTTGGCCCCAGACAAAGCCGCCGGGGACGACGTCGCCATAGAAGCCCTCGGGCCCGCCCGCGACGTCCCAGCCCGCGGTCCATGTCGGCGTGACCGCGCCCGCGAGCGCGACGTGGCCGCACTTGCCCGCGACGCAGCTGTCGGTCGTGCACTGGTTGCCGTCGCCGCAGTCGGTGTCCGTGGCGCAGCAGCTCGCGTTGGTCTGGTGGAAGCAGGTGTTGCCGGCGCAGGTGTCGAGCGTGCAGCCGTTGTTGTCGTTGCAGGTGATTTGGTCCTTGCAGCAGCCGGCGATCGCCGCGTGCGTGCAGGTGCCGCCCGGGCTGGCGCAGGTGTCGAGCGTGCACGGATCCTTGTCGTCGCACTTGGCGGCGTCGGCGGCAAAGACGCAGCCGGTGGCGGTGTCGCAGGCGTCCTTGGTGCACGCGTCGCTGTCATTGCAGACCTTGGCCGCGCCGCCGAGACACGAACCGCCCTGGCAAACGTCGCTCGTGGTGCACGCGTTGCTGTCGTCGCACGCGAGGCTGTTGGACTTGTAGCTGCAGCCGGTCGCCGGGATGCAGGAATCCGTGGTGCACAGGTTGCCGTCGTTGCACACAACCGCGGTCGTGCCAGCGTTGCACTTGCCGCCGCCACACGTGTCGTAGCTCGTGCAGGCGTTGCCGTCGTCGCACGCGGTGGCATTGTTGGCGTGGTTGCACGTGCCGCCAAAGCAGGAATCGTCCGTGCACGGGTTGCCGTCCGTGCAGTTCTTGGCCGCGCCGGAGTTGCAGTAGCCGAGGTAGCAGGCGTCGCCGATCGTGCACGCGTCGCCGTCGTCGCAACTGCCCGACGTCGCGGGATACGAGCAGCCGCTGCCCGTCAGGCATTGGTTGGCGGTGCATGGGTTGTTGTCGTCGCAGACCGTCGGCGTGCCGGCGCATGTGCCGCCCGAGCAGGTGTCGCCGGTCGTGCACGCGCTGGCGTCATTGCAGCTGTTGGTGTTGTTGGTGTGCGCGCAGCCGGTCTTGGTGTCGCACTTGTCGTCGGTGCACGGGTTCACGTCATCGCACGAGACCGCCACGCCTTTGCAGACCATGCCGGTGCAGACGTCGCTGATCGTGCACGCGCTGCCGTCGTCGCACGCGTTGGTGTTGGCGATGTGCGCGCAGCCGGTCGACGGATTGCAGGAATCCGTGGTGCACGGGTTCTTGTCGTCGCAGTTGAGGATCGCGCCCTTGCACGCGGCGTTCGCGCAGGTGTCGTTCTGGGTGCACGCGCTGCCGTCATCGCATTTCACCGCGTTGTTGACGACCTGGCAGCCCTTTTGGCCGTCGCAGACGTTGTCCGTGCACGGATTGCCGTCTTCGCAGGTCACCGCCGCGCCATAGCCGCTGCCGTCCGGCTTGCAGGCGAAGTACTTGCCGGGCTGGCAGCCGCCGCTCGCGCAGACGTCCGCCTGGCACTGGTGCTTCGTGTTGCAGAACTTGTCGGTTGTGCAGTCGTCGGCGCTCAGGCACTCGACGCAGGAAGCGGACGCGAGGTCGCAGACGCTCGGGCAGTCCTTGGAGCTGGTGCACGTCTTGCTCGGGTGGCACGTGCTCTCGACGCACTTCGAGTCCACGCCGCAGTCGCCGTTTTGCAAGCAGTCGACGCACACGCCGGCGGTCTTGTCGCACACTTTGCTCAACGGCTTGCACGTCACGTCCGACTTGCACGCGGTGGCAGGCACGCATTTCTGGTCGATGCAAAGCGCGGCGCCGCCTGCGCAATCCGCCGTGGCGATGCACGCAACGCACGCGTTGGTGTTGCTGTCGCACACGCCAAACGCACACGGCGCGCTGCTGCCGCACGGTGGGCTGGCGTTGCCGCAGCCGGCGATCGGGTTGTGGATGCAGATGCCGGTGGCGCAGGAGTCGGTTGTGCACGGATCGTTGTCGTCGCACTCGCCAGCGTTGGCGCAGCACGGTTTGGCGCCGCAGCCAGCGTCGACGGGACCGGTGTCGACGGGTCCGGTGTCCAGCACGGTGTCCTCACCGGGTTGGCCGTCCTTTGTCGCGGTGTCCGAGAGGCCGTCCTTGCCGCCCAGCGTGTCGCCGGTCGACGCCGTGCTGTCGTTTGCCAGCCCGAGATCCTTGCCGATGGCGTCGCCGCCCAGGTAGGAGCCGCCGCCGCCGCCCGTCGAAGTGCCGCACGCGGCGACCGGCAGGAGGAGCGCAAAGCACAGCCAAAACGCGGAGAAATTCGGGCGGCGATTCATCAAAACCTCAGGGCAAGTGCGGCGACAGCGGGCGGGAACCAGCGCAGTAGTGTGGCAGATCCAGACGCCGCGGGGAAGGAGGAATCGCCAGCGTGAACGCGCAGGGAGGCCACCAGCAAGGCTTTTTGCCAGAGAGCGGCCGCCGCCCTTTACGCCGCGCGCCAAACTGCCTACCGTCATGGCCGCGCGCCCGACTGGTGCGGCACGCCCGGAGACACCGACCATGCGCTATCGCGCCGCCATTTTTGACCTCGACGGAACGCTGATCGACAGCCTCGCGGACATCGGCGCGTCGATGAACAAGGCGCTCGCGACGCACGCGCTGCCGACGCACCCGATCGCGCGCTACCGCCAGTTCGTCGGCGAAGGCGTTGAAGTGCTGGCGAAGAAGGCGAGCGGCGACCATCCGCTGCAAGCTGAAGTGCTGGCGACGTACCGCGGGCTGTATGCCGACAACCTTTTTGGCCACACGCTGCCATACGCCGGGATTCCGGAGCTGCTGGCGGCGTTGCGCGACATGCCGATGCAGTTGGCGGTGCTGAGCAACAAGCCGCACGTCTCGACGCAGCGGCTCGTGGCGGCGCTGTTCGCCGATACGCCGTTTCGCGCGGTCTACGGCCAGCGCGTTGAAGTGCCGCGCAAGCCGGATCCGACGGCGGCGCTGCTCATTGCCAACGATCTTGCTGTAGATCCAAATGACTGTGTCTTCATTGGTGATTCAGCGATTGACATGCGCACAGCCAATGCCGCGGGAATGTTCGCAGTTGGCGTCACGTGGGGCTTCAAGTCGCGCGAAGAATTGACGGACTTCGGCGCCCACGCCGTGATCGACGCGCCGCTCGAACTGCTGCGCGTCCTGTAGGAGCCGACCATGAGCGATCCCCCGCAGCGCTTTGAGGACTCGCCGCTGTCCCGCCAGGAGTACATCGCCGCGCTCGTGCATTTCTACCGCGGCGAGGTCTATCGGGCGACGCAGTGGCGTTTGCGCCTCGACACGACGACGAACTGGTCGATCCTGTCCGTGATGGCGCTCGTGACGTTCAGTCTCGGCGAACCGGCGCACTCGCATGCGGCGATCCTCGTCGGGATGGCGCTGGTGCACACGTTCCTGCATATCGAGGCGCGGCGCTTCCGCTTTTTCCTGGTCTGGCAGCACCGCGTGCGTGTCCTCGAGCGCAACTTCTACGGCCCGATCGTCAGCCGCGATCTGATGAGCCCGATCGCGGGCTGGGGTCAGCAGATTTCCGAAGATCTCCTGCGTCCGCGGTTCCACATCAGCAAACTTCAAGCAGTACGTGCCCGTTTGCTGCGCAACTATTGGCCGCTGTTCATTGTTCTGCTGGCGACGTGGCTGCTCAAACTGGCGCTGCATCCCGGCGTGCCGGAGCTGCCGATGCTCGACCGCATGGCGCTGGGCACGCTGCCGTTTTGGGTCGCGCCGACGTTGATTGGCTGCGAGTACGCCTACTTGCTATGGATTTGGCTGGCGCACCGCGGCCACGGCGACGCGATCGATGAACTGGATGACGAGCAGGACGCCGGCCACGCGCCGTAGAACCGCGACGTTGCCTCTGTTTTCGTTGCGCAATCCTGTGCGGTCGGCGATGATGCGGGCTGGCTGTTTCCCGGAGTTTTTCATGCGCCAAGTCGTTTCTCCCCGCCTCCTGTCCACCAGCGCCGTGAGCGCCCTCGCCGCCTGCGTTTTTGCCGCCTGCGGAACGACGACTGCAGCGTCTGGCGCCGCCGCTGGCACCGACACCAGCAGCGCCGCCGATGCGACGACTGGCGACGCAGCGAGCGCTGACGTAGCGGCCGCCGATGTCGATCAGGGCCCGCAGCCCGCCGCCCCCAAGGCCTACAACGGCACATGCCCCGATCTCACGCTCGGCGGCAAGGTCACGATCACGTCTGGCGGCCAGAAGCGCACGGCCTACGTCTCGCTGCCTGACGACTATTCCGCGCCCGGCAATTCGCTCCTGTTCCTTTGGCACGGCCTCGGCGACAGCGGCAGCAACTTCAGCGCCGCGTTCGGCGCCCCTGGCATCGCCAAACAGAACAACGCCGTCGTCATCACGCCGGACGATTGCTGCGTCAAAGGCCTCTCTTGTTGCGCGCAGGTCAACGGCTGGGCGTTCCTTGACGCCACCGGCGGCGCCGACTCCCAGCTCTTTGACGACCTGCTCTCCTGCGCCACGCAGCAGATGAGCATCGACACGAAGCGCGTCTACACCGCGGGCTTTTCCGCGGGCGCGCTCTGGACCACGTGGCTCATCCTCAACCGTTCGGAGTACCTCGCCGCGGCGGCGCCCTTCTCCGGCGGCGTCGGCCTCATCGACTACATCACGCCGTTCTGGAAGATCCCGGTCCTCGGCAGCTGGGGCGGCGACAACGACATCTTCGCCGGCTACGTCACGTTCTACCAGTACATGCAGGACTTCATTGCGGATCTGCGCAAGAACGACGACTTCGTCATCGCCTGCAACCACGGCCTCGGCCACACCGTGCCGCCGGAAGGTCCTGACTACGCAGTCGACTTCCTCTTCCGCAACACGTTTGGCAAGACCGCCAATCCGTACGGTGCCGGCGCCGCGCTGCCCAGCGTGTTCCCGAGCTACTGCACCATCGCCCCGTAGGGCCGCACACTGTTTTCCCCGCGAAAGAGGCAAGGATCCATGAAAGTTCTGGTGTTCTGCAGCGTGCTCGGACTCCTCGCGCTCGCCTCGGGCTGCAGCAGCGTCATGCAGCCACGCGTGACCGATGACCTCGGCTTCAACACCGCGGTCCTCCGCGGCGCGACCGTCGACGCCTCGCGCGGCTTTCCCATCGCGTTCTATGCCAATCCTGGCCAGGACCCGGAGTTCGTCGAGGTCAACCACGGCATCGGCACCACCAAGGTCGCTGGCGCGCTGTGGGTCACGGAACTCGCCCGCCAGCTGGACCGGGCCATCGCCAAGGTCAGCCTGTACGACGAGCGCTTCTCCAGCACCGCCCAGCAGGTCTTCGCGTACGAAGTATCCAACGGCGACCTGACCTATTCCTGGCGCGAACCCGCCGAGGGCTTGCCCACGACCGGCATCCACGTCCGCGTCGCGCGCCTCCGCCTCGACAGCTTCAAGACGGCATCGACCGGAGAAGGCGTCCACGTCACCGCGTCCGTCGAACTGAAGCTCGGCGATTTCAAGCAGATCTACTCGTGTGAGCGCGCGGGAGACCGCTGGGATCGCGCGGTGTTTGCCTGCCTTGGCGAGCAAATCCTGGGCGACTCGTCCCTGTGGAAAGCCGCCTCAACCCTGCCCTAGTGCCGCGAGCGAGAGGGACCAGACAAGCCATGGAAACGGTCATTCTCAGCGATATCCACCTTGCTGATGCCGAGATCGCCAACCCGCGGCGACCGCTCTGGAAGGCCTTCAAGCGCAAAGAGTATTTCATCGACGGCGACATGATCCGGCTGATTGAGTGGCTGATGGCGAACGCCACCGGGCCGATGGAACTCATCCTCAACGGCGACATCTTCGATTTTGACGCCATCTGCAAACTGCCGGATCCGCCGCCCTCGCCCATTCATTGGCTGCAACGGCTGCGCGGTCTCGGCTCGGAAGAGTGGATGTCGCTGTTCAAGATGGACTGCATCGTCGCGGACCACCAGCCGTGGTTTGACGCGCTCGGCGCGTTCGTGCGCGCGGGCAACAAGCTGATCTTCGTCATCGGTAACCACGATCTGGAAATGTACTGGCCGGCGGTGCAGACGCGCATCCGCGCCGCGCTTGGCATCCTGGACACGGAGCAGGAGCGCGTCGTCATATGCGACTGGTTCTACGTCTCCGGCGCGGACACGTACGTCAGCCATGGCCACCAGTATGAGCCGTATTGCGTCACGCCAGACGCGGTGAATCCGTTGATTTCCATCGGCGGTCGACCGCGCGTGCGCATTCCGTTTGGCGACCTCGCCAACCGCTACATGATCAACGGCATGGGCTATTTCAACCCGCATGCCACGGCCAACTACATCATGAGCGGGCCGCAATACGTCATGTTTTTCCTGCGCTACATGCTGCTGACCCAGCCGCTGCTGCTCTGGACCTGGGCGTGGGGCGCAGCGGCGACGCTCGTCATCACCTTCCTGGATTTCCTGCGCCCGGCGATGCGCGATCCGCTGACGGTTGAAGACAAGGTCACGGTGATTGCCGAGCGCGCCAACGCCACGCCGGCGATGGTCCGACAGCTCGCGGCGGTTGACGTCGCGTCAGCGTGCACCAATCCGCTGATGATCATCCAGGAGCTGTGGCTGGACCGCGGCGTGCTCTTCCTGCTGACGCTCTACGCCGCGTTTGAGATCATCTTGACCGTCAACTACGTGCTGCCGATCAGCACGTGGTGGATCCTGGTGCCGCTGAGCCTGCTGTTTCCGCTGTTCCTTGCGTACTCGTTCCGCGTCAAGCCGCAGACTTTCACGGAGCCGCTGCTGACGCCTGAGCGCGCGGCGCTGATCGCGCGGATTACCGGCACGCGGATGGCGGTCTTTGGCCACACGCATATTCCGGAGCTGAGCCAGATCGGTCCGCTGCTCTTCTGCAACGCCGGCTTCTGGTCGCCCGCTTTTGCCGATCCGACCTGCAAGACCCGCCTGGGCGCGCAGACGTTCGCGCGCGTGCGCCCGGGCGCGATGGCAGAGCGAAGCGTCGAGCTGTGGGAATGGCCGGTCGGCGGCGACACGCCCAACGTCTACGACATCCCCAAGGCGAACTAGCGAATCCGCATCAGCGAGACCAACGTCGAGGCGCCAGTCGCGATGCGCGGACTCACGCTCTTGTGGAGGCGCGGATCCGGATCGAACGGCCCGGCGTGCAGGATGTCGTAGAAACGGTACGGCAGCGCCGTCGAAACCAGCGTCTCCTTGGCCTGCGCGTGCCACGCAGCGCACATCGGCGCGATCGGCGCATCCAGCGGGCGATGGCTGTAGCAGCTCAGGCCCTCGTAATAGTACAAGCATTTCGGCAACTGCTGCGGCGGGTGCTGCAGCCAATCGTCGGCATCGCCAATCGGCCAGCGCTGCGTCATGCCCTGCGCATTGATGTCGCGACCGACCGCCTCCCAGCGACCGTGCAGGTGCTTTTGCGGATGTTCAGGATCGCGCAGCGGCGCGTACTCGATCACGGTGCAGCCATCTGGCACCAGCTTGGCCGCCGCGCGCACGAACTCGAACTCGTGCAATTCCGTGTAGTCGGTGTCGCGCTCAAAATCGAGATGCAGCAGCGGCGACAGCAGCACGCCGACAACCAGCGCGTAGCGCAGCCACGGCCGCTGCCAGGACAGCACCCAAGGCGTCGTTGCCGCCGCCAAGAGCACAATCGGCGTAGCAAGGCTCAGGTGGTAGCGCGCCTGCATCGCCGGAATGCCGTGAACGTAGTAAATGAAGAACATGCCGAGCAGCCAGCCGCCCAGGTACACCGTCTTGCCGCGTTGACCGCTGCGCCAGAGCCAGATGCCGCCGGCAAACACCAAAAAGAGCACCAGTGGCGGCGTGATCCACGGGTCGATCACCGGATTCTTCTGGGTATCGAACATCGATGTGAGGCCGATGAGGAAGATGTTCTTCTCGCCGGCATCCTGGACGCGGTCAAAGAAGCGGTGGCCTTGCACCCAGAACAGGTAGCCCGCCGACGTCGCGACGATGGCGCCCGCCGCGATGCGCCGCCGCAGGGGCACGCCGATGCCCGCAGTCAGCAGGATCGCGCCCATGTCCACGCCCGCGAGCGCGACGGCCTCGGGCCGCACAAAATAGCTGGCAATGCCAGCGATCAGGAGAACGGGCCGCGCCAGCCAGCGGTCGCGGGCGCGTTCGGCGCGCATGGAGGCGTACAGCGCGAGGAAAGAGAGCGAGGAAAGGCCCAGCGTCAGGATGAGCTCCGTGTCCGCGTGGGAGAAGCGAATGTGCAGCGGCAGCAACGCCATGAGCGCCGCAGCGGCGATGGCTGAGCGCCAATCGCCCAGGACGTAGCGCGCGTGGGCGAAGATGGCCGCGGGCGTGAGGCACGCGACGAGGAAATCGAAGTGGAACATCGCGTCAAAGACGCTGATATGGCGGCCCGTCGCGCCGAGAATCGCCGGGAGCACCTCGCCCTCCGCCATCATGCGCACGGCAGGGACGATGCGCAGGTACGGCCAGCCGTTCATGATGATGGGCACGGAAATGACGCCGCGGAGCACTGTGCCGACGACGGTGATGCCAATCAGCAGCCAGGTCGCCCGCCGCGGCAACGGTTGAAGCGCGCGCCGAAGGTGGAGGAACAGGCCGAGAATCGCGAACAGTGTCAGGGTCACGGCGTCCGTCAAGACGCGCCACACGCCAAGCGCGGTGGGCGTCTTGGGTGACGGCGCGGGCATCGTCCAGAAGCCGCCATGGTCGTTCTTGGCGATGGCGGCGATCAGCCGGTTCGCGGCCTCACGCGCGTCGGGCGGGCCAACGAGTGAGGTGCCAAAGCTCTGCGACCGCACGGCGGATGGATCCGCGCGGTCGAGGTGCTTGAGCTGAAGCTTCGCTTGGGTCGTCGCGCCCTTCAGGTCGACGTCAATGACGGTCCGGTTGATGTGAATGTCGCCCAGACGCCAGCCCGGCGCGACTTCCTGGCCGTCGACATACGGATCGAACAGGTGCTCAACCGCGTGCTCGCGCCCGGACTCAATCAGCGGCTCGAGCGTCTCCCCGGCGTACGCGACCGGCAGCACGCCAAACACCACAAGCGCCGCGAGAAGCACCCGCACGCCGGTCGCGCGCGCGCGGCGAGCCACCTGCTGAGCCATGGGGCGGATACGGGACGGCAGAAATCGCATCATGGGCTCCAGCACAGTGGGCGGGCAGTCTACGGGCGCGGTCTGGAAGTTGCA
>CAINLT010000285.1 GCA_903850505.1 uncultured Myxococcales bacterium | reverse complement strand
TGCGGGTACTTGCTGGCGATCATGTCCGCCAGCATGAACGGACTCAGGTGGTTCTTGACCTCGTGGGCGATGCCGCTCGCCAGCCGCCCTAGCAGGCCCATGCGCTCGCTCACCACCAGCCGTTCCTGGGTCGCCAGCAGTTGCTCGTGCGTCTCCTGGAGCTGCGCCATCGCGCGCTCGCGCGCCTGCGTTGCATCGAGGTGATCGAGGCCGACGCCCAGCATCGACGCCACGACCGTCAACAGGTGCAGGTCGTTGTCATCAAAACCATTGATATTGCGATTATTCTCGACCTCGATCAGGCCGAGCAGGCGGTTGCTCACAAGGATCGGCACGACCATCAGCGAGCGGATATTCGCCAACATCACCGATTCTGACGACGAAAAACGCTCGTCTGCCGAGGCGTCCGCCGTGATGATCGCGCAGCGCTGTTTCAGCACATAATCCGCGACCGTCTTGGAGATTCGCAGCTGCCCGGTATCCGCCGGCGGCGTCGTGCGATCGCGGTACCGCACGCTTTTGGGCGCGAGGCGACCTTCCTCGTCCAACAGCACAATCGCCGCGCGGTCGCCGCGCACGACCTGCAGGATCAAGTCCAGCAGCGGCGGCATCGTCTCGCGCAGATCCGTGTAGCGCTGCAAGGCCTTGGAAATCTCATGCAGAATCGCGAAGTTACGCGTGCGCTGCAGGAGCTGTTGCACGCGATCGGCGGTCAAATAGCGGTCGGTATCGACCATGCCCATCGCGGCGAAATAGTCGTCCGCGACAAAACCGCCCAAATCCGTCGGTACGCTCTCAACCGGCCGCACCACGCGCGGCTGCAACGGCCGGGTGTCGTGCACTACCTGAATCACTTGTGAATCCCGGCGGTTCAGGCCTGACACGCTGAACTGGGACATGCCCATGCGGATCAAATCGCCGTTGAACAGCTCCGCCTTCGCGACGCGTTGCCCGTTCACGTAGACGCCGTTGTGGCTCTGCAGGTCCTCGACGAAGAGCCGCTCGCCGTCAAAGAAGACCCGCGCGTGCTCGCGGCTGATGCGCCGGTCTGGCACGAAGATGCCACAAGTCGTTGATCTGCCGATAAGAATTTCTGAATCAACGGAGAACACCTGGCCCTGCAGGTCTCCGGTGATGGCGCGCAGCGATGCGGTTGGTGCAGTGGTCATCAGGCGTTGAGAACCGGCGAAGGGGAATAGGCGGCGGCGCGGCAGGGACTCCGCTTGCCGTGATGCTAGCCCGTCCCGTTCACGAGTCAACCGCTTGGCGCCGCTGCAACCGGAAATGCAACCGCGCCGCCATGAAGCGCCGCTCGGCTGTTTTCTTTCCGCAAGATGGCATGGGGTTATGATGGGCGGTGGGATGCCGGCCAACGCGGGGTCTGCGACGAAGGCGATGACAGATCAACCGATTGAAAATGCAGTTCAAACGCCGATCATGGAGGTCGTCGACTTGCACAAGTCGTTCGGCGGCCAAGCGGTGCTGCGCGGCGTGGATCTGACAATCGCCACCGGCAAGGTCACCGTCATCATCGGCGGCTCAGGCAGTGGCAAGAGCGTGCTGGTCAAGCACCTCGTCGGGCTGCTCCGGCCGGACAGCGGTCAGGTCAAGCTGCACGGTCAGGACCTGTTTGCGATGGCGCCCGACGCGCTGCTCAAGGCGCTGCGGCAATTCGGCATGCTGTTCCAGGCTGGCGCGCTCTTTGATTCGATGACCGTGTACGAGAACATCGCGTTTCCGTTGCGCGAACATCGGCCCATGCCGCGTCACGAAGAGCGCGACCTGGTGCACGCGCGGCTGGCGGAACTGAACCTCGTCAACGTCGACCACAAGTATCCCGCTGAGCTTTCCGGGGGCATGAAGAAGCGCGTGGCGCTCGCCCGGGCGACGATTCTGGACCCGGAGATCATCATTTACGACGAACCGACGACTGGCCTCGATCCGATGATGATCTCCCAAGTGGATGACATGATTGCGGAGACCCAGGAGCGGCACAACGTGACGTCGGTGGTGATTTCCCACGACATGGCCAGCACGTTCCGCATCGCCCACCACATCGCGATGCTCTACGAAGGGCGCATCGTCGAATACGGCACGCCCGACGAATTCCGCGCGAGCACCAACGAAGTCGTGCGCAAGTTCATTTTCGTGAGCGGCACTGGACCGTTGCAGCCAGCCCCCAACACAGCCGCCACGGCAGGTGTCGCATGAACACGGCCCGCTCCGCTGTCGCGGTTGGCATCTTTGTCATCGTCAGCCTCGTCCTGATCGTCGTCGGCGTGGCGTGGACCCAGCGCGGCATCGGCACCGGGGACGACACGTACCGCCTCTACGCCATGTTCGACGACGTGACCGGCATCGCGCCCGGCACCAAGGTGACGATCGCCGGCTTCACGGTCGGCCGCGTCGAAGAGCTGAGGCTCAGGGGCACGCTCGTGCGCGTCGATGTGCGGCTGATGAAGAACGTGACGGCGTGGAGCGGAATCAAGGACGAACGCGGCTATGCCAAGAACGGCGCGGTCCTGCAGCGGCTGCAGGCGTCCATGCTGGGCGATTACTACCTGGAGCTGACACCAGGCGCGGCGGGCACGCAGCTGCGCGAGGGCCACCGGATTCCCATCGTGATTACCGCGACGGCGCTGCAGCAGACGATCGAGAAGCTGCAGTCGGCGGGCGACATTCTCCCGAAGCTGGATCGCATCGCGGGCGACGTGGCCAAGATCACCGACAAGGCTGCGAAGGTCTTTGGTTCGGAAGCAGGCCAGCAGAAGATGGAGGAAATCGCCGACAATCTGGTGACGGCGAGCCACGACTTGAGCGCGACGGTCACGGCGCTGCGGGCGCGCCTGAGCACCGGCGTGTTCGCGAAAGACGGCGATCTCGACCGCGGACTCCACTCGTTTGCCACAACGACCGCCAAGCTCGACGTCCTCGCCGACCGCGCCAACGTGATTCTGGATCGCGGCGGGTCAAGCGCCATGCGCAGCCTGAGCAACGTGGAAGTCGTGACCCGCAACATCCGCGAATTGGTGGGCGAGAACAAGGACGACGTCAATTCCACGATCGGCGCGTTCAAGTCGACGCTGGAGCAGTTGCGCGCCGGCATCGCCAAGGCGACGGTCATCATGGAAGACCTGTCAGGTGCGGCGAAGAACGTCAATCAGGTGACCAAGGGCGTCGCAGAGGGCAAAGGCGACATTGGCCGGCTGTTGACGGACGACACGCTCGTGAAGAACGCGGAGTCGGTCGTCAGCGACGCCAAGGATCTGATCCACCGCTATCAGGCGCTGGAGACGGGTATCGATTACCGGCTGGCGTCCTACGCGTTTCGCCAGAACAACCCGGACAACCTGTCGTGGCAGTCCCACCTGACGCTGCGGCTACAGATGCGCGAGGACAAGGCGGTGCTGGTGACGCTGTCGGGCAACAACCTCGGCAAGACGACGACGTTCACGCGCGTCACGTCCTCAACGGTCTCAGGCGCGGGCGGCTCGGCGACGCAACCGCAATTGACGGAGCAGCTGCGCCAGACCGATTCCTCCTGGACGTTGGGCCTGCAATACGCGCGGCGTTTTGGTCCCGTGACCCTGCGCGGTGGCCTGATTGAATCGACAGCAGGCGGCGGCGCCGATCTGTACCTGTTCCGCGACACGCTCATCGCCAGCGCGGACATCTTCCGCTTCACCGACGACATTCGACCGCGGCTGCGCGCGGGCC
>CAINLT010000284.1 GCA_903850505.1 uncultured Myxococcales bacterium | reverse complement strand
TTCTGATGGCCGAGCCAATCCCGAACGTCACGTACCAAGAGTTCGATCCCGGGAATGCCGCGTTTCGTCGGCTCTGGGGACCAGCGTTCGCCATCGAGGCCCTGCAACGCGTTCACAAGGTCAGGCTTCGCCTCGTAGGCGCAAGCTACTTGAATCGCTGTCTCACCGGTCGGGCCGGGCGGATGTCCGGTGGCCTGCAATCGCTGCAGCGCGGCTGGAATGGCGCAACTGGGAACCCACAGAAAGTCGGTCGAAGCGCCTCCGGGCGACTTGACTGGCCACGGAACGGTGCCCTGTTTGCCGTCGGGTGTCTTGGCCGGCGAGCCAGCGAGAGCGGTGGCGAGCGCAGCGCAATCATTCGTCGGCGAGATACGAGCCCTAGAGAGCAAAGCAGCCGCAGTTGGAATCGTGCCCGTTGGGCCGATGCGAGCGAAGTATTTGGCGGAATCCTCGACAGAGAAGTCGGCGAACCGCGGCGTAGTTGCGCTCACAACGCTCTGGAAGCCAAACACCCAGGCCGTCGTCGCAGCCGCCGGAGTCGAAACACGAAGCCCCACAACTGCCTTTCGACCAGGCGCGATGGGCTCGTGCGGCGCCGCCAGGCCGCCGTTACCGTCATCAGACATCGTCTCGACCGCGGCCCCTGCACACGGGGTAAAAGCCGGCGGGGGCCACACCTGCATCAGTGCGAGTTCTCGGGCCCAGTCGCCAGCATCCGCCGGGGCCTGCGCCGCCGCGAACGAAGCGATGCGCGCCTCGATTCCGGCGGCAATGCGCTCGACGGCTTTGGCGCCGCCCCGACTCAATACGAAGATCATGACGGGTTCGCGCTCGGTTCCAGCCGTCTTGAAGCTGAGTTCGCGTCCCCGAATCAGCCGCTTGCCCAACGCCTGCTTCATTGCGACATCTTCTTGACCGCACTCGAGCCAGACCGTTCCGTCGAATGGCAGTCGGCCCGCGATAATCCAGAGTCCCCAGCCATCGGGCACCTGGATCGACTCCAGGATTTTACTGAGGCCAGGTTCGCGTGGCGGCGACCGTGCGCCTTTTGCGCAGGACTCGTTCTGTAGACCTTCAGGCGTCTCCAAGCCGTCGGTGACGAACATGGCGGTTTCGACACAACCGTCGACCAAGGCGTGCAGGCCACGGTTGACCCGCGAGATGCCAGAACTGTACTCCGCCTCAACGTTCATCGCGTTGGTGGACGCAACACGTACGGCACCGCAGAACTGTGTGGGCGCGCAGACCAAGGCGTTGGCGGCAACGCTGGTCGTGGCCTGCTCTGGTAGCTCGCAGCAAGCCTCCTGCGCGCCGCAATCTGTCGGCTGGACGCAAAGACGGAGCGTACTCTTACCCGCCTGCACCTGGGCGACCCAACGCTTGCGAGCGGCGTCCGCTGCCGGATTCAGCTTGCGTTGACCAACAAACAGGTACTGGGGCACTGGCGAACGCTCAGGGCGGCGGCTTGCCTCAACGAGCTCGTTCCGCAGATTGCCGAGGAGGTCCTTCAGGCCGGACTGCGCCAACCTGGGGTTTACGAACCCGCGCATGCTAAAAGAGTCGTCGATGGCGACTCGAACCAGTTCGTGGTCAGCGCAAGTCGGAGGCAGTAAGGACGCGGCCTCTTTGGGCGGTGGGACCGGCACCTGATCTTTCGACTCGACCGGCTTGCTTGCCGCCGCGTCAACATTTTTCGCTGTCGAGGGCGCGTGCGCGGCTGAAACGCCCTTCTCACCGTCGCAGCAAGCGAGCGTGAGAACGGCGAGTTGCGAAGTCAGAACACGGAGAGCCGTCTTCATTGTTGGACCCTGACGACACAACGCTGGACGTGCGGCAGCCGCGCGAGCATCTCAATCGGCACCGTAACGCCGTTTGCGCTCAGAAGCGGAGTGATTTGTCTGCCGATCTCGTTGGGCACACGGTAGACTCCGACCGAGACTAGGCGCTCGATGGCACTTTCGCCGTCGAATGGCTCACAGTCCACCAAACCCGCCATAGCACTCGGCAACTGCTTGCCAGTCGTGAACGGGCCCAGAGAGCCGGCGGTTGCATCGGCTGGGCCAATCCACGGCGCGAAGGCGAACCAATGTGAGGTCGTGCCGGCCGCGTCATACTCTTTGGCGTGCGCAACCACCACAGCTCGACGCCCCCCGTTGAAGGCACACACTTGGAAATCCGTGTCCGTAGCTAGTTTCGTCATC
>CAINLT010000283.1 GCA_903850505.1 uncultured Myxococcales bacterium | reverse complement strand
CGCGCCTCCGCCAGGAACGCCGGCAGCCCGGCCAGCGCCAGCGCCAGCACCGCCCACGGCGACAGCGCCATCAGCAGCGCGGAAAAGCCGATCAGCGAGACGGCGTTTTGCAGCACGTTTAGCAGCTTGACGATGAGACCCAGCGGCCGGGTGGACGCCTCGCGGCGCGCGCGTGTCAGGAGGTCGTAGGTCTTGCTGTCCTCAAACTGCGGCAGGGAGAGCGTCAGCGCCTTCTCAAAGATCTGCACGTGCACGGTGTGGCCGAGCTGTGCGCGCAGCAGCGATTGGCACAGCAACTGCCACCGCTGCGCCACGAGCAGCGTCAGGACCAGCGCGAGTTCCACCGCGACCCAGCGCACAGCCGCGTTGCGATCGCCCCCGCGCTGTGCCGCCACGACGGCGTCCACCAGGCTGCGACCGACCCACGCGATCGCGGACGGCAGCGCGCCAGCGACGAGCGTCCACGCCAGCAGGCTGAGCAGCAGCCGCGGCGACGTTTGCCACGCGAGCCGCAGCGCGCGCGGCGCGTTGGTGAACGCCTGGAAGAAGTCGCCGACCAGCGCCTTCACTTCAGGCACCGAACGCGGAAGGCGAGCGGGAGCTGGCGGCGTGGCCATCTTCAACCGAGCCACATCGCGAGCGTCCAGACGACGAAGCCGCTGACCGCGACGGCGAGCCAGCGCCAACCGAGGCCGGTGATGCGCGCGTCCGCGTCCAGGCCGCGGCGGGCCAGCATCAGCAGCCCAAGCAGCCACGCCAGAAAGCCCAGCACCACCGCGGCGGAAGTCAGCGGCGCGACGCCGACGGGCCGCGCGTAGTCCTTGGTGAATTGCGCGAGCAGCTGCGCCTTGTCGCGCTTGTCGCCCAACTGCGCCGCGACGCGCACCATCACCGGCGGAATCGTCGTGTTGACCCACGCCACCAGGTCCGCGCGCGGCTGCCACAGGTGTCGCCCGGCGATGAGCCCCGAGCGCAGCGCATCCAGCGCCCGCATCGCCCGGGTCGGCTCAGGCTGATCCGCGGTCCTGGCGATGCGCACGAGCGCGTCGGCTGCGTCCGTCCACTTCGGTCCCCACGGCGTGTACCAGCGCAGCGTCCAACGGTATTCGTCAATCGCGGCATCGACCTTGGCACTGCGTTCCAGCGCGACCGCGCGGTCATACGCCTGCACTTGCTCCCACGTCGCGCGCGCCGCGAGCGCGGTCAAGACAATCAGCGCGGCGAGGAGCGGCAGGCGCAAACGCTGCCAAAGCATCTGGAATTGCATCTATGCACGCTGCCGGAAGTTCGAGATCCAACGTGCGCGACCCGCGGCGTGCCCGAGGATGCGCACCCGCGCGGTCGCACGCCGAAACGCGTCAAGCCTGACCGGCGAACTGGGGTGTTGCAATGGCGTCCGCATGTTCAGACCAAGTCACGGCGTTCAAAGACAAGGAGCGACAAGGCAATGAAGCAGCCGACCCAGGACAGGCCGTACAGTGTCGCGTGCACAAAGTAGTCGGGCGGGATGGCGACGCCCGCCTGCAGTTCGTCGGCGATGTTGAAAGTCGAGAGGTCTGGCACGACGGCCACGAGGACGCGACCGAGCGCGCGCATCGCCGGCACTTCCGCGAAGACGCCCTTGGTCGCCTGCATGAGGTCGTTGATAACGTAGGTGATGCGGCCGATGAGGAACACGCCCATCGTGAGCACACCGGACAGCACCGGCCGCGAGAGAGCGCTGAAGAACAGCGCCGCGGACGTGACGAGCAGGATCTCGATGTAATTCAGACCCAGCGCCTGCGCCAGCGCCATCGAGAACGAGCCGCCGCGCAGGTGCAGCACGCCAGCCCAGCACACCGCCAGGGCGATGAGCTGGCCAAGAAGCAGCGTGGACAGTCCGACGAACTTGCCGACGAGGAATTCGCTGCGGCGAATCGGCTTGGGCAGGATCGCGTACAGCGTCTTGCGGTCGATTTCTTTGTAGAGCAGCACCGCGCCAAGCAGCACCGCGGTGGCGATGCAGACCAGCGGAATGACCGCGAGGCCAAAATCGGTCACGAGGCGGACCTTCTGGTCGGTCAGCGCGAGGTCGGAGAGCAGGATCGAGAAGACGAGCATCAGGATCGTCACGCCGAGCAGGCCGAAAAACAGCTTGTTGCGCCCCGCCTCGCGCAGCGTGTTGCCGGCCACCGCGGAGATGCGGCTCAGCGCGGCCACGGGGCCGTCGATGCGCAGGATCAGCTTCTCGTTGGTCGTTTGGATGTTCATGCCGATTTCCCCGCCGCTGGGCTGCGCTGGCCGTCTGCCGACACATGCAAGGCTTTTTGCACGAACAACTCTTCCAGCGACTCCCGCCGCTGCGACAACTCGCGCAGCGTCGCGTGGATCTCGACGACCGCGGCGGTGACCCCCGGCACGACGTCCGTCGGCATTCGCAGCCGCAGCACGTTGGCGATTTCCTCGACAACTTCCACGCCGGGCAGCGCCAGCAGTCGCGCCTTGGCCGCCTCCACGTCCGCGACGGGCAACTCCACGAGCGCTTCGGATTCCAGCTTGTCCATGCGCAGCAAATCGCTCAGCCGGCCTTGTGCCACGACCTCGCCGCGATCGAGGATGCACACGGAGTCACACAGCGTCTCGATGTCCGTCAGGACGTGCGAACTGAAGAACAGCGACTTGCCCTCGCG
>CAINLT010000282.1 GCA_903850505.1 uncultured Myxococcales bacterium | reverse complement strand
TCGAGGATGCGCTGGCGCGGGTGCTCGCGGCGATCGCGCCCCTGCCGGCAGAAACCGTGGCGCTGGAAGACGCGCATCAGCGCGTGCTGGCCGACGCGATCCGCGCGGATGCCGACGTGCCGGCGTTTGACCGGTCGGCCATGGACGGCATTGCGCTGCGATCGGCAGACGGCGCGGCCGGCGCGCTGCTGCGGCAAGTTGGCGAGAGTGCAGCGGGATCGCCGTTCGCTGGCCGCATACTGGCCGGCGAATGCGTGCGGGTGATGACCGGCGGGGTCGTGCCCGCGGGCGCCGACGCAGTCGTACCTGTGGAGCGCATCGAACGTCTGGAAGGCGACGTGTACCGCCTGCTGGACGCGGCGCGCGCGGAGCAGAACATCAGCCGCAAGGGCAGCGAAGTGCGACAAGGCGATGCTGTGCTGGCAGCCGGCGTGAGACTTTCCGGCGCGCGCGTGGGCGTCCTGGCGACGTACGGCCACGCCCGCGTGCGCGTGGCCCAGCGGCCGCGCGTGGCGATACTGCCAACCGGCAACGAGATTGTGCCGGTGGACGCGACGCCGGCTCTCGGGCAGGTCCGGGACGCCAACCGCCACGCATTGACGGGACTCATGCTGACCGCAGGCGCGTCCGTCCACCAACACGCGGTTGCCGCAGATGACCGCGCGGCGCTGACCGCGGCGATCGCGGCCGCATGGCAAGACGCGGACGTCCTCGTGACGTCTGGTGGCGTCTCCGCGGGCGACTATGACCTCGTGCTGCCGGTCCTCCAGGAACTTGGCGCAACTTTGCATTTTCACAAGATCGCGATCAAGCCGGGCAAGCCGCTGCTTTTCGCGACGCGTCAGCACGAAGGGCGCATCCAGTATGCGTTTGGCTTGCCCGGAAATCCAGTCTCCTCTTACGTTTGCTGCGCGCTTTTCGTGCTGCCGGCGTTGCTGGCGCTGCAGGGCGCGCCCGCCGATTGGCAGCGCCTGACCTTGCCCAGCGCAACGCCCTTGCCGGGGACGGGACCGCGCGCGGAGATCCTGCCGGCGGTGCTCGTGCAACAGGGCGGCGAGACCCGCGCGGAAGTGCGAAGTTTGGGCAGTTCCGCTGATCTGACGCGGTTTTCCTGTGCGGAGTGGCTCGCGTATCGACCCGCCAACGCGGCGCCCGTGCCAGCGGGGACTGCCGTCGTGCTGTTTGCCTCGCCACGACCGTGATTATTGACACAGGCTGGCGCGATCGGTACTGTATTGGGCTTGGCGAGAGGCTTAGACCTTTCGCCAACTTGCGCGGGTGTGGATCCGCGCAGCCAAGTGTGTGTGTGATCCCGCCAAGAACGATGGCGATCAATCCGCGCAGAACTGAAGCCAAGTCGGCCAGGAACAGCGCGGGGATGAATAGGCCAAACCCGGCCACGACTATGGGGAGTCCTTATATGAATCGCTTTATGAACCCGGCCCTCGTGGCCATTGCCGCGTTCGCCACCTTCGGCTTGGCGGCTTGCGGCACGACTGCTGCCACCACCGGTGACAACACCACCGACACCACCACCGGCACCGACGATACGACGATCGCTGGCGATGCCACCACGACGACGGACACCGGTCCGGACGTTGCCAAGGTTGCTTGCGGCGGCGCCTGCAAGGCCACTGAGACCTGCGACAAGGCCACTGACAAGTGCGTTGCCCTGCCGTGCGGCGGACCGTGCACCAAGGCCGGCGACAAGTGCGACGCGAAGGGCACCAACAAGTGCTACACGCCGTGCGGCGGCGCTTGCACCGCGACCCAGTACTGCGACGAGACCGGCGCTGTGCCGGGCGCGTGCAAAGACACCGCGGCGCTGCCCACCAAGTGGGGCGTTGGCGATGACGGCAAGGTCCAGAAGGTCATCAAGCTGGCCATCACCGACAAGACCAAGGCGTGCGACATGAACGGCGACGGTACGCCGGACAACGCGCTTGCTGGCGCTTCGAGCCTCATCGGCACGAACCTCCAGGACGCGGTCAAGAAAGGCTCGGTCGTCCTGATGTTCGAGCCGAAGACCTACAAGATCGACGGCACCGCGTTCTCGTTCAACGTGCTGATTGGCGATGTGGACCCGACCGACGCGGCGCATGACGCGACGACCGCCGGTGGCAAGTACACCGTGAAGAAAGAATCCTATGACCCCGCCACGGGCAAGTCGCTCGTCGCGTTCAACGCGGCGACCATCAAGGCCGGCCAGCTGGAAGCGAAGGCGGACAAGTTCTTCCTCAACCTGAACATCTCGTCCATCAGCCTCGCGCTGACCATCTCCGCCGTTGACTTCTCGGGCACGACCGCCGACGCCAACAGCTGGGTCAGCACGACCGGTGGCCGCCTCTGCGGTTACATCACGGAAACCGACCTGAACAACGCGATCGACGGCCTCCCGGCCGACATGCTCGCGCAGTTCGGTGGCAAGGATGCCGTCAAGAAGCTGCTCCCGACGCTCATCAAGAGCGACGTTGACAGCGACGGCGATGGCATCAAGGACGCCAAGTCCCTGGCCCTCGACATCGACACGCTCGGTGGCATCGTGACCGGCTTCACCGCTCCGAAGGCGCCGTAAGGCACCCTCTAGCGCCTAGCTAGCAACGCCCCAACGGCGGTCACTCGGGAAACTGGGTGACCGCCGTTGGTGTTTTTGCCTCAGGCGCATCTTGGGAATCCTCCGCGCCGCGCACACGGAAAGATCGCAGAGCGCGCTTGACACGGTGGCCAAACGGGCTTACGATGCGCCCCCGCTGCGAGAGCAGCCAAACGACCCGCGCGGACGTTTGTAGTCACGGTTTCCCGCAAACGTCGCATCCGCCCTCCGGGGCAACAATGCGCGGTTCTTGGGCGGATAGCTCAGGGGTAGAGCGGCGGCTTTACACGCCGTTGGTCGCAGGTTCAATCCCTGCTTCGCCCACCGCAGGAACTGTGACGCGTGAGAGTGTCTCGAGATGGAGTGGTAGTTCAGTTGGTTAGAACGCTGGCCTGTCAAGCCAGAGGTCGCGGGTTCAAGTCCCGTCCGCTCCGCCAAAGTTTTCAGTAAGTTGCGATGACGCTCGCGGGTTGCAAAATCTCAGGGCACTAGGAAAGGGCACTAGGTTTCGGACCAGGCCCTGTCGAGTGTGTCGCCGCTCCGCACATGAGTTGCGCGATGCAGGCGGCCGCCAAGCCCCAACGGCATTCAGGTCATTCTTGCGGTGCCGGTGCGGCTGGATGCGGATGCTGGTCCGGGTCCGGCGCCACGACTGCGGGCGTTTTCCCTGGCAGCATGTGCACCGCAGCCTTCTTGTCATCCGCGGACACGCCGTAGTAGCGCGCCGTCATCTGCTCGGTCGTGTGGCCCATGATGGCCCGCAGCGTCAAGCGATCCACCTGCTGCCGAACCAGGTTGCTGTTCATGCTGCGGCGCAGTACCTGCGGTCCGACCTTGATGTCGATGCCGGTCGCGGCCTTGATCGCCTCGAACGCTTTCTTCAGCGTGTTGGACGTGCGCGGCGTGCCTTTCTTGCTGGGGAACACGAGCCCAGGCTCGCGCTTCTTCCGCTTTTCCTCTGCTGGCGCGTCCTCCTTTGCCTTCTCCTTGTCCCGCGCCTCCTGGGCGGCTTTGTGGGCCTTCAGCAGGTCAACGACGAGCGGGTGCATCGGC
>CAINLT010000281.1 GCA_903850505.1 uncultured Myxococcales bacterium | reverse complement strand
GGTGGGCGTTGTGCAGCAAGTGGATGCGGGCGCGCCGGGGCCCGCGCTGATCTGCGATTTGGTCATGGATCTGCGGCCGCCGCGCTGTGTGCACCTGCGACCGACGCCGGACGTCCTGGCGGCGGGCTGGCCGGGGCTGACGCGACAGGAGGCGGTTGTGGCGCTGGCGCGCGAGCTGGCGTCTGGCGGCGCGCTGCGGATTCCGCAAGTGCCCGAATGGCCGGGGCCGCCGTGGAGCGCATTTCCCGATACCCGCTCGCTGATGGCGGCGTGGCAACAGGCGCTACGAAAGCGCTGACGCCCGCCCCGTGACCGCCGCGACGAGCGCGTCCGGCATGCGCCCCGTGTGCTGGAACGCGCGCATGCGCAGGATCGGCACGGTCCCGCGCTCCGCCACGGAATGCCCGCTGGCATCAGGCGGCGACGTCGCGGGCAGGAACGCCGACAAATCCGCGGCTCTGCCACCGATCTTGCGCACGACGTCGATCAGCCCGTCCAGGTGGTTCATGCGCATGTAAGGACACGTCGCACAGCCGCCTTCCACGGAACAGCCTTCGCCCGACGCGCCTGGCACGATACCAAGTGGATCGTCGGTCCGCGTGATCGCCTCGGCGGCAACGGGAAAAATGATTGCAACGGCGACGTCATCGCGGTGTGACGCCTGCAGCCGCGCCTGGACGCCGCGGACAATCGACGTGATCATGCCGGCTTCCGTGCCCAGCAGCACTTGAATCCGCTGCGCTCCCGGCTGCGCGAGGGCGCCGTCGACCTGCTGGCCGATGAAGTCGAGGATGTTGGACGTCGAGCCGACCACGCCGCGCCCGTGCCGCTCTGCTTCCGCCGCGAGCGCGAACATCTCCCCGGGCACTTCCAGGTGCGCCGTGTACAGCGCGTCGGGCAGCTCGCGGCGGACGCGGGCGACGACCTCGTGGCCAAACAGATGGTGGACGATGCAATTGCCCTGTTCAAACGGATGGAAACGCTGCAGCAGCGCCATCAGCGTCGCGGGCGTGTGCGCGGGGTGCAAGGCGCGCACGGCCGACTCCGGCATACGCGCGTAGGCGGCCAGCAGCGTCTGCAGGTTGTGGCCCATGTACGTGTCCGGTCCAAACCAGATGTGCACGCCCTCGATTTGCGCCGCCGCCTGCAGGATCGTCTGCACGACGTTGCTCGACGTACAGGTGATGGTCGGCACCAGCTGGTTGGCCTCAGCCTTGGTCCGCAGGCTCGTGTTGATGTACACGACGTGGAGCGACCGCGGGGTCTGCGCCGCCTGTTGGAGGAACGCGCGGTAGGCCAGCGTCTCCGCGGACGCCGCGAGCGAACAGCCGATCGGCGCAGTCGCCAGCCGATAGACCGGAAGCGACCGAAAGCCGGCGTAATCGAGCACGGCGCGGACATTCTCCGTCATGAAGTCGACGCCCGCGACGCAGATCGCCTGCACGCCAGCTTCCGCCATCTTGACCGCGCGATCCGCCATGACCAGCGAATCGGATATGTGGATGTGCGGCCAAGTGCATGCCGACAGCACGCCCTGCAGCTCCGGGTCCATGTAGAAGTGCGCGACGACGCCGACGTTGTGGGTGCGCAGCAGCCCGTCCAACTGGGCGACCGTCGCCGCGTCAGGCTGGAGGAAGGCGCGCTGGGATTCCGCGAAGGCGCCCCGCGGCACCAGGGTATCGCGGCGAATTTCCAAGCTCGGAAACGCAGTCTCGGGCACCGACGGCATTAGAAGCACTTGTTCTGCGTGGCGCAGCCCTGTACCTGACCGAGCGTGAGGCCCGACTGGACGCTGGTGACGCCGCAATTCCAAATCTGCTTGCCGCCTTCCACGCACGGCAGCGCGGCGAGGCACGCCGGATCCTTGGCGCAGCTGGCGTACTGGGTCGCGCACTTGGACTGGACGCACTGGTCGGCGGTCGTCGTGCCGCCACCGCCCGCGGGGCAGTCCGCCGGGCACGTCGCGTTGGTCTCGCCCGCGTCACACGTGCCATTGCCGCACACCGGCGTCGGCGGCGTGGCCACGCAGAGCGTCTGATAGTCGCTGCAGCAGTTGCCCGCCTGCACGCACCAGGTCTGGCACTGGCAGCCGTTGAAGCCGCCCGCGGTGTTGATCTTGCCGCACTGGCCGGCGCAGGACGTCGCGCTGGGGGTGCCACCGCCGCCAGCGGGGCAATCGGCCGGGCAGTTCGCGGTCGTCTCACCGGCGTCGCACTTGCCGTTGTTGTTGCACGTCGGCGTGGTGCCGCCACCGCCCTGCTGGAAGCACTTGGCGTTGTTGCCGCACGTGTAGACCGCCTGCAGGCCGTTGGGCAGCTGGAAGCCGCCGCCGCCGCTGCTCTGCACGCAGCCAAAGATGCACTGCTGATCCGCGCAGTTCTTGGCGCAGTCCAACACTTTCTTGCAGGTCGCGTCCGCGTTGCACGTCGCGACTTCCGCGGCGCAGCTGGTCTCCACGCACGTCACGATCGGCGTGGTGCCGCCGCCCGTGGTGCCGGGGCACGCCGTCGCGAGGTCCGCGCAGCAATCGCCGTTCGTCGTGCACTTGGTGTCGCACTGGCAGGTCCAGCTCTTGTTGTACTGGCCGCACTTGCCGGCGCAGGAGCCAGCCGGCGTGACCGTGCCGCAATCCGCGGGGCAGGTCGTCGCGTCTTCCGGCGGGGTGCACTTGCCGTCGCCGCACGTGTTGGCCACGGTGCCGCACTCGGTCTTGTAGTCGCCGCAGCAGTCGCCGTTCTGGCCGCACTGGTTGTCACACTGGCAGGCCGCCGCTTTGTCGTAAACGCCGCACTTGCCCTTGCACGTGGCGGGCTGGACCACGGTGCCGCAGTCGCCCGGGCAGGTCGCCTGAGTCTCGGGCGGCGTGCACTTGCCGTCGCCACACGTGTTGGCCACCGTGCCGCACTGGGCCTGGAAGTCGCCGCAGCAGTCGCCGTTCTGCGTGCACTTGTCGTCGCACTGGCAGGCCGCTTTCTTGTCGTAGACGCCGCACTTGCCGGTGCACGAGGTGTTCGGGTTCACGGCCGTCGTGTCGCTGCCGTCGGTCGAGGCGCTGTCGGAGCCGAGAATCGCCCCGTCCGGCGCCGTCGTCGCGTCCAGGTCGGTCGCCGCGCCGTCACCGGTGAGCCCGCCATCGCCAGTGAGCGCGCCGTCCTGGGCGCCGTTCACGCCGTCGTCGTCAATGACGGACGGGCCCGTGATGCCGGCATCGTCGCCGCAGCCGGTCGCGGTCAGTGCCATCGCGCCTGCCGCGAGGAGCGACAGGAGGCGGGTACACGCAGGCAGGGAAAGCGAGGCATTCGTCAGCAACTTCATGGAGATCTCTCGGCGCGCCGCGTGGCGCAAAGTCGACGTCAAG
>CAINLT010000280.1 GCA_903850505.1 uncultured Myxococcales bacterium | reverse complement strand
CGCGCAGGAGCGCATCCGCCGGCACCGTGTCGCCCGCCTCCAGCACCAGCAGATCGCCGACGACAATCTCTTCGGCCTCCACGGTCAACAGCCGACCATCGCGCCGCACCCGCGCCTTGGGCGCCGTCATCGCCCGCAGCGCGAGCACAGCGCGCTCCGCGGCGTATTCCTGACGAAAGCCGACCCACGCGTTCAGGAGGAGAATACAGCCGATGGCGATCGCGTCACCCGTCTCACCGAGGATGACCGACACGGCGCACGCGACGAGCAGGAGCCAAACGATGAGGCTGCGGAACTGCGCGAGGACGAACGTCCACCACGGCGTAGCGGCTTGCCGTTTGATTTCATTGCGTCCGTGCTGCTGCAAGCGCGCTGCGGCTTCAGCGGAAGTGAGACCGGTATTCCAGACTGGCATGAAAACATCGCGGTGGACGGCACGTCCGGTGCTCAAGATAGCCGCATTGGCCGGATTCGCTCGCGGTCATTTGCCCAAAACGACGATGACCCACGCGTCATACAGCGCGTGCGTCCAGGCGGCGACCGCGAAACCGCGCGTCAGGAACAGCGTCGCGAACAGCATGCCGGACACGGTCCGGAAGACGAACGACGTCAGCGCAAACGGCTCGCCGAGGTAGTGCGCCAGCGCGAAGACGACGCTCGAAACGACAACGAGCGTCGCGAGCCGCAGCGACGGCCGCTGCCAATCCTTGCCCAGCCACAGCAGCGCCACCAGGCCGATGCCGCCGAGCCGGAAGAACAGCTCCTCGTGCAGGCCCGCGCCCGCGCTCACGATCAGGCCCGCGATGAGGCCAAAATGCCGGACGCCCTGCGGGTCGGTCGCCAGCCCGAGCAGCGAACGCGTGGCCATGGACGACAGCATGCCGGTGACGAACGCGTAGAGCAGGCACTCGCCCAGCAGCGGCAGCAGCCACTGCGGATTCAGGCGATTTTGCCGCCGGAGCCAGAAGAAGAGGCCGATGTCGACAAGCGCGAGGAAGCCGTAGAAGCCGATGTACACGGCCGTCGGGTTGCTGGCGTGCGACATGAGCGTGTAGAGGCCGCTGGAGACGAGATCGACGCCGTTGCGCGCCTCCGGCACCAGCGTGATTCCCGCGCCGTAGAACAGCAGCAGCGGCAGGGTCAGCACCGCGGACTGCGTGCCGCCCGAGGAATGGCGAAAGTAGTTGCCAAGCGCGCTCTGGGTCTTCGCAAGCACTGCCATCGGCGCTCCTTACAGCAGAATCGCGTTCTTGCCGGCCATGGCCTTGGTCAGCAGATCCTGATGCTCGAGTTCAAACTGGGCATTCTCCGCGCTCCAGCGCATGGATGAAATCGCGTGGATGCCGCGCGCGTCGATGTCCAGGATGTTGAAGCGCGCCAGATCGCGGCCCTTCTTGCTCCAGGTCGACGAACCGCAGCCGAGAACCGGAATGTCGCCGCCCAAGTCTGCGATTTCGGACTCGATGAGCTTCTCCTCGTCGATCCGGTCCGTCGTCGCGTCCGCCTTGGCCTTGCGCGCGGGCAGGTGGCCCTGATGCGGATGATGCGTGTGGCCGTGCAGCACCGCCGTCGCGTGGATCTCATGCATCACACGGGAAAACGCCTTGCGATCCACAAGCGACGCCACGTACTCCGCCGCGCCGATGCGGTGGTGGAGGTTGTGGTGCACGAGGCAAAGACGCACCGTGACTTCCGGCGGTTCTTCGGCCACCAACTGCCGCAGCCGGTCGAGCTGATGACGCCCGACGTGGCCAAACGCCAGCAACGGCGGGGTCGGAATCGCGCTCGACATGCCGTAGATCCGCACGTGCGGTGCCGGCGCGCGCATGAACGGATAGTGCAGCCGCCCCTTGGTCAGCGCCGAATGGTGCTCATCGGCGTCATCGACAAGGTACGGACCAAACCACTTCTCAAAGCGGTGGTGCCGCAGCGCGCCGCGCGTGTACATGTCGTGATTGCCGGGAATGACCGTCACGAAACTCGGCGGGCCGATCCGCTGCACGACCTCCAGCACGCGCTTGAACTCGGAGTCGAGCGCGAGGTTGGTCAAATCGCCTGTCAGAATCACGTGGTCGATGTCGCCGGCGGCCAGCCGGTCGGCCAACTTCTCCGCCAGCGACACCGGATGGGCATTGCGCCGGATGCCCGCGAGGTTCATTGCACCTGTCACACGTTTGTTGAGAAACTGGTGCCACTGGGTGCCGGCCAAATCCAGCACGTGCAAATCCGATATATGCGCGATCCTCAACACTTTTTAGGTCCTTGCGGTCAGAGAGACCGGCCAGCGCGCAGGCGTTCCAGCGACTTGTTGAGCCGCTCAATGGCGAGCACAACTTGATCTTCTGGGACAGAAGTATAGCAGATTCGTGCGAAGTTCTCAAAATCACGGCCGAAAGCGTCGCCGGGGCTGATGCAGACGCCTTCGCGGAGCAGCTCCTGGATCCACTCGATCATCGGCTTGCCGTTCAATTCCTTGGTGAAATCGGGGAAGACGTAGCCGCCGCCGTCGGCGTTGCCAAAGTCCGCCTGCAGGGTCTTGCGCACGATTGTCGCAACGCGGGCGTAGGCTTCCTTGGTCTCGGCGATCCACGGTCCGCCTTCCTGAATCGCGCCCAAGGCCGCGTATTGACAGATAATCGGCACGCTGTAGATCTGGTGCGTGCTGACGCGGCGGGACACGTCGAGCCAGGACGTGTCGCCGACCAGAAAGCCGGTGCGCAGGCCAGCCAGCGCGTAGCTCTTGGACGTCGTGAAGATGGAGGCGGTGCGCTTGGCCATGCCCGGCTCGTTGGCCAGCCAAGGATGCGGCGTGTTGTCGTAAATGTAGTGGTGATAGGCCTCGTCGGCGATCGTCCACAGCTCGTTCTTCACGGCGAACGCAGCAGTTTCGGAGACCTGCGCGGCGGACAGGACGGTGCCGCACGGATTGTTCGGCGTGCAGACGTAGAGCGCGACGGTCCGCTCGGTCATGTACGGCTGCAGCAGTTGCGCGACGGGAACGCCTTTGCGAATGCCGGGATAGAAGGGCACCTCGACCGGCACGGCGCCAAGCGACGTGATCATGCCCTTGATGAGCGGCCAGTACGGCGCGCACACGAGGACCTCATCGCCGGGCTGCAGCCACGTCTGGAGCGCCACGTTGATGGCCTGCGAACCGCCCGCCGTCACCTGGACATTGTCCGCTGCGACGCCGGAAAACCCTTCATCGGCGCAGCGTTGCGCCACGGCCGCGCGCAGTTCTTCCAAGCCCCACGGGTTGGAGTACGCATAGGCCTTGGTCTTGGGCAGTTTCTGCATGGCGCGATCGATGTGGGCCGCCGCGCACGGTTCGCGGTACGTATCGCCGAGCTGCAGCGGAATCGGCGGCGCTGGCAGCAGTTTGAACTGCGCGGTGAGGGTCGAAAACACGGAAGGACGCAGGGAATTCGCGTTTGGCGAGGAGATGGGAAACTTTGGCATGGCGGCAAACTCAAACACGCGGCGAAGAGCGGCCGCGATGGTAAAGGGCTGGAGATTGTTGGCAAAAGTCGAAGTCTTCGGGGCTTGGGCCGCGCGCGGCGGCAGGCAGTCCCGGTTGACAAGTTGGCAGTCTCGCACTACCACACGCGGCCTGCAAATCCTGAACGGCGCGACCGGAACCATCCGCAACGCCTGTCGGGAGAGCCCATCGGAGTTATCACATGGCGACCATTCGGCGACCGCGCAAGACCAAGAAAGAGCAACACATCGAGTTGATTGCGCCTGAGATTGTTGAAGAAAAGCTCTGGTCGCTGAGCGAATGGGTGGAAGCGCACTGGAAGCCGGTACTCGGCGGCATCGGCGCTGTGACCGTGATTTGGGGCGGCATTGGCGTCGCGAACCTGATCGCGGAGTCGCGCGCCAACACGCGGGCGGACGCGACGAGCGTGGTGTTCCAGCTCGCCAGCAAGTCCGTCGTGCCGCCGCAGGAAGAACCGAAGGCCGCGGAAGGCGATGCGCCCCAGGACGAGGCCAAGAAGCAGCCGCCGGTCAAGGACTCGTTTGACTCCGAGAAGGCGCGCGCGGACGCCGTGCTCGCCGCCGGCAAGGTCGAGGATGAT
>CAINLT010000279.1 GCA_903850505.1 uncultured Myxococcales bacterium | reverse complement strand
GCGGCTTCGAAGCCGGCAGAGCACCATGCGCGCGCGGCACAGGAAGCCAAACCGCATGAAACTGCTGCAGACGTTCCCGAAGAGGTCGTCCAGGCCGAGTCCGCGCTCCTCGCTGGCCGCACCGCCGACGCCGAGCGCCTCGCGAGCCACAGCCTGTTGACCGGACGCACTGCGCGCGCCTTCGCGGTCTTGGCCAAATCCCGCTGCAAACGCGGGGACTTGGGCGGCGCGAGGACCTGGTTCGCGCAGATTGGCAACACCGGCCTCAAGGCCGCGGTCAAGCGCGCTTGTGCGTCAGATTCCGTGGAGTTGTAGGGCGACTACGGCGGCGAGATCCCGCGCGCCGCGTTGACCGCCGTGCGCGCCTCCATCGCATTGGCCAGGTTGTACGTCATGACGACGTCGAACCCCGCGTCCCACAAGCCTTTGTGCTGCTCCACCGACGGCAGCGTCTGCGAGGACACGAACGCCCGCATCCCGGCGGCGTGCACCTTCGTGTCGATGAGCGTCTTGAGGCCAGCCGCATCCAACCCGGTGTAAGTCGGATTCATTTCGCAAAACAGCACCGGCGGCAGCTTCACCAGTGTATCGATGTCCGCCAGCTGGTCGTCGATCTGCACCGTGTAGCGCACCTTGTCCCAGTTGGGCAGCGTCTGGATCAGCGCGAGATCGCCGAAATGCGTCTCGATGTGCACGAAATCCGCGGCCTTGTGCTCCAGGATCGTCTCGATGGCGCGGGCGAACGCCGTGGAGTCCTTCACCGTGAGCATCAGCGTGACCTTGCCGCGCGCCCACTCGATGACGTCGTCCACGCGCTGGTAGGTCTGCGTCTGCGCATCCTCCGGCAAATCAAAGAGGTGGCACGCGGTGACTTCGGCGGCGGTCATCTGCTCAATCAGTTTGCCTTGGCATTCGCTGGATTCCCAGAACTCGATGGGGCTGGAGTGGGCGACGATCCCGACGTTGTCCACGCTCACGAGGAAGTCGGTCTTGATGCCGTCGGCGCCTTTGTCATACGCCCGCAAGAACGCGGCCTTGGAGTCGTACGGCCGCCCGTCTCCGCTCGCCCAGTCGCCGCCATGGCTGATGACGAAGGCGCGCTGGCACGTCATGTCGGTCCAGCAGACGGCGAAGCTGTCGTGCCAGGTCGGCGCGGTCGCCAACGTGGCAGCGTCCGGCAGCGCAACCGCATCGACGGCCACATCGGCAGCCACCGCCGCATCGGTCTTGGGCTTCTCGGCCGCCGACGAAGAGCACGCCGCTGCCAGCGCCGCAGCCAGGCACAGCGCCAGGCGCGCCCCAATCACAGAAGTCTTTTGCAGTTCCATCGCGCGCCCCCGCCGCCCACGCGGCGCCCGCAAGGGTAGGTGCGGCAAGCGCATGGGGTCAAGCGGCGCGTGCGACTGCGGCTACAGGTGGCGCGGCGCCTCGACGGTGCGACCGGTCGACTGCGTCATCCGCTCGCGCAGGTCGGAGAGCAGCGCCTCGTGGGCTTCGAGCTCCTCGCGCAGGGCACGGTTGTAGTCCGTGCGGTGGATCTCCACGCGAAGTTGCGGAATGTGTTCGTCAAGCACGCGCACCAGCGCGTCGATTTCTGCCGCATTGAGGACGAACATGGGCCACCTCGTTGTCTGTGCCTTCACGCTATCCGCACCGCTGTCCGCGCGCAATGCGTCGTCTGCACCAGTTGGCGCAGTGCGCCGCAGGTCAGGCAGTTGCAGCTTGTGCACCGCGGCAGCATCCGGCCGTGGCGGCCGCGCGCGCAGCCAACCCGATCGCGGCCGCTGCGCCGGGTGCGCCGGATTGCCCAGGACGCGGCGTTGCTTGCGCGCCGTGCGGCGTGGCGGCGCGTGATCGGAACCGCGCAGATGCCTGCTTTGACAGAGCCCCTGTGACGCACGCTTGACCGTAGCAGGCAACACTCGACACCCTGGCGCCAGAACCTGACGCACCATGAATGCAACCCGGATCGACACAGCTGGCCACGGGCCGTGCTGCAGCCGCCGGGCGTGCGTGCGTCCATGCCTACCCAGCAGAAGGAGACGGAAATGCGCGGATCGATGGCAAGACTGGCAGCGTGCCTGCTGACGGTGTTCGCGGTGGCGGCGTGCTCGAGCAGCAAGACCACCACGACAACGACGACCAAGGACGCGGGCACGGATACGCCCGCTGCCGACACGGTCTTGACCGACGTGGTGAAGCCGGATGTGCCCATTGCGGATGTCCCCGTTGCCGATGTGCTGCCCGACTCGGCGCCGGACATCGCGGTGACGGATGTGCCCGGCGACGTCTCCACGGTGCAAGGTTCTGTCGCCCGCGGCAGCTACCTCGTGCAGTTCGTCATGGCTTGCGGCGACTGCCACACGCCGCGCATGCCGGATGGGTCGCCGGACATGACCAAGCAGCTTGCGGGCGTGCCTGCGATGTTCGACCTGGCGCCGACCGATCCGTCG
>CAINLT010000278.1 GCA_903850505.1 uncultured Myxococcales bacterium | reverse complement strand
CGATCCAGAAGCCGCTGCACACGCCGTCGGCTTCGTTCAACGCCTTCTCGTCCAGCGGTGTGCGGTCGCCGCGCGAGTAGTCGAGCGTGCCGTCCGGTTGGTCGTCGCAGTCGCCGTCGATGCCGTAGTACGCATGGCGGTAGTTCATGATGGACGGGTAGTTGGCCTTGCCGTTGCACGCGCTGTCGCCGCCGTGGCCCAAACCGAGGTTGTGGCCGAGTTCGTGGCAGAACGCCTCGATGGGCAGATGGCCGGGAATGTCCGTGCCCTTGCATTTGTAGCAGACGTCGCAGCCGCCGCTGGCGACGATGAAGTCGTCCCCCGTGATCTCGCCGATCCCGCCGGCCGTGGGACCCAAGCTGTGCATCATCAGCGCGTAGTGGAAATACCCGAGCCGGTTGCCCGCGAAGTTGTTCGCTTTGACGGCGGCGAGGTCGGGGCCGATGTCCGGCGGGAATTCAATTGCCGCGCCCGCCTTGTCGCCGCCTTGCCAAACGCCGCCTTGGCCGCGGTCGATGTGGAGCGCAATGCCCGTGCTGCCGTCTGGGTTGGTGTGCGGCGCGTTGGCAAACATCTGCACAGCCATCGCCTCCGCGCCCGGCGTGATTTGATGGCTGTGGAGCGCGCATTCCGCGTCGTCGTCCATCCAATCCGCCTCGACAAAGACGTCCTGACGCAGCGGATTGGCGCCGAGCGCGGCCAGGTTCAGGCCGCCCGACGTGCCGAGCAACTCGTCGCCATCGCCCAGCCCGTCGCCGTCGGTGTCCCACAGAAGCGGCGACGTGCCCGTGTGGGTCTCGTCGACAAAGATGCCGGTCGCGGTTTCGTAGCAGTCGTCCAGGCCATCCTTGTCGCCGTCCACGCCGGTCGTGCAGCTCTCCGGCAGGCAGACGGAAGAACAGCCGTCGCCTTCGTCCAGGTTGCCGTCGTCGCACGTCTCCATTTGCAGGACGGTCAGGATCGCGGAGACCTTGCCTGGCGTGTCGTAGCCGGGGCATGCGCTGTTGCGGCGGATGGCGTCGGTCAAGCCGCCCGCATCGCCCGGGTAATCGTACACGACGACCTGCTCGCTCCGCCCGGACGCGTGCCGCACGGTCGCGACGAGCCACGCAACGTTCTGGGCGAATTCGCACGACAGCGCGTTCTTGCCCGGCGTCAGCGCCGCCAAGCTCAGCGGATCGGTGAGTACTTCGTGGTGAATCAGCGTGTCGCAGTACTCATCGGGCGTCGCGGCGTTGACGTGCAATACCTGCGCGCCGTTGAGATGGCAGTCCATGAACTCCGGCGCAGGCGTCGCCGTGTTGGCCAGCCAGTCCAGCTCGATGCGCATCGCGGGATCGGGACCGACCGCGCCGTCGCCGCAGCCTGAGCACGTGACCGCGATGTCGGCAACGTTGCCGCCGCGGATCGACCCCGAGCCGCGGACGACCGCGCACCGTTGCGGCGGGCTCAATGGCGAACTGGCGACTGTCGTGAAGTAGTTCGCGCCGTTGCCAAAGCCGCCGCTGAACGTGAAGGGCCCGTTCTGGGTGAGCGCAACGACGTGGGTGCCGCTCTTCAACGTCAGGCCCGCGCTGGCCAAGCCGGTGACTGTGCCGCCGACTGTGCAGCTCGCCGTGTGGCTGCAGCCGCCGACCTTGGCGCATGCGTCCAGCGTGCACACGTCGTCGTCATCGCACTGGTTCGCGCCGACGCACGCGCCGCCTGTACACGTGTCGCCCGTCGTGCACGCGAAGCCGTCGTTGCAGGGGGCTCCGTCGGGCGCGTTGACCGGATTGCACGTGCCGGTCTTGGAGATGCATACGCCGGCACCGTGGCAAAGGTCGGCCGGCACGCAGACGAGCGGCACGCCGACGCAGTTGCCGGCTTTGCAGACATCCTGGGTCGAACACGGGTCAGCGTCATCACATGGGCCCGCGAGCACGGTGAAGGTGCAGCCGGACGGCGGGTCGCAGCCGTCGCTCGTGCAGTCATTGCCGTCGTTGCAGAGCGCCGCGCCGCCGCCGCCGCAGACGCCGCCTTTGCAGGTCTCGCCCACGGTGCAGTAGCTGCCGTCGTCGCACAGTCCGTCGCCGGAGGTGTGCTGGCAGCCGACCGCGGGATCGCACGTGTCCAGCGTGCACGCGATGCCGTCACTGCAATCGGCTGGCGAGCCGCCGATGCACGAGCCGGCCTTGCAGCTTTCCGCCGTCGTGCAGATGTTGCCGTCGTCGCAAGGACCCGTGGCGTTTTGATGGACGCAGCCAAAGCTCGGTTTGCAAATGTCGGTGGTGCAGGCCTTGCCATCGTCGCAACTGATGGCGCTGCCCAGGCATTGGCCGTCCTTGCAGGTGTCGCCGCTGGTGCACGCGGAGGCGTCGTCGCACGCCGCTTCGTTGTAGATGTGGTTGCAGCCAAAGACCGCGTCGCAGGTGTCATCGGTGCAGGCGCACTTGTCGTCGCATGCGGCGACCTGCGCGGCGGTGCACACGGGTGGTCCCGCGTCCGGTACATCCTTGCTGGCGGCATCGAGGGCGATGTCTGGCGCGTCGCCCTGCCCGTCGACCGCGTCAACGGTATCCACCGCGGCCTTTGCCGCATCCTGGGTGGCGTCCTTGGCGGCCGCGGCATCGTGAGCATCGTGTGCATCGTGGGCATCGGCAGCATCAGGGACGCCCGCGCCGCCGTCGCCAACGTCGTCCGCAGCGTCGGCATCGCTCAATTCCGCGTCAGCGTCCGTCGCATCGTCGACAATCGCGGGCTCTTCTTCGGCATCGGCCGCGGCCTTGTGCAGCAAGCCACAGCCACCAAGCGCGGCGCACGCGAGCAACGCGACAAGGCCCACAGCTGACAACCGACCCGATTCGCGCACTTGTACCCACCGCCGGCCTGTCCGGGAACGCTCTGTCTCCGCGGACGATAGCAGGTCCCGCCCATGCGCTGGAAGCCAAAAAGCGCCGTCAGCGTACGTGCCGCGTCCGCCGATCTGTCCGTTTGCCGCGGTTTGGAGTACGATCCCGCCGTCCGCGGCCATGTGGAGCAACCGTGCTCCACTTGGTCCAACGCCATCACTCGCAAGTTTGCGTAAGTACAGTGGCTGCCCTGCAACGCTGGCTGGCACGCATCTTGCATACCCGACGGGCCATGGCTACAGCTTCCGCGCATCGCGCGCTCTACAGCTTGCACGACGTCACGCCCGCCAAGGAAGACTTGGTTTTTGCGGCGATCGACCACCTGCGCGCGCTGGGCGTCACGCGATTGGCAATGCTCGTGGTGCCGGATTTCCACGGCCACGGGGATCTGCGCGCCTACCCGGCATTTTGTGCGCGGTTGCGGCAGGTGCTCACGCCGAACGACGAAATCCTGCTGCACGGCTACTACCATCTGGCCGATACCCAGCCGCAGTCTGCCGGTCGCAAGCTGGCCGCCGCGATGCTGACTGCAGGCGAGGGCGAATTCCACAGTTTGTCGTATGCCGCCGCCGCGGAGCGACTCGCCAATGGCCTGGGCGTGCTGCAAGAAGCGCTGGACGTGCGGCCGACAGGCTTTGTCGCGCCGGCTTGGCTGCAAAACGCGGACGTCCGCCGCGCGGTCGCCGACGCCGGGTTGAGCTTCTGCGAAGACCAGTTGCGGATTTGGCCCAGCAACGGCGCGGCGATCTTCAGCCCCGCCTTGAGCTTCGCGTCGCGCACCCCCGCGCGCCTGTGGGGCTCCATCGCCGCCGCGGAGTTGACCAGCCGGATCCTGCCTCGGCAGGCCGTCTCGCGCCTCGCCATCCACCCGAACGACTATCGTTCCGCGCACTTGCGCCAAGCCATCACCCGCGTTGTCACACGCTGGCAGGCCAACGCCATCCCCAGCTGCTACCAAGAGGTCCTCCCGTGAATATTGCGATTTTGACCGACTACCCCGTCGTCAGCTTTGCCTGCGGCCCGTCGCTCGCGACGCAGGCGCTCAAGCGCTACATGGAAAATCGCGGGCACACCGTGACCATCGTCGGACCGCGCCCGGGCAAGAACGATCCGCCGGCGACGCCGGGCTCACTGTTCCTCGATTCGCTGACGTTTCGCGCGCATCCGGGCGTGCAGATGCCGTTTGCGTGGCCGCCGAGCGCGTTCGAGAACGCCCAGAAATTCGACATCATCCACTCGCACGCCAACAGCCTGCTGATGCACTGGGCGCCGATGATGCGGGAAATGCATGGGATTCCGTGCCTGTCGACGAACACGATCTACCTGCCCGGCTTTGCCCAGCACCTGCTGCCGAACAAGCTGTATGAGGTCGAGGCGATCCGCAACGCGTGGTCCAAGCTCGCGCCGGCCGTGGAGGCGTCCTTCGCCAAGACGTACAACTCGGGCGACGGCCTGATCGTGCAATGCCAAGCGCTGGCTGACTACTGGAAGGAATTCGGCCTGGACGTGCCGCTGCACACGATTCCGCGGCCCATCGACGTGGCGATCTTTGACCAGCCGCTTGGCCCCGATCCGTTCAAGCCGGAGTTTCCCAAGGGCGGGCGCGTGATTGTGGTTTGCCGCCACGCCCGTGAAAAGGACATCGACAAGGTGATTCAGGTGTTTGCGAGCCACGTGCTGCCGCGCCTGCCAAACGCGTCGCTGACGCTGGTCGGCGACGGTCAGGAGCACAAGGCGCTGGTCAAGCAGACGGAGCGGCTGGGCATTGCCCACCGCTGCGACTTTCCCGGTGAAAAGGCGCATCGCGACCTGCGGCACTACTACGGCCATGCCGACGTGTTCGCCTACGCCTCGCTGACGGAGACGTATGGTCAGGTGATCTCTGAAGCGCTGTGGTGCGGCGTGCCGGTCGTCGCGATCGACGACAAGATGGGCGTGGCGTTCCAGGTCAAAGATGGTCACGACGGCATCCTGGTGCCGTCTGGGCAAGGTGAGCACGATCGGCTCGGCGACGCGCT
>CAINLT010000277.1 GCA_903850505.1 uncultured Myxococcales bacterium | reverse complement strand
TCTGGCGCCAGCACCACGACATGTTCGCCCATCGCAAGGACGTAGTCGACAACCTCAGTCCAATCGCTGACCTCTAGCTCGAGCCGCAGGCTGCCATCGGGCTGAGGCAACAGTCGTTCGCTGGCGTGCCAGGTCCGTTCGGCCACGTACTGCGCCCACTCGGCGTCGACGTGCAGCAAGACGGTGGTTGGACCGCCATTGCGCATGACGCCGAACGCAGGCGCGAACCAGACCTGCGGATCGAAGTCCGCGGGATGCCGGAAAGCAAGATCACCGGGTCCCAGCTTCACTTCCGTCATGCGGTCGATGGCCAGCAGGATTCGATCCGGCAGCCGCGGCCAATCCCCATCGACGACGTCCACGACGACATAGACGCCCTGACGGTGAAGCGCCAGGCACAGCGGATGCACGCGCAACGGTCGGGCGGGCCGACCGAGAGAGCGTTGTCGCGGCGAGTGGTAAAGGATGTCCAACGGTAGTTCGCGCAGCAGACCGTCGAGCACGACGCCCAGGCGCGCCTGGAGCTCGGACTGCTCCCGGTAGCGCCGCCGCGCGGGTTCCAGGACGATGACCTTGCGCTCCAGGCGCGCAAGCCGCTCCCGTTCGGTGCGACCAAGGTTGGCGGAAAGTTGGTCGAGCAGCGGGCGCACGTCGGTCATGAAGTGCGGACCGGAGAGAAAGCTGATCTGCTCGGCGCCGACGGCGATGGCCAGGAGCTGCTCTCGTCGCGCCTGCCACTTCTCTGACTTGCGCGGTAGCTTGTAGGCCGCCTCGACATTCGCTTCGCTCACGTTGTGCAGACCGCGATCGAGGTCTTTGAGAATCGCGAGATCGCGCTGGATGGTGCGCCTGCCGACATGATGCAAAGCGGCGGCTTCTCGGAGCGTGATCGAGCCGCCGTCACACAAGGCCTGGTACAGCCCGACCACGCGCCGTGCCTGCGCGTAGTCCGCGTCCTTCTTGCGACCGGGAGTGTCCGCGGGCTCGGCCTTGCGCATGGCCTGGGCGTACATGCCGCGGGGCCCATGGTCAAGCCGGCCTGGCTATCCAAGTCGCCTGGGCGTGCCACGGCCGTTGGTCGGGCACGGCGTTCTCGGCACCTTGGGGCCTCAACCCTGCCGCACGGAGCCACTCCACGCGCAGCAAGACTCCGCGAGCCGGCGCGACAAGCAGCTGAACATCAATGACAGTTGTGGCGCAACTGAACCGCGCATGGCGAAATTATGAGCTACAACAATGTTCGATGTTGACAATGTCCAGCTACGGCCGTATGCTGCCAAGCGAGGCGACCGAACGCGCCGAGAGAGACTCCCCGTGACCGAGATTCCCCTTGCACTCCGGCTGCACGGAAGCACTTTGCGCCGCGCCGACGCGCTCGTCGAGTGGCTCAATGACGTAGCGCTCTACGCGACGATCGCGACTGTGACACGGTCGACGGCGCTCCGTTTGGCCTTGCTCTACGCCCTCGAGGAGTACGAGGAAGAATACAAGGACTTGGCTGACAGCCTGAGTCAGGACACGCCCGCATCGCGGACACGCCCAGCGCAGAACGTCGCCGGTCGTGAGCACTTGGCGCTCCGTGTACCTGACTTCCTGATCGCCAGGGTGGATCACCTCATCCCGGCGCTGGAGCAAGACAAGGATCTCGCCTCGGGTCCGATCTCCCGTGCCACTGTCGTGCGCCACCTGATTGCGCATGGCGTGGGCATCCTCGAGCGCAAGCACATGCCCGCTGACAAGCGGCCCTCTCCGTTCGCTGGCTTGGCAGAAGTCGACACGGACTGGGCGCGACCGCATGGAACCCCGGGCCGCTTGCCGAATCGCTCGCGCAAGACGACGACGCC
>CAINLT010000276.1 GCA_903850505.1 uncultured Myxococcales bacterium | reverse complement strand
TCCGGTACACGCCGCATGGCTCCTGGCGCGATGAACCGGGCGCACCGCTGACGCATCGCCACGATCCGGACGCGTTCGCCAAGACGTCGCGTTTTCCCCACATGGTGCGCGATGCTGCCCGCTACATGCCTGAGCTGGCGGCGTGTCAACACATCGATTCACTGTGGGAAATCAAGACGGTGCTGCCGCAGAATGAGACGGACGACGGTCGGCCAATTCTGTGGAAGCGCGACGCGGAGTGGCGGCAGTTGGTGAGCGTGATGGGCGGCAAGATCGACAACGTGTATGATCTGGAGGCCGAGATCGCGACGCTTCTCGCGGAGGACCTGTGACGGACCCATCGCCGCCCGCCAAGCTGTCCAATCTCTTTGTCTCCGTCGTCCTCGTTTTGCGCAACAACGCCAGCATCGCGGCGGCGCGCGTGGCGGCGATCGCCATGAAATTGCACGAGACCTACGAGAACTACGAACTCGTCGTTGTCGATGACGGCTCGGACGATGCCACGCTCCTGTGCCTGCAGCCGCTGCTGACCCAGCACATCGGGATTCGCGTCCTGGAACTCTCCCGCCATTTTGGCACGGAGATCGCGGTGACGGCGGGGCTGGAGCACGCGATCGGCGACGTGGTCCTGACGATGACGCCGTTTGACCCGCCGGATCGCATGGCGGATTTTGTCGCAGCGGTGCAGAAGTCCGGCGGTATCGTGAACGGCGTGATCGAGCGCGACCCGCGGCGGCGCAATCCGCTGCGGCAGTGGGGATCCGCGGTGTACCACAGCTGCGCGCGGCGGTTTCTCGGCATCGACATGGTGCAGGACGCGACGACGTTCCGGGCGCTGAGCCGTTCGGCGTTGAACGCCGTCGTGCGGATCCGCGAAAAACACCGTTTCCTGCAGGTTTTCGCGCCGTACATCGGGTTGTCCATCGGCTACTTGCCGTACCGTCCTCTGGACGTGCCGGGCCACAGCCAGCTGCTGCCCCTGCTGGACGCCCTGAATCAGGCCATCGACGTCGTCGTCACGAGCTCGCTGCGGCCCCTGCGCGCGGTGACCTGGCTGGCGCTGCTGGGGAGCGGCCTGAACGTGCTCTACGTCGGGTACGTCGCGTTGATTGCGCTGTTCAAGCCGCACGTGGCGGAGGGCTGGATCACCCAGTCGCTGCAAAATAGCGGTATGTTCCTGATGTTGTTCCTGATCCTGGCTGTGTCGTCGGAATACCTGGGGCGGCTGCTGACCGAGTCGCGCGAGCGGCCGCTCTATTTCGTGCGCAACGAGTCGACGAGCTCCGTGCTGGTGCCGATCGCGCATCGCCGCAATGTGACAACGGATTCGCTGCCCGACACGGTCCAGACCGACAAGGAGATGCGTACCCATGACCGCTGATGCTCCGCGCGAAGTGCCCGCTTTTGACGCGCAGGTTTTTTCCCCGCGCCGCACGCGCTATTGCGTCGCCGTGCCGGTGATCAATGAAGGCGACCGCATTCTGGGGCAACTGCACAAGATGCAGGCGCACGCCGGATTGGCCGATGTGATCCTCGCTGATGGCGGGTCCACGGACGGATCGACCGATCCGGAGCGGTTGAAGGCGCTCGGGCTGCGCGCGCTGCTGGTCAAAACGGGACCGGGCAAGCTGGGCGCGCAGATTCGCATGGCGATGGCGTGGGCGCTGGATGAAGGCTACGAGGGCGTCATCCTCGTGGACGGCAATGACAAGGACGACACGACCGAGATCGTGCGCTTCATCGAGAAGCTGGACGCGGGCTACGACTTCATCCAAGGCTCGCGTTTTATCCCGGGTGGGCGCGCGGTGCGCAATCCCGCGTCGCGCGTGTGGGGCATCCGCCTGCTGCACGCGCCGGCGATTTCCCTGTCGGCGCGCCACCGCTACACCGATACGACAAACGGTTTTCGCGCCTACTCGCGCCGCCTCCTGACGGACCCGCGCGTCGCCCTCTTTCGCGACACGCTGGCTGGCTATGAATTGCATTACTACCTCGCGATCCGCGCCGCGCGCCTCGGCTTTCGCGTCTGCGAAGTGCCGGTCACGCGCATTTACCCCGACGACGGCTCGATTCCGACCAAGATCGGCGGCTGGCGCGGCAATCTCAAGATTCTCCGCGTGTTGGCCGACACTTGCCTGCATCGCTACGATCCCTGAAGCATGGCGGAGGTGAGGATGAAGACTGCGCTGATTGGTTACACGGGATTTGTCGGCAGCAACCTCGCCGCTCAGGCGCCGTGGGACGACCTGTACAATTCCAGCAATATCAATGATCTGGCCGGCAAGCAGTACGATTTTGTGGCATGCGCGGGGGCGCCTGCCGCCAAGTGGCTGATCAACCAGAATCCGGACGCGGATCGCGCCAATCTGCAGACGCTGCGCGACGCGATCGCCAGCGCCAAAATTGCCGAATTGCTGCTGATTTCGACGATCGACGTCTACGCGCCGCCCATTGGCGTCTATGAAGATTCGACAATCGACGTCAAGGGCCATCACGCCTATGGCACGCACAGGCTGGAATTGGAGCAGTTCTGCGTGGCGACGCTGCCGACAACCGTGGTGCGGCTGCCGGGGTTGTTTGGCAAGGGCTTGAAGAAAAACGTGATTTTCGACCTGCTGCACGACAACCAAGTCGACCGCATCGATCCCGACGGCTGCTTCCAGTACTACGACCTGAAGCACTTGTGGCGCGATATGGCGCGGATCCGCGCGGATCGGCTGCCGTTGGTCAACATGGCCACCGCGCCGATTGTCACGGATCGCATCGCCAAAGAATTGTTCGGCATTGCGCTGGCGCCCAAGCCCGGCGCGCACGCGGGCTATGACATGCGCTCGCGCTACGGCCGCCTCTGGGGGCGCGACGACGACTACCTGTACGGCGCGGACGAAGTCTGGGCGGACCTGACGGCGTACGTCGCAGAAGCGCGGCGGGGCAACGGATGAAGCTGTGCATTTCCAACATCGCCTGGCGCGCCGAGGAAGAAGCGCGGGTGGCGCGTCTGCTGGAAGCGCAGGGCGTCGCGCACATTGAATTGGCGCCGCTGCGTGCGGTGACGACCCCGTGGGCGCCGGATCGCGCGGAGGCGACGCGCTGCCGGACGTTTTGGGCCCAGCATGGCCTGCAGATCCACGCGCTCCAGGCGCTGCTGTTTGGTCGCGACGGCATGGCGTTGTTTGAAACGCCCGAGGCGCGCGCGCGGATGTTCGACCACCTGCGCGGCGTGCTGCAGTTGGCGGAGTGGTTGGGCGTGCAGCGGCTGGTGTTTGGTTCGCCGGGGCAGCGGCGGCGCAACGGCTTGTCGGAGGCGGAAGCGGGCGCCATTGCCGCGGAATTCTTTGGCCAGGTCGGCGCGCTCGCGCAGCAGCACGGCACGCAGTTGTGCATCGAGCCCAATCCCGCGGCATACGGCTGCGATTTCGTGACGACCGCGGCGCAAGGCGAGGCGCTCGTGCGCGCTGTGCACCATCCGGGCTTTGGCCTGCACCTGGACGCTGCCGGGATGCATCTCGCTGGCGACGACGGGCAGCAAGCGGTGCGCGATGGCATCGACGTCCTCGGCCACTTTCACATCAGCGCGCCGCAGCTTGGTCACGTGGATCGGTCCGCGCCGATTGACTACGCAGCCCTGCTGGCGACGCTCAGCGCAGTCGGTTATGCCGGCTGCGTGTCCATCGAGATGCGCGCCGAGCCACAGCGCAGTAACCTGGGCGGCGTCGCCGAAGCTGTGGGTTACGCGCAGCAGCTGCTGGCGTTGACGCGCGAGCCGGACACGTACCCGCCGCGACCTTGACGGCCCAGCGACCAGCGGCGAGACTGAATCGGTCCTGACGAACACGCGAAGCGCAGGCACGAAACGCGGGCATGGACCGCAAGGGCGGATGGAATGGGTGCGAGCGGCACGGCGGATTCGCGCCCCAGCAAGCGTTGGTGGCGCGTGGCCTATGCGCTGGTCGCCGCATCGTTTGCCTTCAACGCGTTGGGCGTCGTCGACTTCGGCCAGTTCGCGACCTTCCAGACCGATTCCGCGCAGCTCGTCGACAGCGCGTTTACTTGCAGCCAGGAACTCGGCCCGTTTGCACACAGCGGCTTGGAGATCAAGCACTTGGTGAACGGTTCGTGCCGCGGCCCGGGCGTGGAGCCGTACATGTCGCAAAGCGGTCTCCCCGCGTGGGTCTTCGCGCCGCTGGCGCCGAGCAGCGGCCTCCTGCTCTCCCTCTACGTTCGCCTCATCGCAGCGGCTTTGGCGCTCGCGTCCGCCGTCATGCTCGTGCAGATTTGCCGCATCGCGGGCGCGGGGCTCTCGCCGACGGGCCACGCCATCTGCGTCGGTTTGCTGGCCACGTCGCCGTGGCTGGTCCTGTTCGCCCGCAACCTCTACTGGATGCTGCCGCTGATGATTGCCCCCGGCTGGCTCGTCTGGCGCTTCCATCCGGCGCAGGTCCCCGGCTCATGGCGGCGGTTGCTGTGCGGCGTCGGCATCGCGTTTGCCCTCAAGTTCCTCGCCGGCTACGAATACATCACGACGTTGGGCGTCTCCGCCGTCGTTCCGTTGGTTTTCCACGAGTTGCGCTCCGGCGCGTCGTTTCGCGCCGTCTTCGTCCGCTCCGTGCAGGTATTCTGCGTCTTCGTCGCGGCTTTCGCCTGCGCGTTCGCCATCCATTCGGCGCAGGTTGCCCATGAAGTCGGCGATTCCGTCCGCGGCTGGCACGCCATCGCGGAGCGCGGCAGCACGCGGTCGTTCGGCATCCATTTTGACGACATTGGCCCGCCATTCATCGCCAGCTTCCAGCGCGACCGCCCGCGGGATTTCGCCGCCCTCGAGGCGCAATTCCGCATCAGCCGCTTCACCGGCACGAGTCGCCGCGACAACCTGGTGCAACTCGGGCTCATCGCCTACAGCTACGCGACGTCGCCGGTCGTGCAATTGCCGATTGAGCTGCGCTATCCGGTCAGCGCGCTCTTTCTCTCGCTGGGCACCGCGGTGGCGTTCCTGGTTTGGCGGACCTTGCGGGCACGCGCGCGCCGCCATCGGGAGGTGCCGGATACGCCGCTGCTCGTCGCAACTTGGCTCGCGCTGGCCGGCGGCGCGTCGTGGTTCGTGCTCGGCCTGCAGCACAGCCTGATCCACACGCATTTGAATACGCTGGTGTTTTACCTGCCGTTCCTGCCGCTCGTGTACGTCCACGTGGCGGCGTGGGTGACGTCCCTTCGCGCCGCGCCTAATCCACCGTAATCGACTTGCTCACGTTCTTCGGCACGTCCGGATGCACGCCGTGGTCCTTGACCCCCAGCCGATCCAGCCACGCCGCCTTTTTTAGGCTCATCTGCAGCGCCAGCCGTTGCAGGACCACCGTCGCGCTGAACGCCACCATCAGGGCGTCGTCCGTCCGCGGCAGCACGATGTACGCCCACCGGTAGTCCGGGTTGTCCACCGGCGCTTTGCTCACCGCGAGCCGCAAATCCGCGCTTTCCTCGGCAATCATCACGGTAAACGCGCCGCGGATCTTGTGCGTGTGGATCTGCGAGACCGTCAAGTTCACGTCGCGCTCGTCCGGACCGGTCAGGTACAGCAGTGGATAGTCGGTCTTCAGCCCGGCGATGAGGTCGGCCGGCTTGACGTAGGCATCGAAAATCGCCTGCTCAGCCGGCGCCAGCGCGAACCGCGGCGCGCTCGGGGCAAACACCGCGTCGGTCGCCGCCTGGATCAGTCGCTGCGCGCTTGCGTCGCCCAGCCCCTTGGCCGCCACCTGCTTGAGCAAGTCCGCCTGGACCTGGCCCAGCGCGCGCAGCAAATCGTGCACCTGCGTCGGCCCGAGAATCGTGTTGAAGCCCAAGATCGTGTTCGGCCCGTGCTTGAACTCGCTGCCTTCAAAGCCTTCCGCGTGATTCAGCACCACTTCGCGGATCTTCAGCGCGCCTTCACGAGCCAGCGCCGTCAGGCGAATCGCCAGCAGGTGCAGGCTCGGCCGCAGGAACAGCAGCTGCGCGGCCTCGTCCACGGCCTGCTTCGTGCTCTCGAAAGTCGTCCGAATCAGCGCCGGCAGCTCCGGCAGCTTTTGGCGCCGCAGCTCCAGCGCCGCGCGCCACTCGTTCAGGCCCGGCAGGTTCTCTTCCGCATACGCCACGCGCCGTTCGCCCAGCCGCAGCGCCAGGCAGTAGAACACCGCCATCTGGTTCATGAAGCTCTTGGTCGCGGCGACGGCGATCTCCGGCCCGCAGCGCAGCGGCAGCACGACGTCGCTCTTCTCCTCCGCGAGCGTGGAGTTGACGTTGTTCACCAGCGCGATGCGCTTGATGTCCTTGCCCGACGCGATGACGTCGTTCAGGATGTCAATGAGATCCTTGGTTTCCCCGCTCTGGCTGACGGACACGATGAGGTCGCCGTCGCGCAATGTATGCGAGACGCGCTCGCGGAATTCGCCCGGCAGGAGCGGCACCAGGTCGATGCGTGCCATCTCGTTGAAGAAGATCGCCGCCGCCCGCGCCGCGTTGTACGAGCTGCCGCAGCACGCGACGAGGATGCGCCCGCCGCGCTTCTCCGTGTCCTGGCACGCGCCGACAAACGCCGTCACCGCGTCGTGGTATTCACGGATTTCCTCGTGCTCGAGCAGCACGTCGCAGAGACGCACCGCCAGCACGTCGCTCGCGCTGCGCGCCATGCCCAGCAGATCCGTGCACAGCCCCGCCTCCGACGACACAAGCCGCTCAGCGAGCTGCTCCGGCGCGCCGTCGATGCCGTCCTGGCGCACGTTCTCCGGCACGCTGGTCAGCAGTTTCTGGAAATCGTCGCCATCGACGAGCGCGTTGAACGCCGCGCGGATGTTCTCGTCCGTGTAGCCATCCCGCACCGACTCGATGCCCGTGCGCACGCGGGCGACCGTCTCGTGGCCCAGCGCGTCAATGTACGGTCGCAGGATCTTGGCCGCCTCGCTGCCGCCGAGGAACAGGCGAATGACGCTGCGCGCCGTCTCCTCCTGGGCAAAAATCTCCTGCTCCATGAACGTGCCAAAGCCCGGCAGCAGCGCCGTATCCTTGGCGCGCAGGCGGCTGCGGACAGGCGCGCGCTCGATCGCATCACCCGCGCGGGCCAGAATCGGGCCATTGGGCGTCACGACGGTGTGGTCGCGCAGGGCGAAGAGCTGGTGGCTCTTGCCGTCAAACTCAAAGAACTCGCCTTCGATGATCGGCACGACGACGCGCGTGAACTTGAGCACGCTGGACAGGTCGGACGACGCGAGCGTGAAGCGACCGCCAATGTCGTCCCGACCGATGCCGAAATAGAGGCTCGAGCCAGCCTTGATCGACCAAGCGCAGCGGCTGATCGGGTCGATGATGACCGCGGCGAACGAGCCTTCCAGGCGTTTGGCGGCGCGGACGATGGCTTTGCGCATCGCGGCGCGGCGCAGGTCGTTGTCCCGCGTGCCGTTGAAGCCGCCGATTTCCAGCGCGAATTCGTGCTCGATCGTGTGGACGACCATCTCCCCGTCGTTGTCTGACAGGACCTTGTGGCCTTCACCGGTCAGCCACGCCTTGAGCGCGTCGCAGTTGGTGACGTTGCCGTTGTGGGCGCCGTAGAGGTTGATTTTGCAGCCGACGACGTGCGGCTGGGAGTTGGCTTCCGTGACGGCGCCGAACGTCGCCCAGCGCACTTGACCGGCAAAGAGCTGGCCGGGCTGATCGACGATGCCCAGGCTGTGGACCAACGCCGACGGTGCGCCGACGCCCTTGAGCAGCTTGACCGACTCGCCGTGGCTCTGAATCGCGCCGCCCGTGGCGTCGTAGCCGCGGTATTCAAGCGAGCGCAGGAGTTCCGCGCCCATGCGGCCCAAGTCCGCACGATGGTGTTCGCAAACCAAGCCGATGACGCCGCACATGGGAACTCCGTGGCTGGGGCAAGAGGACCCAGCGCGGCGGCGGATTGTGCGGGAAGACGGGGTGCGCGGGAAGGGGCAGGGCGTGACGATTTGGGGAAGTGCGCGCCGGGGCTTGTCGTCGCCGTTGCTCAGGTGTAACACGAGCGCAGGATGCGCACGGCGCGTCCGCAAGGCTGAGCCGATGAGCCGCCTCCCGACGCCCGTCCTCCTGCTCGGCCTCACCGCCTTCCTCGGCGATGTTTCGTCAGAAATGATCTACCCGCTGCTGCCGGGCTTCCTGACCGTGACGCTGGGCGCTGCGCCGTGGGTGATCGGCGTGGTGGAAGGCGCCGCGGAGACGACGAGTGCGCTCCTGCAAACCGTGTCCGGCCGCATGGCGGACCGCATGGGCAAACGCAAGCCGCTCACCTTGTTTGGCTACGCGATCTCGGGGATCGCGCGCCCGCTCGTGGGCTTGGCGCACGCGTGGCCGACGGTGCTGGCGATTCGCCTCCTTGACCGCGTTGGCAAGGGCATGCGGACGGCGCCGCGCGACGCGTTGATCGCGGACGCGACGCCGGCGGATAGTCGCGGCCGGGCGTTTGGCTTTCACCGCGCGGCGGACCATGCGGGCGCGACGGCGGGTCCGCTGCTGGCGAGCCTGCTGCTGGCGACGACTTCCCTGCAGCTGCGCGACGTGTTCCTGCTCGCCGCGATTCCCGCCGCGCTCGCGTTTGGCGTGCTGCTGTTGGTCCGCGAGCCGCCCGTCTTGGTGCCGCTGCCGGCCCCGCCGACCAAAGTGCCGTGGTCCAGCTGGCCGGAGCCGTATCGCCGGCTCCTGGGCGCGACGCTCGTCTTCACGCTGGGCAACTCCACCGATGCGCTGCTGCTGCTCAAGTTGCAGCAAGTGGGCGTTCCCGTTGCGTGGATGGCGGCGCTCTGGGCGCTGATGAGCTCGGGCAAAATGGCGGCCAATGCGCTCGGCGGCCGACTGTCCGATCGCCTCGGCCGCAAGCCGCTGATGGTCGCAGGCTGGGCGGTCTTCGCCGGCGTCTATCTGGGGATGGGGCTCTCGCAGTCCGTCCCGCTGACCGTGGGGCTGTTTCTCACGTACAGCCTGTACTTTGGCTTGACCGAGCCAGTGGAGAAAGCGTGGGTCGTTGACCTCGTGCCGGCCAACCAGCGGGCGTCGGCGCTTGGCCTGCGGCAAATGGCGGTCGGGATTGGCGCGCTGCCCGCGAGCCTGATCGCCGGCGCGTTGTGGTCGGCATGGGGGCCGCTGGCGGCATTTGGCACCGGCGCGGTCCTGGCGGGCATCGGGCTTCTCCTGCTCCTGCGCGTCGATGGCGCGCCGAATTCCCCCGAGCCCGTCGCTTGACGCCCCTCGCGCCCTCAGTCACCATCGGGCAGTGGCAATAAATAGCCACTGATTCCGCTGCAATCGCGGCGACCGGGTTGTCATGCTGCGTCGTCTGTCGCTCGTATTCGGGCTTCTCTGTCTGGCCGGCTGTGGCCAGGACGCTGCCGTCAACGGCGCTGCAAACGCCAACACTGCCGACGCCAGTCAGGATGCCGTCACCGCTGCACCGGATGTGCCCGCGGATGTTCCGCTCGTGGATGCTGCGGCCCCGACCGACGTTGTCGAACCGATCGACGTTGCGGAACCTATCGACGCGGCGCTGGACTTGGACAGCGCGACCGATGCCGTCGTCGCCGACTTGCCCGATGCGCTCGCAGATGCGCTCCTCGACGCCCTCGCTGATGGGACGGATGCCGCTGCCGCCGAGACTGCCCCGGACGACGCGGCACTTGACGACGCATCGCCGGACCTCGCCGCAGGGGACACGGCAACTGAACCCGAAGACGCGGATGGACCGGAAGCTGATGCCGCGGACGATGCCCTGACCGATACCGCGGAAGGCACGGATGCAGCGCTGCCCGATGTCGCCGAACCTGATGTCGCGGATGTCGACGCCGCCGAAGTCGACGCTGGTTGCCCGCCGTCTGTGTGCCCGGTCCCGAGCGGTCCGTGCGACGCCGATCATCCGTGCGCAGCCGGCGTCTGTGACCCGCAGAGCCAAACGTGCGTTGTCTGCGCCACGTCGGCCGATTGCGCCGCCGGACTGTGCGAAAACCACGTGTGCGCAGGCGCGCCGGTGTGCCAGTCCGACTCCGCGTGCAAAGGCGCGGGCAAGGTCTGCGCAGTGGCGATGGGCATCTGCGTCGCGTGCGTGGTCGACGCGGATTGCCTCGGCGCGGGCGTTTGTCTGGCCAACCAGTGCGTCGCGCAGGTCAAGTGCGCGTCCAGCAAGGAATGCGCGGTTGGCACCGTATGTGACGCCGCGTCTGGCCTGTGCGCGCAGTGCAGCAAATCGGCGGACTGCGGCTTTGGCCAATTCTGCAACGACAAGAAGCAATGCCAGGCCACCGTGTGTTTCAACGACGTTTGCGTCGGCGATAGCCTTTTTGTCTGCAAGCCCGACGGCACCGGATTTCTGCCCTCGAAGTCCTGCGCCGACGGCAACCCGTGCACGTCCGACCTGTGCGAGACCAATTTTGGCTGCACGCACACAACGACCAACGGCGCGGTCTGCGACGACGGCGACGCGTGCACGAGCGGCGATTTGTGCGACGGGACGATCTGCTTTGGCGCGGCGTTGACGAACTGCAACGACGGCAATCCGTGCACCATCGACAGCTGCAACTCCACCGCGGGCTGCACACACACGCCGTACCTCGGCGCTTGCGACGACGCCAGCGTGTGCACGACCAAGGACAGCTGCAAGACCGGCACATGCACTGGCTTGGCCATCAAGTGCGAAGACGGAGCGCTGTGCACCTCGGACGGCTGCGATCCGGTCGCCGGCTGCGTTTTCCTGCCGATCAGCAGCACGTGCACGGACGGCAATCCCTGCACCGTCAGCGACAATTGCTATCTCGGCAGCTGCCAGGGCTCGGCGCCCCTGGTGTGCGACGATGGCGACCCGTGCACCAACGACAGCTGCGCGCCCAGCAGCGGCTGCCAGACGACCGCGGCCACGGGACCCGCGTGCGACGACGGCAGCGCATGCACAGGCGCTGATGCGTGCTTTGCGGGCAAGTGCGCGGGCACGGCGATTCCCTGCGTGGACGGCAATCCCTGCACCAGCGACGGCTGCGACCCCAACATCGGCTGCGTCTTTCCCGCCAAGCCCGGACCGTGCGACGACGGCGACCCGTGTTCGTTGAGCGACGCCTGTACCGCCAGCGCCTGCCAGCCCGGCGTGGCCAAAGTCTGCAATGACGGCGATCCGTGCACCGCGGACAGCTGCAAGGCGATGGTCGGCTGCGTGACCGGTCCCGTCAGCGGCGTTGTGCCTTGCACCGACGGCAACCCATGCACCGGCAACGACACGTGCGGCGTCAACGGCTGCGAGCCCGGCGCGCTCGTGAACTGCGACGACGGCGACAAATGCACGACGGACGCGTGTTCATCGCTCGTCGGCTGCGTCCACAGTGCCACGCTCGGCGGATGCGACGACGGAGACGCGTGCACGCTGGACGGCTGCAACGCCAACACGTGCAGCAACAAGGCTGTCTCCATGGGCCTCTGGACAAGCGGCGGCGCGAGCGACGACGGCGCGGTTGGCGTGTGGGTCGACGGCGCGGGAACGACGACCGTGCTGGGCTCGACGCAATCCAAAGGCGCGGGCGGCGGCGATTTCTGGTTGCAGCAGGTCAACGCCGCGGGCGTCACGGTGCTCGATGTCACGAAGGGCACGAGCGCGAACGACACGGCGACAGCGATGGCGCCACGCGCGGGCGGCGGCTTCTGGTTGGTCGGCAAGACGGCCAATGGCGGGCTCGGCGGCGATGACGCGTGGCTCTTGGGCGTGGACGCCGCCGGCAAGACGGTCGTCGACGTCAAGGCAGGCACGGCGGACAACGACGCTTTCTACGCCGTCGCGGCAATGCCCGATGGCGGCGTCGTCGCGGCCGGAGCGCGCGGCGCAGGCACCAACGGCCTCGGCGGACTCGACGCCTGGGTTGTCCGCTACAGCGCCGCCGGCCAACCGCTCTGGACCGTGCCGACCGGCATCTTTGGCGCCGCCGCCAACGACATGGCGCTCGCGGTCGCCGTCACGACCGGCGGGGACATCGTCGTCGCCACCGTCATCGACAACACAAGCGCGGGCACCAGCAACGACCCGGTCGTCTTTCGCTTGGACAGCGCCGGCAAGGTCGTGTGGCGCGCCGCTGTCAACGACAGCAGCCTGAACGAAATCCCGCGCGCCATCATCCAGGTCAGCGACGGCAGCTTCCTGGTCGGCGGCGACGTCGCGACCAGCAGCACCAATCAGGACGCGTGGGTCGCCCGCCTCACGAGCGGCGGCGCGCGCGTCTGGCTGCGCACGTATGGCGGCGCGCTCAACGACTCGCTCTCCGCCATCCGCCAGGTCGCGGGCGGCTTTCTCTTCACCGGCGTCACGGCCAACGGCACGGCTGGCAAGTCGGACGCGTGGCTCGTCCGCCTCGACAACTTTGGCGTGATGCTATGCGCGGAAACGTATGGCGGCAGCGACGACGATTCCGCGACTGCGCTCCAGCCCATGGCGGACGGTCGCGTCGTCTGGGTCGGCAGCACGCGCTCCAGCGGCGCAGGCGGCGCGGATATCTGGCGCGCGATCGTCGACGCCTGGGGCCATGTCTCGTGCGCGGAGGCCGGCGCCTGCGCATGGCTCACGCGCGCGGCGTGCGATGACGGCACGAGCTGCACCGCGGACGGCTGCGATCCGCTCACCGGCTGCATCCACCCGGCCATCACGGGCGGCTGCACGGACGGCAATCCGTGCACATCCGGGGACACCTGCACGAACAACGTCTGCGCGCCGACCGGCGTCGCGGCGTGCGACGACAAGGACCCGTGCACCACGGACGTCTGCGACCCGACGCTTGGCTGCTACCACACCTGGGCGCCCGACGGCACGGTCTGCAACGACAACAGCGTCTGCACAACCGTGGACACATGCCAGAACCACAACTGCGTTGGCAGCGCGCCCAAAGCCTGCCCCGGCGGCGGCAGCTGCCAACACGCGACGTGCGACCCGGTCAGCGGCTGCGGCATGACCGACGTTCCCAACGGCGCCGTGTGCGGCACCTACTCGTGCGGCATCGGCTCGTCGTGCAACATGACGTGCAACAACGGGAGTTGTAACTGACGGCGGCGGACGGGCTCCCGGCGAAGCTGAAGCGGCCTCAGGGCTCGCGCCAGACCACCACACTGCCGTCCGTCACGTTGTGCCACGCTAGCCAGCGCTTGCCGTCGCTGCCCAAGGCGATGCGGCTGGCGAGAGCCACGTCACTGCGGCTGTGGTCGGTGTCCGGGCTGCAGGTGTTCCACGCCACGCCGTCGACCGAGAGCGCGAGCTTGGGATCGCCGCATTTGCCTTTGCCGCCGTCGCTCGTGCCGGATTCGTACGTGATCGCGCTGGCGTCCTTGCTGCTCGTCACAAGCCGCGTGAAAGGGTGATTGGACGCCGCGCCGTCGACGGGCAGCGCGAGCGCGGTGCCCCAGCTGTTGCCATCGGTGGAGGTCACGAACCAGACCGGCGCCACAGTCGTGGCGGACTTGTGCAACGTCACGGCGGCGCGTGGCGCGGACCCTTTGAACGCGATGCTGAGCGACGCTTGCGGGTCAGCGAAGCCCTCCGAGTTCATGATGCTCGTCGCGTGCACGTCGCCGGGCCGCCAGAACGTCGCGATGACGCCGCCGTCCGTGCCGTGGCTGAAGTACGCGATGGCCGGTTGCTGCGCGGCGTCGAGCGCGATGGCGGGCGCAAATGGCAGCAGCTTGTCGGCCTTGGCCGCAGGCGGCGCTTCCTTGTCGGCGGTCCAGTTCTTCGGCGGCGTTGAGAGCGTGCCCGTGGCGTAGAACAGCCGCGCGCCGTCCTGTAGCCACGCGACGTGGGCTTTGCCGTTGCCCAATGCGAGCGTCGGCTGGGAGAAGCTGCTGTTGACGGGCGAGATCGCGATGGTGTCCTGCTGCCAGGTCTTGCCGGCGTCGCTCGACAGCGCCCAGTCGATTTCCTGGCCATCGGCGCTTGCCCAGACGACGGCGAACGTGCCCGAACTACCGGCGTGGTCAAACGCCAGCGTCGCCACGTTGCTGCCCGTGTCCCCGCTCAGGAAGCTGGGCGTCACGACGGTCGGCACTTTCCAGATGGCCTGCTTGCGGTCCCACGCGGAAAACAGGAGCGTCTTGTCCTTGTCAAAGAGGAGCGCCGGGTCGCCGTTGCCGTCGAGCGCGAGATCGAGGCTGCGTTCCACGACGGTGGAGCCGATGAATGTCCGGAAGCCGGCTGGCATCGCGCCGACGGTCAATTCGTTGGACGAATCGCCCAGTTTGTCGCCGACCTTGGCGCGGACGCGGTAGCGGTAGGTTTCGGACTGCGCGACGGTAAGGTCGGCGAACGTCAGCGTCTTGGCGTCGACGGCGGGTTGCGCGGCGAAATCGCCAGTCAGCGTAGCGCGTTCCACGACGTAGCCGACGATGCCCGCGGTTGGACTCGCCGCCCAGGAGAAGCCGGCGGCGTTCTTGCTGGCGGACGTGCAGGTGAATTGCGAGGGCGCGGCGATGCCGGTGGCGGTGATGCCGACCGGACCGGAGTCCACGCTGGCGTCTGCGCCGTTGCCAGTGTTTGTCGAGGCCGCGCTGCCGCATCCGGCGATGAGCATGGCGCTGCTGATTCCGAGGATCCACGCGAACTGCTGCATCTTGCCCCTCCGGTCACAAAGTCTAGTCGTCGACTACGGCCACACATACACCGCGCCCAGCACGCCGCCCAGCGTCACCGTCGCGTTCTGACTCAGGTCCGGCAGCGGCACTTGGGACGTCACGCCGCCGTGAACCCGCCACCGTGCGCTCGCTTGCCACAGCACGGAAGCGGCCGCGGTCCACTGGCTCCGCCCGCTGTTCGCCAGCTTCTGGCCGTTGAGCGTTGACGCGCCGGCGCCCAGCCAGGTCAGCGCCACCGAGCCAAACAGATCCAGCGGCAACTCGCGCACCACCGCCGCCGTCACGGTCCCGGACACGCCTTGCTGCGCGTGCAAGTCGCCAACCGTATGCGGTGCCGCCCACGTCAGAACGCCCGCCATCTGCAACAGCCACGGCTGCCATTGCCGCTCCAGCACGATCGCCGCGCGCGCCTGCCACGTCCCCGTTCCCGTCACGTCCGTCGCCAGCGGCGCTTTTGCTGCATCAGCTGCGCGTCCCGTCGGCATCGTCACGCCTGCCACGACCGCCAGCGCCGGCCATGGCCGCGCGTCGTCCAGCCGCGTCACATCGGCGCGCGCCGCCAGATCGATGTCGCCCAGCCCCTGGCCGGAAGCCCACGGCACGCCGGGCGCATTGCGCGCGGTCTCCAGCCACGGCAGCGTGAGCGCCATCTGCACCCGCTTGTGCACGCGCACGGCCGCCAGCAGGTCCTGTTCCAGATTGATGTCGTGCGTGCCCGCCGCCGTTGCTCGCCAGACGCCGCCCGCGTCGATGCTGCCGAGGCCGCCCGACGTCCGCAGCACGAAGCCCGCGGCGGCGCGCTCGAGATCGCCCAGGCGAATCGGCGTCACCGCCTGGCCGCCGGAACAGCACGCTTGGGCCCACGCGCTGCCGGACCAGCCGACCGCGCAGAGCAGGACGCCAAGGGCTCGCGCAAGAACAACGCGATCAAGTCCCAGCCGTGTGTCGCCGGGCGTGTCGCCCCGCGGGCGCTCTTGGCGACCCAGCGAGAAGCGTCCCCCACGACGGGCTTTTGCTGCACGGCGCCTAAGGCACGTCCACGTCAATCGCCGCATGGCTCTCCTGCGGGCCCTTGGTGAGCTTGATGCGCAACTGCCACGAGCCGGCCATCGGGAGTTCCAGCGGTTGTGCGACGTAATGGCCCTGACCCAGCGCGCTCACGGTCGGGTAGACGGATGCGCCATGGCCCATCGCCGGCATCCACGGCACGACTTCCACGGTCAGGCCATCGCTGGTTTGGCCGCTCTTGTCCGTCACCCACAGGTCGATCTTGCCGCCCGAGCGCGGCAGCGGGTCAACCGCGCTCCACGCGATCTGGTAGAGGCCGTCGTCCGTCGTCACGGTCTTGCCGGCCACGACGCCGCTTTCCGTAGGTGACGTTTGGCAGGCCGGCAGCGGCGCAAGCGCCAGAAGAAACAGCAACAGTCGGCGCACGTGAACCTCCACACCGCGGGAGTGTAGGCGCTCGTTGGCCAGCCGTCGACGCGACACATTGTCGCGCGGGCAAATCGGGCTATCCTGTGCACGCCAGACGCTGTCAGGCACGCGCTTTGTGCGCAAAGGATGGGTTCATGTCCGTGGAACAACTGCCGCTGATGCAAGGTTTTGCCAAGCCCGAGGGGCCGCTGGTGCTGGCGATTCTGGATGGCGTTGGCTGGGGCTTGGGCGATGGCGGCGATGCGGTCGCGCTGGCCCGCAAGCCGAATCTCGAACGGCTGTGGCGCTGTTCGCCGACGGTGACGTTGGCCGCGCATGGCGTCGCGGTCGGGATGCCGTCGGACGCCGACATGGGCAACTCTGAGGTCGGCCACAACGCGATGGGCGCGGGTCGGATTTTTCGTCAGGGCGCGGCGCTGGTGCAGGACGCGATCGCCTCGGGGCGCATCTGGGAAGGCGCGACGTGGCGCTGGCTCATGGAAGCGGTCGGCGACAAGCGGCCGCACACGCTGCATCTCTGCGGGCTGCTGAGCGATGGCAACGTCCATGCGCACATTGACCACGTCCTGGCGTTGGTTGCCGCGGCCGATCACGCGCACGTCCACTGCGTTCGCGTGCACGTGCTGGCGGACGGGCGGGACGTCGCGGAAGGGACGTTTGACACTTTTGTGCAGATGCTGGAAGCGGGGATGCACGTCTACGCCGATCGCGACTACAAGATCGCATCGGGCGGTGGGCGCATGGCCATCACGATGGACCGTTACGACGCGGATTGGTCCATGGTCGCGCGCGGTTGGGACACGCATGTGCGCGGTAAAGGCCGCGGTTTCGCCAGCGTCAAGGACGCGCTCGCGGTGTTGCGCGCTGAGCCAGGCGGCAAGAGCGACCAGACGCTGGGACCGTTCGTCATCGTCGATTCCGCGGGTAAACCGATCGGCCGCGTGGAGGACGGTGACGCGTTCGTCTTCTGGAATTTCCGCGGCGACCGCGCGATCGAGCTGACCCGCGCATTTGAGGACACCGAGTTCGACGCGTTTGACCGTGGTCCGCAGCCGAAAGTCCGCTACGCCGGCATGATGCAGTACGACGGCGATCTGGCGCTGCCCAAGCGTTTTCTGGTCGAGCCGCCGGTGATCGAGCGCACGATGGGCGAGTTCCTGGCCGAGCTGCGGCTGACGACGCTGGCCGTTTCAGAAAC
>CAINLT010000275.1 GCA_903850505.1 uncultured Myxococcales bacterium | reverse complement strand
TGGAGCAGGAGCAGGAGCGCGGCATCACGATTACGTCGGCCGCGACCCAGTGCCAGTGGAAGGGCAAGACGATCAACATCATCGACACGCCCGGCCACGTCGACTTCACCATCGAAGTGGAGCGTTCGCTCCGCGTGCTCGACGGTGCGGTTGCGGTGTTCTGCGCAGTCGGTGGCGTGCAGCCGCAGTCTGAAACGGTGTGGCGTCAGGCCAACCGCTACCACGTTCCGCGCATCGCGTTCGTCAACAAGATGGACCGCACCGGCGCGAACTTTGACCGCGTCCTCCAGGACATGCGCGAGCGCCTCGGCGCCCGTGTGGTCCCGTTGTACCTGCCGATCGGCGCCGAAGAGAACTTCGAAGGCATCATCGACCTGCTCTCCATGAAAGCGCTCATCTTTGATGAAGCCGCCTCGGGCGTGAAGTGGGATACGGAAGAGATCCCGGCTGAGATGCTCGCTGACGCCCAGAAGGCGCGCGAATACCTCATGGATGCCGCCGTTGAAAGCGACACCGACGCGATGGAGCGTTACCTGAACGGCGACGAGATTCCGGTTGCGGAGATCACCTCGCTGATTCGCAAAGGCGTGCTGGCGATGGCGTTCATCCCGGTGCTCTGCGGCTCCGCGTTCAAGAACAAGGGCGTTCAGCAGCTGCTCGACGCCGTGACGGATTACCTGCCGTCGCCGCAGGACATCAAGCCGGTCGCTGGCCACATCCCGGAAGGCGAGAAGAACGCGGGCGATGAGATCTTCCGCGAAGCCAAAGATGACGCGCCGTTCTGCGGCCTGGCGTACAAGCTGTGGACGGACCCGTTCATTGGTCACCTCACCTACGTCCGCATCTACAGCGGCACGATGGTCGTCGGCGACGCGGTGATCAACTCGAACACCGGCAAGGGCGAGCGCATTGGCCGCATCATGCGGATGCACGCCAACAAGCGCGAAGACATCAAAGAAGCGTACGCCGGCGACATCGTCGCGGTGGCGGGCCTGCGTGACACGATCACGGGCCACACGCTCTGCGACACCAAGCAGCCGATCGCGCTGGAATTGATGAAGTTCCCGGAACCCGTGATCTCCGTGTCCATTGAACCGGAGAACAAGGACGAGGAAGAGAAACTCGGTAAGGGCCTGACGAAGCTGGCGCGCGAAGATCCTTCGCTCCGCTTCTTCACCAACGAAGAGACGGGCCAGACGCTCATCGCCGGCATGGGCGAGTTGCACCTGGAAATCATCGTGGACCGCCTCAAGCGCGAGTTCAAGGTGATCGCCAAGGTCGGTCGTCCGCAGGTTGCTTACCGTGAGACCATCACGCAGGGCGCTGAAGTCGACTACAAGTACGCGAAGCAGACGGGTGGTCGCGGCCAGTATGGCCACGTGTGCATCCGCATCGCGCCGCAAGAGACGGGCAAGGGCTACGAGTTCAGCGACGAAGTCAAGGGCGGCGTGATTCCGAAGGAATACATCCCGGCCGTCGACAAGGGCATCCAAGACGCGATGTCCAACGGTACCCTCGCTGGCTTCCCGCTGGTCGACATCAAGGCGACGCTGTTCTACGGCTCGTACCATGAAGTCGACTCGAACGAAATGGCGTTCCGCATCGCGGGCTCCATGGCGTTCAAGGAAGCCGTCAGCAAGGCCAAGCCGGTTCTGCTCGAACCCATCTTCGCGATGGAAGTCGAAGTGCCGGAAGACTACATGGGCGACATCATCGGCGACTTGAACAGCCGTCGTGGCCGCATCACCAATCTGGGTGAGCGCGGCGGTTCGCGGACGATCGAAGCGGAAGTGCCCCTGGGCGAGACCTTCGGTTACGCCACTGATCTGCGCTCGCGCACTCAGGGTCGTGGCACGTACACGATGCAGTTCAGCCACTACGCGCCGGCTTCGTCGTCGGTGTTGGCTGAAATCGTCAAGAAGAACGGTTAATTCGCGCAATTCGGTTCGCTTAGCAGTTTTCAGGAGTAATCGTCATGGCAGGTCAACGCATCCGCATCCGGCTCAAAGCCTATGATTTCAAGCTGCTGGATCAGTCCGTCAGCGAGATCATCACGACCGTCCGTACCACGGGCGCGCGCATTGCCGGTCCGATTCCGCTGCCGACGCGGATCAACAGCTACACGGTGCTGCGTTCGCCGCACGTGGACAAGAAGAGCCGCGAGCAGTTCGAAGTGCGTACGCACAAGCGCCTGATCGACATCCTGGACCCGACGCAGCAGACGCTTGACGCGCTGATGCGCCTGGACCTGGCGGCGGGCGTCGCGGTCGAGATCAAGACCTGATCTGACTGTGAGTCGATAGAGCAGTAGCGATTAGCACCCGGGCGGGACAAGTACCGCCCCTACACGAGACACGAGGGCAGTCATGCCAAAGTTCGCCATCCTCAATACGCAAGCCAAGCCCGTCGGCGAGATCGAACTCGCGGATTCGGTGTTCGCTGCGGAAATGAAGCCGTACCTGCACTGGGAAATCGTGCGCAATCAGCTCGCGGGTCGCCGCAAGGGCACCCACTCGGTCAAGACGCGCACCACGGTGCACGGCACGACCAAGAAGGCGCTGAAGCAGAAGGGCTCGGGCGGTTCGCGTCACGGCTCCAAGAAAGCGCCGATTTACCGCGGCGGCGGCGTGGCCCACGGCCCGCATCCCCGCAACTACAGCTACACCGTGCCGAAGAAAGTGCGCGCTGCCGCTCTGCGCTCTGCGCTGACGACCCGCGCTTCGACGGGCGACCTGCTGGTCATCGACCAGTTCGTGTTCGCGGCCCCGAAGACCAAGGAGGCGCTTGCCGTCCTCGGTCGCCTGGGCACGATCAAGGCGCTCGTGGTGACCGCCGATGAGCAGGCCAACCTGCACATGTCGATCCGCAACCTCAAGACGTCCAAGTACATTCGCGCTGAAGGCGTGAACGTGTTTGATGTCCTGAAGTACGACAAACTGATTCTGACCGTCGACGCCGCCAAGGCGCTCGAGACCCGGTTGGCCTAAGTTCTTCTCTTTGACTCGAGGTGCCTTATGGGCCTGCATTTGACCCAAGTCCTGATTCGTCCGCTGATTACCGAGAAGAACAACATTGCGCGTGAATCGCTCAACGTTGTGGTCTTCGACGTGCATCGCGACGCCAACAAGCCGATGATCAAAGCCGCCGTCGAACAGCTGTTCGGCGTGAAGGTTGACTCCGTGCGCACCCAGCAGAAGCCGGGCAAGCTGCGTCGCGTCGGCAAGTTCTCTGGCCACCGTGCGGACGTCAAGAAGGCGTTCGTCCAGGTTGCAAACGGTCAGCAGATCGAGTTCTTTCAAGGCGTTTGATAGCGTCGGCTTTCAAGGCTGAGCGTTTCGGAGTTCGAAATGGGCATCAAGAAGTATCGTCCTTACAGCGCAGGCACCCGCCAGTTGGCGCTCGACAATTTCGCTGACGTCACGACTGACACGCCGCATAAGCCGCTGTTGGTTCCGATGTCGACGACGGCCGGTCGTAACAACCTCGGCCGCATCACGTCGCGCCACGTTGGCGGTGGTCACCGCAAGCATTACCGCATTATCGACTTCAAGCGCGATAAAGTGGCTGTGCCGGCGACGGTTGCGACCATCGAGCACGACCCGAACCGGTCGGCCCGCATCGCGCTCCTGCACTATGCAGACGGCGAGAAGCGCTACATCATCGCGCCGCTCGACATCAAAGTCGGCGACGTCGTGATCTCCTCGAAGAACGCCGACATCAAGTCGGGCAATACGCTGCCGCTGGAGAACATTCCGGTGGGTACGTTCGTCCACGCGGTTGAGCTGCAGCCCGGCAAGGGCGCGCAGATGTGTCGCTCGGCCGGTACGGCTGCGCAGCTGATGGCGAAAGAAGGCAAGCACGCGCTGCTTCGCCTGCCGTCTGGCGAACTCCGCAAAGTGGGCCGTGATTGCCGTGCGACCATTGGTCAGACCGGTAACCTCGACCACGACAAGATCAACCTGGGCAAAGCTGGTCGTACCCGCTGGTTGGGCATTCGCCCGCAGACGCGCGGCGTGGCCATGAACCCGGTCGATCACCCGCACGGTGGTGGTGAAGGTCGTACTTCGGGCGGTCGGCATCCGACGAGTCCGTGGGGCTGGAAGACCAAGGGTCCGAAGACGCGCCATAACAAGCGCACGGATCGCCTCATCGTTTCGCGCCGCCCGAAGGGCAAGCGCTAGGTCGATAAGCAAGACACTCCTGACGAAAGTCAGGCGGTTTTTACGAAGAACTGACAGCAAGGCACGAGGATTCACATGGCGCGTTCGATTAAAAAGGGTCCCTTCATCGACGGGCATCTCAAAGAGAAAGTCGAGGAAGCGAACCGTACGAGCAACAAGCGGCCGATCAAGACTTGGTCGCGTCGTTCGACGGTGTTCCCCGACTTCGTCGGTCTGAACTTCATGGTCCATAACGGCAAGAAGTTCATCCCGGTGTTCGTTACGGAGAACATGGTCGGCCACAAGCTGGGCGAATTCTCCCCGACGCGCACGTTCTTTGGCCACTCGGCCGACAAGAAGGCGAAGAAGAAGTAGGGTGAGGGCTTGTC
>CAINLT010000274.1 GCA_903850505.1 uncultured Myxococcales bacterium | reverse complement strand
GCCGGTCGGGAAGTCCGGACCCTGCACGAATTTCATCAGCCCGCGCACGTCGATGAACGCGTCTTCGATCAGCGCGATGGTCGCGTCGATGATTTCCACGAGGTTGTGCGGCGGGATGTTGGTCGCCATGCCGACCGCGATACCGCCCGAGCCGTTGACCAGCAGGTTCGGCACGCGCGTCGGCAGCACCGTCGGCTCGTGATCGTGGCCGTCGTAATTGGGCTGGAAGTCTACGGTTTCCTTGTCCAAATCGGCGAGCAGTTCGTGCGCCAATTTGCTCATGCGCACTTCGGTGTAACGCATCGCCGCCGCGGGATCGCCGTCGACGGAGCCAAAGTTGCCCTGACCGTCCACCAGCAGGTAGCGCAGCGCAAACGGCTGGGCCATGCGGACGATGGTGTCGTAGACCGACTGATCGCCGTGCGGATGGTACTTGCCGATGCAGTCACCGACGACGCGCGCCGATTTCTTGTAGGCAAGATTCCAGTTGTTCTTCAACTCGTACATCGTGAAGAGCACGCGCCGATGCACGGGCTTCAAGCCGTCGCGCACGTCAGGCAGCGCGCGTCCGACGATGACGCTCATGGCGTAATCGACGTAGGACGAGCGCATTTCGTCTTCGATGTGGATCGTCGCGATGTTGCCGGCGTTGTTGTCGCCGCCGTTGCCGCCATCTCCGGAAGGAGGTGGCAGATCGTCGATGCTGTCAGGTGTGTCGCTGTTGGCCATGTAGGAACTCCGGGGCTGCCGGCTGAAGGGGCTAGGAGTGTACGCCGAATTGCGTCAAACGTCAACGCCGCGGACGGTCAGTCAGGCGCGATAACCTCTTGAAAAGACGCAATTCGTTCGCGGCCACGGCGCCAGTCGACCGCGCGTTGGACGTGGGCGGCCAACAGTTGCGCCCGGACGCGTGACAATCCGCCGTCGCCGGTTGACCCAGCCGCTCGGCCAACCGTACACTGCGGGCCCTTTCAAGGGCGCGATCCTGTCGCCCGGCTGGCTGTGAGACGTCATGAAAATTGCTGTTATTGGCACTGGTTATGTTGGTTTGGTCGCGGGCGCTTGCTTCGCTCATAGCGGCAATCACGTCACGTGCGTGGACATCGACGTCAGCAAAGTCGAGCGCCTGCGCCGCGGCGAGATCCCGATTTTTGAGCCGGGCTTGGACGAGCTCGTGCTGAACAACGTGGCGCACGGTCGGCTGAAGTTCACCACTTCGACGGCGGAAGCGGTTGCGGGCGCGCAGGCGGTGTTCATCGCCGTGGGCACGCCGCCGCAGGAAGACGGTTCGGCGGATCTGTCGCGCGTCCTGCAAGTGGCGCGGGCGATTGCCGACAGCCTGACGGACTACGCGGTCGTCGTGACCAAGTCGACCGTGCCGATCGGTACGAACGCCAAAGTGCACGACATCCTCGCGGCGCATGCCAAGCAGCCGTTCGACGTCGCGTCCAATCCGGAATTCCTCAAGGAAGGCGCGGCGCTGGACGATTTTCTCAAGCCGGATCGCGTGGTGATCGGCACGGCGACCGACCGGGCGCGCGCGGTGCTCCACGAACTGTACCTGCCGTTTGTCGAGAGCGCGGAGCAGATCCTGTTCATGGACATTCGCTCCGCGGAAATGACCAAATACGCCGCCAACGCGATGCTCGCGACGCGGATCTCGTTCATGAATGAAGTCGCGAACCTGTGCGAGAAGGTCGGCGCGGACGTGACGGAAGTGAAGCGCGGCATCGGCACGGACAGCCGCATCGGCATGGCGTTCCTGAACGCGGGCATCGGCTACGGCGGCTCGTGTTTCCCCAAGGACGTCAAGGCGCTGATGATGACGGGCCGCCAGAACGGCTTTGCGATGGAGATCCTGTCGGCGGTCGAGTCGGTCAACGATCAGCAGAAGTCGGTGCTCGCGCGCAAGGTCCAGGAGACGTTTGGTCCGCAGGTAGCGGGCAAGCGGATCGCGCTGCTCGGCCTCGCGTTCAAGCCGGACACGGATGACATGCGCGAGGCGCCGTCGCTCGTGATCGCCCGGACGCTGACGCGCGATGGCGCGTACGTGGTGGGCTACGATCCGGTCGCGACCGAGACCGCGCAGGTTGAACTGGGCGACATGATTGAATATGTCGGCAGCTGGCAGGAGTGCGTCAAGGACGCCGATGCGATCCTGCTCGTGACGGAATGGCGCGAACTGCGGGGCATTGCGCCCGCGGAGCTCGCGGCGGCGACGAAGTGCCGGCTGGTTTTTGACGGTCGCAACGCGCTGGAGCCGCTGGCGATGCGCGCGGCAGGCTTCTCGTATCACGCCATGGGGCGTCCGTAGGCGCTACGCGGCGACGCTGACCTGCACCGGTTCGAAGCGCGCACCCAGCGCCCAGGTCTCCAATTCGCCCGCGTCGGCGGCGACGAAGAACCGCTCAATCCAGTCGAACATCTCCTCGGTCGTCTGCGCGCGCATCGCCCGCTCGCGCAGCAGCGAGCCGAATTCCATGCCCTTGGTCATGCGCGCGAGCACCTGCTTGAGCCGGCCGGGAATCGCGTGCGCCGGAATGCGCTCCGCGGCCATCTCGGCAAAAGCCCGCAGCACGCGCAGCCGCTCGGCGCCATCGACGACGCGCTGCGGCTTGCCCTGGATCAGATCGTCAATCTGGCCAAAAATCCATGGATTCATGATGGCGGCGCGGCCGATCATCACGCCTGCGACGCCCGGCGTGCGTGCGCGCCAGATCGCTTCTTCCGCTGTCGTCACGTCGCCTGAACCGACGACGGGCACGCGCACGTTGGCTGCGACATCGGCGACGACGCCCCAATCGGCTTCGCCCGTGTACAACTGCAAGCGCGTGCGGCCGTGGACGCAAATCATCTGCGCGCCGGCTTCCTCGCACATCCTGGCAACTTGCACGGCGTTGATGGAATCCGCGCCCCAGCCGCTGCGGATCTTGACGGTCACCGGCACCTTGACCGCGTTGACCGTGCGCTCGACGAGCCGCGCCAACGTGTCGCATTGCCGCATCAGCTCCGCGCCGCCGCCGCGCTTGACGACCTTGGGCGCAGGACAGCCGCAGTTGATGTCGACGATTTGCGCGCCGCCTTCCTCCGCGATTTGTGCCGCGCTGGCCATGCGCTCGACTTCGCCGCCGAAGATTTGCACCGACAGCGGGCGCTCGACCCGGGCGTCAAAAGCCAGGCGCGCGGCGGATTTCATGTTGGCGCGCGTCAGGCCCTCGATGGAGATGAATTCGGTGACGTACAGGCCGACCGTGTCGGTCGACGCCATGCCGCACATGCGCCGGAAAGCGCTGTCGGTGACGCCCGACATGGGGGCGAGGACGAAGGGCCGCTCGACGCGCACCGTGCCGCCGACCGTGAAGCCGCGGATGTCAGGATGCGGACCGGGGCCGACATCGTGCGCGGCGCTGGGGGAGGGCGAGAGTTCAGGAGCGTTGGCCATGGCGCAAACACAGATCAGCGCGTCGAATCGCGCGGGGCGCGGAGTCTAGCAGATCGGGGTGCGCGCGTCGCGGATTTCCGCGCAGTGCCCTCTCGGTCAGCGGGTGCTAGTTCTGCGGTCGCAGGAACGTCACGCGATCCAGATCCGCCAGATTCTGGGTGTCCTCGAGCTTGACGTCCCAGTCGTCGATCGCCGCCTGCACCTTCATCAGCGCCGGACGCGACTCGGGCGCCGCAGCGATGGCGTGCGACGGTGTCGACCGGCCGCGCGCGCCGTTGACGATCGTCGTGAGGCGGTGGTTGGCCATGCGCAGTTGCCGCACGCCCGCCACGGCGATTTGCTCCTGAAAGCGCAGCGCAACCGGGCTGGACGCGCGCAGCAGCTTCTCAAACACGTCGCGCGTCAGCTCCAGCGCCACGACCGGCTCCTGCGCGATCAGCGACGCCGAGCGCGGCGACCGATCGACAAGCGCCAACTGCCCGACGATTTGCCCGGCACGCAGCGTGGCCAGCACCTTTTCGCCGTCTTCCGTGTGCTTCACGACGTTGACTGAACCCGTCGCCAGCAGGAAGCACGACTGGCCGACGGTGCCTTCGCGGCACAGCACATCGCCCTTCGCGTACGCGCGCGCCGGCGCGGCCGAGGCAAGCAGCTTCAGCTCGTTCGAGGGGTAGTCCTGCAGGGCGGGCAGGGCGCGCAGGTCAATCTGTTCAGCCATCGCGTACTCCAGTCGGTGAGGCGGTTGTCGGCTCGCGTGCGCTCAGTCGCCCGAGAGGCGCGACCAGATGCGGGAGAAGAGCGACGGCGAGTCGGTCGAATCCATGGGCGGGCGGCCGACGGGCGTCGTGCCGACAGATGCCGCGGGCTTGTAGATGCCGCTCGTGCGCGGATTCAACAGCCCGTCGATCTGCTTGTTGATCTGCCGCAACCGCCGCGTCACGTCGTTGATCACGGCGCTGACGATTGTCGCGCTCGCGGCCGGACAGGTCTTGCGGAGCTGCGACAGGCCGGCGCGGTTCAGTTCATACACAACGGTGTCGCTGACCGCAGTCACGGTGCACGCGCGCGGCGCCGGATCGAGGACCGCCATTTCACCCACAACTTCGCCGCCGCTGATGGAACCCACCGTCGTGCGCACGCCATTGTTGTCGTTGAGCTCCACGCGGAGGTGGCCGACGGACACGATCACCATCGTGTCGCCCGGCTGGCCTTGCTGGAAAACCGTCTCGCCCGCGCCAAACTGCCGCACTTTCAGCACAGCGATCACGGCGTCGCTCGCCGCATCGTCAAAATCCTTGAAGAGCGGAATGCTCCGCAAGATCGCGCGATTGTGTTCCGACATCGCAACTCCCACGAGCCAGACATCCAGACTGCAAAGCACGCCGCTGACAAGTTCCCGATTCGTCGGCGGCGGAGTCGCGATCCTACCACGGATTTTGGCCAATGCCAGCGGACCCGCCCAAGGCTGCCGCGACTTGCGCAGCGGGCAGGGCGGCATCATCCTGTAGGCATGAGCGTCCGTCGGTCGACAACTCCGCTGCTTCTTCTTGCCCTCGTTGGCGCGCTGTGGCTGGCGGCGAGTTGCGACAAGGAAACCGCGAAGTGCGAGACCGGGCTGTGTCCGTCGGGCTTCGCGTGCAATCCGGGTTCGGGGCTGTGCGAAGCGCTGGCGTCGCCCGCGACGTCGACGTCGGGATTGCTGGGGCGGCTCGCGGCGGTGCGAATGGCCGATGGTCAGCTCGGCGTCGCCGCGTTCAGCTCTGAGCGCAAAAGCCTGCTGTGGATGCGGGAATCCCAAGGCGATTGGCAGCCGAGCTTCCTGGCGGGACCGGCGGCGAGCGCGCAGGAGCCGCCAGCCGGTCATACTTCCGCGGCGGTGACGGACACGGACGGGATCGTGCACCTCGCGTGGCGACGCGCGGGCGATGGGACGCTGTGGTACGCGACGCAGGGCGCCAATGGCTGGCAGCGTGAGCAAGTCATGGCTGCGACGCCCGGCACCGTCGGCGCAGCGTTGGCGATTGGCATGTGGCAGGGACAGCCGATTCTCGCGTGGCGCGCGCTGGACATCCAAAACATCCGCGTGGCGCGCAAAGGCGCGGATGGTTGGCAGGTCGAGGCGCTGCCGCAGCCCGTCGCATTGCCAGGGGACACGACCGCGCCAGTCGATCTGGGGCGGTCGTTGGCCATGGTTGTGATGCCGTCCGGTCCGGCGATTGCCGCGTATGAAGCGACGCGTGGCGATCTGGTCGTAGCGGTGCACCCGGACGCGGGTTGGAGCGTGGCGCGCATTGCGGGCGTTGATGCCAAGACGGGCGCGGATCAGGGCGACGTGGGCATGCCGGTGGCTGCGACGCTCGGTCCCGGCGGCGAGCTGGTGCTGGCGTATCGCGACCGGCTGAATGACCGTGTGATGCTGGCGCGGGCGAAGTCGGGCGTCGTTGCGCATCAGCTCGTGATGGACGGCCAGCGGATCGATGAGGCGCACCAGACGACCCGTTCCGACCTGCTGGGTTCCGTGCTGTCCGTCGTCGTGCTGCCGACCGGGCTGGCGGTCGTCGCGGCGCAGGATGCGACGAGCATGCGCGTGCGCGTGGCCGCGGAGAAGCCGGCCGGCGGGTTCAGCACCTACACCGTGCCCGGGACGCTGCAGGCGTGGCCGACGCTCGTCACCCAGCCCGACGCGACCGCCGCCTGTCTGTGGCTTGATCTGGCCAATCCGGCGCACCCCGGCTCCGGGCGCCTGCAGCGCTGGAACGTGCCGCGAGGTGGCGAATGACGCGTTCGCCTCCGCATCGACGTTTGCTGGCCTTTGCCTGCCTGTTGGCGGCGTGCACCGGGCAGCCGCAGCCGCTGCAAAAGCCGCTGGCACCGGAATTGGCCATGCCGAGCGGGCTCCGCGTCGCGCTCCTGGACGCAGATTTGCCGGCGGTCGCGGAGACCGTGCGGCTCGCGGCGGGCAAGTCGCTGGAAGCGAAGATCGCCGATTGGCCTTTGCCGACCGCCGCGGACGGCCAATTCACCGCGTTTGACCTTTTCGTGCCGCTGGAAACGCTGGCGCTGACGTGGCAGGACCCGCAACACCTTCGGCTGACCGCGCAACTCGGCAAGACGGCGGCGAACCTCTCTCTGGTGTTGACCGGGCAGGCAGGCTGCGCCGTGGGCTGGCAGGCGGAGGACGCCAAGCTGGAGTTGGCCGCCGAAATCGTCCGCGCGCCGTCGGGAGGGCTGGTTGTGCAAGCGAGCGGCGCGCCGGTGGCGACGTGGCATCTCGCGAAAGTGACCGATCCGGCCGCGTGTCTTGGCAAGCTGCCGCCGACGTTGCCCGCGAGCCTGGACGAGCACCTGAGCAGCCAAATTGCCGTCCAGTTGGCCGCGCATCTGAACCAGGCATTCCTGCCGACGCTGGCGACGATCTTCGCGGCGTCGCTGGAGCAATCGGGGCGGGTGACGCCGTCGCCGACCGCGGTCCCGCCAATCGAGTTGCGCTTCGCCGTGCAATTCCAGGACGACGACGGCCATCTGGCGACGCATGCGGGCGCGCTGGCGCAGGCCAATCTGGCTGTGTCCGTGGATGGCGACCGGCATCCGTGCGCAGTCGATGCACCGCTGCCGGTGGCCCTGGCTTCCCCGCTCGCGCAGCGTTCCCCGCCGTCGGGACAGGCGTTCCTGCGCCGCGCGTTGGTGCTGGATCAAGCGCTGGTGCAGCGATTGGCATGGCTTGCGGCGCGGTCTGGTGCGCTCTGCGCCCGCGCGCCGACGACGCTGGCGACAACGCTGGCGCCGGGCTGGGCGGCGGACTTGCTGCCGCAGGTCGACGAATGGATTGAGGGGCCGCCGACGGGTGCGCGGTTCTGGCCCGGCAGCAGTCCTGTGACGCGGCTCATCGACACGCCGGCGGGCGCCGCGGTGGAATGGACGATGGAAGACGGCCAGCTGGAGATCATCGCCCGGGTGGCCGACACGGAAATGACCGTGCTGACCGTAACTGGCGGCTTCCGCGCGACGCTGCTGCCGCATTTGCAGGGGACGCACGTCCTGGCGTTCGCTCTGGTCTCTGTGGAACGTTTGTCGACGCACCAGTCGAGCCCGCTCCTTGGCGATCTCGCAACGCCGCCATCCGAGGCTGCGCTGAGCGCGCTTTGTGAGTCGGCGTTGCAGGGAATCTTTGCCGGCCAGGCGGTGTTGCCGTTGCTGGCGCTGAGCCCAGGTCCATTGCCGTCAGGCACGGTGCTCACGCACGTCGACCGCGCAGGCGACGCCCTGTGGCTGTGGCTGGAAGGCGGCCAGACGCCGTGAACGCAGCCGCTGCGTTTGCGCTTGCCGCGGCGAGTTGTTAGAACACGCGCGCTACACGGGATGGCGGTGCGCCGGCCCGAGGAGAACGAGACCGCGATGATCAGCCAGATTCTCAAGCCATTTCAGATTCTTCTGCCGATGCTGGCGCTCGCCTTGCCGGCGCTTCCCGCACACGCGGCTGCGGCTGGCGGCAAGCGCACCGTCCTGCAGTTTGACAGCACGCTGCGCGACGAGGACCAGAAGCCGGTTTCCGGCATCTTCCAGATGCAGTTTGACCTCCACAAGCCCAAGCAAAAGAACGTCTTTTGGAAAGAGAAGCATTGGGTGGCGATTGACAACGGCCACTACACGATCCAGCTGGGCCACACGACCGCGCTGCCCAAGGGCCTGGACCCCAAGACGGCGGTGATGGCGGTGAGCATCGTCGGCGTGGGTCAAGTGCTGGAAGAGCCGCTGGCGGGTACGGCGGCAATGGCGGAGGTCGAAGAACATTCGTCGAGCGCGCCGGGCGCCAATGGCAAGCGCATTGTGCCGTACGCCGAGAAGGCCGGTTTTGCCTACGAGGCGGAGCATGCGACGGTCGCGGATCGCATCGGCAACCTGACGGCGAAGATGCTGCAGGACGCGCTCGATGCCCTGGACAAGCGCAAAGCCAAGGTGAAGCCGTCGAAGAACACGCACATGCTGACGTCGATCGGCGGCGCGGGCGGCACGCCGTTTGAAGCGATGTGTCCGGCGGGCATGGTTGTCGTGGGCATCCGCGGCGGTTCAGGCATTTACATCGACAATTTCCAGGTCGTCTGCGCGCCGCTGGAATAACGTCCGCGCCCCGAGGAGGCCGCGATGGTCGGCGTGTTTCGCTACTCTGGCCCGTCGCTGTGCGTGGACGCGCTCGTTGAGCGCCGGCTGCCCGATGGTCGTCCGGCGATCCTGCTCATCGAACGGCGCTTTGTGCCGCACGGCTGGGCGTTGCCTGGCGGCTTTGTCGATGCTGGCGAGTCCTGCGAGCACGCGGTGCTTCGCGAACTGCAGGAAGAGACAGGCCTGATCGGCAGCATCCGCTTCCAAATGCACACGTACTCCAATCCAGACCGCGATCCACGGCGTCAGACGGCGACCGTCGTGTTTGCCGTCACCGCGGACGGCGAGCCGATTGCGGGGGACGACGCTGGCAAGGCGCAATTTTGGCCGCTATCCGCGCTGCCGCCGCTGGCGTTTGATCACGGTGAAATTGTGGCAGACTATGCCAGTGGGCGCTTTGTGCCCGCGGCCGCGATCTCCCCGAACGCGCGCGCTTCTTGAGCACCGGACGCCGCATGTCGCACTGCACAACCCGTTGGATGGGGCTGGCCCTGATCGCCGTGCTCGGCGCATGCAGCAGCGGCCCGGACGTCGACGGCGTATGGCACGCGGAAGCGCCCGCGCAAGGTACCGCCAACTCGCTGCTTTTCAGCGCGACCCAGCCCGCGACGCCGCTGGGCGTGGAACTCGTCATCGGCGCGTACGGTCCGGACATCGCGGGGCTGGTGCGCTACTACCGCTCCGGGCAGTTTGACTTCGCGCGTTCGCCGTTGCCGCTGCGCAAGGAGTGCGAGTGCGCGTTCCTGCACCAAGCCAAGGTTGACTCAACCGGACGGGTCACGTTTGCGCTGCAGGCATGCGTGCCGGGAACGTCGCCGGAGTCGCCGCTCGGCTTGCGCGGCGAGCTGAACCTGATGGATGACGGCCGCCTGAAAGGCACGGTCGCCGTCGACGACCCCTCCCAGCCGACGCTTGCGACCAGCAGCGTGCAACTGACGTTCGTGCGCGTCGCGACTGCGGCAACGAGCGATCCGGCGATCCTCGATTGCCAGCATCCCGCGACGTTGGCAGACGGCAACACGGCGAGCGGTCTATGAAGTGGCTGCTCGCGGCCCTCGTGCTGCTCGGCGCGCTGCCGGTACTCGCGCAGCCCATTGCTGACCCGGCAGCCTTGCGCGCGGCGGACGTGCCAGACGCGCGCAAGAGCCCGCGCGTCGTTGCCATCTTGCCGGTGCGGAGCCACGACGTCGCCGTCACGGACCTGTTCTCCCCGGACGCACCGCGGCAGAGCGATTGGACGCCGGCAATTGAGGCGCAGCTGTTGGCGCTGCTGCAATCGACTCCCATGGTGCGCGCGCTTTCACCGGATCAGGTGCGGCTGGCGCTCGGCCAGGATCCCACGTTGCAGCCGCTGCAGCAGTTGGCGCAGCAGCGCTACCGCCAGGGGCTGGAGCAGTACTTGAACCTGTCGACGGACTCGGCCACGCAGACGCTCGTCAGCGCGGTGGAAATGGGCCGCGCCGGCTTTTTGGACGTGATGGATCCCAAGCCGCTGGCGGATGCGCAGGTGATGCTCGGCGTGTGCCTTCTGGATCGCGGCGAGCCAGCCAAAGCGCACATCGCGCTGCGCGACGCGTTTGCCGCGCAGCCCGACAAGCGGTTTCGCGGCAATTTCTTTGCGCCCGCGGTCAACGTGGAGCTGGCCAAGGCATTTGTCGACTGGCGCGAGACGTCCGATCTCACCCGACCCTATGGCGATCACCGGCGGCTGCACACGCTGGCGGACCGGCTGGGCGCGGATGGCCTTGTGTACGCAACGGTACGCGCGACGCCGGAAGGGCCGGAAGTGTGGCTGGCGATTTTTGATGCGCGGCGGCGGGTGGTCGACAGCGAACTGCGGGTGCCCTTGCGCGACAGCGCCGCCAAGGTCGACGCTTTCCTCGCGCGCTGGCTTGCCTGCGTGCCCGTCGCGGAAACGGAGCCGGATCCCACGAGCATCCGCCGCGACGACGGCGTGCGCCTCGACATGAGCGGCGGCTACGCGCTGTACCTGAAACAGCCGACGCGGCAGAATTTCCACAGCATGGGCTTCTCCATCGGCGTCGCGCACGAATTCCGCAATGGCATTGAGTGGTTTGGCCGCGCCAACATGTACACCAGCCTGTCGGACCCGTACCGCGACGTGCTTCACGCCTTCAATTCCGTGCGGATCATCGGCGGTCTTGGCTTCACTTGGCGCCATGGCCCCCTGCGCCTGTACGCGCGACCGGGCCTGGACGCGCACCTGCTCGGCGATTTTGTCGCGACGACGGACCCGAACTGCAAGTTCTTCGGCACTGATCATCCGCTCTGCGACAAGACGTCAGTCGCCGATCTGCAGCAGCGGCTGCTCTTTGGCCTGAACCTGGCAGTTGGCGCGTCGGTGCACATTGGCCGCAACTTTTTTGTCCAAATGCAGGGCTCCAGTTCGCTGTATTTTCTGCCTTTTGGCGGCACGGAAAAGCTCAACTATCCGACCGGCGGCGATCTGGGCTTGGGCTACTCGTTCTAGCCGCTTCCACCCACTTGCCGCGGTTGCGCTACTTCACGTCCAGCAAGTCGCTTTGGAAAGCGAAGCCCAGGACGATGTACGGCAGGCCCCGCGACACTTCCTGCCCAGCCCGGTACCGATGGGTCAGGTACCAGCTGCTGATGAGGAGGACCGTCGGCTTGTTGAACGCGGTGTAGCCGTCGTCGTACAGCGTGTACGCCGCCAGCAAGCCGACGCGCTGATGGTTGTTGTCGAGGCCGTCCAAGGTCTGTGTCGGCAGGATCTGGTCGGCCGTGTACATCGGCGCGACGACGGAATAGCGCGCGCCGACGTTGAGCCGCGCCTTGCCGATGTCCATGCCGTACAGCACGTCGAGATCATTGGCGAAGACCAGGCCCTTACCGGGGATCGCCGTGTCGAGCGTGGATTCGTACCACACACGGTCGCCGCGCTGCAGGTTCATGTCGAACCAACCGAGGAACGCGCGGCTGCGGACGGCGATCGGCCCGACTTTGAACTGAAGCAGCGGCTCGAACGTCGCATGGAAGCCGCTGGCGGCATAGTTCGCGAGCGGCCCGGTCTTGTTGGCCTTCATGTCGGCATCGCCGAGATTGTCGTACGCCGACGGGCGGGACTGCATGAATGAGAAGTTGCCGTAATAATGAATGTATTCAGCGGTGAAGCGCAGGTTGAGCAGGCTGACGGGCTGGAACTCCACCATGCCCGCCACACGCAGGGACGCCGGATTGATTCGTGTGTACGTGCCTGCAAAGACAAAGTTATCCCGCTTGGCCGCGGAATCCTCGGCTTCGTAGAGCTGGTGTTGCCAGCCAAAGCGGATCTGCGTTTCCAGGCCGATCGGGTTGTAGCGGAAGATCGACAGGTCGTTCAGGACCAAGCGGTCTTTGGGGATCGGCCGCGGACCGCTCGGCGTTTCCTTGGCGGTTGCCACGCCCGTTGCTGTCGCGCAATCGGCCAATGGCACCGGCTCAGCGTAGGCGGGCAGCCCCAGCAACAGGCCAGCGACGCACAGGCAACACGCGACCAAACGTCCAAGTGATCGTGATTCCAGATGGTTTTTCATGCGCTGATGGTGACGGGGCAAATCCTACGCGTCAAGTCGGTCGCGGGCGGGGGCCTTGAACCGGAATGCGCGAAGAACCGAGAGTTCCGGCTTCGCCGGGGACCTCCGCCCCAAAAAATCGACCTCCCCGCCGCAGTGCCCAGCTTCCGCCGGACACAGCTCCACAATGCGGTCCCGCAGCTCGCGCTGCGCCGCCCACCCTTCGGCAGCGCCCGGGGTCCTTGTGTCCCGCTCGCCGCCCGGCCTGGTG
>CAINLT010000273.1 GCA_903850505.1 uncultured Myxococcales bacterium | reverse complement strand
CTCAAGCACCTCGGACCCGAGGCGAGTCAGCTACTTACGCGTCCGAGTCGAGTCCTGTCCGCGCCGAGCGACCGCGGTCAGAGATTGTTTCAGCGGGTCACGGCGGGAGACTCACGTCGGCGGAGCTTGCGACGGCCTTGCCGTTGTTGCCGACGCGGCGGTCGCGGGAAGCGCTCAGGCTCAAGAAAAGCCCAATGTCTCACCCTGCTGGGCAATGTGCGTCTGCCAGCCGAGACCGCCGTTGATGTGCCCGGCGAGCGCCAAAGCCGCCTCCGGCTCGCCGTGAACGATGGCGACCTGCTGCGGCGGGCTGCGGAAACCGCGCAGCCACTGCAAGATTTCGCTCCAGTCGGCGTGCGCGGACAGACTCTCCAACTGCGCGACTTCGGCGCGAATCGGCACGTCCTGACCGTGGATGCGAACCGACGTTTTGCCCGCCACCATGTCCGCGCCGCGCGTGCCGACCGCCTGATAGCCGGCGAACAGGATCGTGTTGCGGTGGTCCGGGGCAAAAGCCTTGATGTGGTGGAGTACGCGTCCCCCGGTCGCCATGCCGCTGCCGGCAATGACGATCATCGGCCCTTGCCACGCCGTGACCTGCTTGGACTCCTCGACGGTGCCGATGACATGCGCGGTATCGCACATCGCGGCGCATTCCGTCGGACTCAAGCGCAGCAGTTCTGAGTGCTTCTGGTACAGACGCGTCGCCGTCGCCGCCATCGGGCTGTCCAGGTAGATCGGCAAATCCGGAATCGCGCCGCGATCGCGCAGCCTGCGGAAATGCCACAACAACTGCTGCGCGCGACCGACGGTGAACGACGGGATGATGACCGCGCCGCCGCGCCGCGCGGTGCGATGGACGATCTCGACGATCTCCGGCTCGGGATCGCCCGGCCCGTGGCGGCGATTGCCGTAGGTCGATTCGCACACAATCAGGTCGGCATGTTCGACGGTCTCGGGCCCTGGCAACAGGAGATCGTCGGGGCGGCCCAGATCGCCCGTGAAGACGACGCTGGTCTTGCCGTCGGTGATCCGCACGATGGACGCACCGAGCATGTGGCCGGCGCGGTGCAGCGTCGCGCTCATCCCGCCGCCGATGTCAAAAGGCTCATGCCACGAAACGACGCGGAATTGCGCCATCACTGCGCGCGCTTCCTCCTCCGTGAAGAGCGCCAACGCGGGATGATGCTTGGAGAAACCGTGACGGTTGGCGAAGCGCGCGTCTTCTTCCTGCAGGTGGCCAGAATCGATCAGCAAGACCTCGGCCAAGTCGCGCGTCGCGGCGGTCGTGTAGATCGGGCCCTTGAAGCCGGTCTTTGCGAGCAGCGGGAGCCAGCCGGAGTGATCGAGGTGCGCGTGGGTCAGGATCACCGCGTCGACTTCACCCGGACTGAAGCCCGGCGCGGCCCAGTTGCGCAGACGCAGCGCCTTCAGGCCTTGAAACATGCCACAATCGATGAGGATCTTGCGGCCGTGCGCCTCCAACAAATGCCGCGAACCGGTGACCGTGCCCGCTGCACCAAAAAAGCTGACCTGCATATGACCCCCGTTTGCAGGCGCCTTCCACTCAGCGTCTGGTAACACGACGTAAGGCCGCAGTGCACAGCGCGTCAACGTATTCGTTCCAGCGCGTGCCGTCGTGCGCGCGGATCCACTGCATCTTCACGTTCGGATGGGCGTGGAGCAGATCATAGGCTTCCATCACCAAATCCAGGTTCTTCACTTCGCCCGTTTTCTTGCGCCAGCCGTTGGCTTTCCAGCTCTTGGCCCAAATCGTCAGCGTCTTCACGCACAGGTCGCTGTCGCTGAAAATGGTGACCTGCGCCTGTTTGGGTAACGATTTCAACGCTTCGATGATCGCCGTCATTTCCATGCGGTTGTTGGTCGTGAGGCGTTCGCAATCCGAGCCTTGGCCAACAATTTCGCCTTTTTCGACGTGGACAAACGCCCAGCCGCCGGCGCCGGGATTGGGATCGCAGCCGCCGTCCGTGAAGATGCCGTCCTGCGGGCCGCCGGTGTACCGCTCCAGCGCTTCCTCGGGCGTCAAGCGCATCTCAGACGGGCTGCCCACGGAACTGCCGCGAAACGTCTTGGAGCCGTACGCGGCGGCCGGCGGCACACCCGTGATGGTCGGTTCAGCGTTGGGATCGCGCGGCGGCTTGGGCGGCGGCGGTGCGGGCTTGGAAAAGCGCGAACTCCCCGTGCTTGCGCCGCGCTGCTGCCGATGGGCGGCGCAGAAACGCGGCGTCCAACCCGGATATTTGGCCAACGTGGCGTCGGGAACTTCAAAGGCGGCGTTGCAGGTCGAACAAGTGAAACTGGGCATGGATTTCCGTGAAAAGGCGGGTCAGCTCTTGATTTCTTTCATGCGCGCCTTGAGCGCGGATAGCGTCCTGAGCGTTGCGCCCAGACCGCCAGTTTGCTGGCGGCTGACGAGGACGCGCATCAAATCCAGCAACTTCGGCCCGTACGGATACCACCACGGCTCCAGATCCTTGTTGCTGTCGACCACGTACAGGCGCGGCCGCGTCAGCAGGTGCAGGACGTCCGGGCTGTTGGTCATGCCCGTGCCGGAATCGCCGGTGCCCACCCACGGCAGGTCCGCGAGCGCGGCGCTGAAGCTGTGGTTGTTGATCCACACCATGCCCGAGACAACGCGGCGTGCGACGTCCGTGGCGTGGTCGGTGTTGTGCCCCCACACGGAGTTGCCGAGGCCGTAGCGCGTGTCGTTGGCCGCCGTGATCAACTCTTCCTCGGACGTATGGACTTCCAGCACAGCGATCGGGCCAAAGGACTCGTCCTTCCAAGCCATCGCGTCGCGCGGCACTTTGGTCAGCAGGGTCGGCGGAATCGGCGCGTCGCCGATCGGCAGGCCACCCGTCAGCACTTGCGCACCACGGGCAATCGCCTCCTCGATCTGCTCGATGACGATGCGCCGTTGCATTGGCGTGACAAGCTCCGGCACGTCCTTGGCGGTCTCCTGCAGCTTCTTGACCAGCAGCGGGATGAACTGCGGGGCAATTTGCGCCGCGACCGCAACGCGTTCGATGCCCGAGCAATTCTGCCCCGCGTTGCTGACGATGCCCCAGGCCACGCCGGTCGCCGTGCGATCCAGATCGGCGTCGGCCAGCACAACCGCGCAATCCTTGCCGCCGAGCTCCTGCTCGCACGGAATGCCGCGTTCCGCGCACATCACGCCGACCTTGCGGCCCGTGCGCGTGGAGCCGGTAAAGACCACCGCGTCCGGCATCGCCTCGATCAGCGCCGCGCCCGCCGCGCCGTCGCCTTCCATCACGTCGATCACGGGGCCGATGACCTCGCGAATCCGCGCGACCAGCCATGCGCCGCTCTTGGGCGTCACTTCCGACGGCTTCAGGATCAGGCCGTTGCCCGCCAGCAGCGTCGGCGCCACCGTGCGCATCGGCAACTGCACCGGGAAATTCCACGGGGAGATGCAGACCACCACGCCGCGCGGCACGCGCTCAATCCACGCCTTCTTGCCGGGCATTTCCAGGCTCGGCACGTCGCCCTTGCGCGGCTTCAGCAGGTCCGGCCCTTTGCGCAGCCAGTAGCCGAAGATGTCGCCGATCGCCAGGACTTCAGCGGAATACGCCTCCGCCAGCGGCTTGCGGGTCTCGTCGGAGATCAGCTGCGCCAACTCCTCGCCGCGCGCCAGGATTGCCAGCTTGGCCGCGTTGAGCTTCTCAATGCGCGTCTGGATCGGCAGCGCCGCCCACTCGACCTGCGCCGCGCGCACCGCCGCAATCTTCTGTTCCGCCAACTTTGACCAATCGGGATGGGACATGGTGTGCCTCTGCTCGGGATCAGCGCCCGCTGCGTGGCGCTTGTTGTAAGCCAAACTGCCGATGCGCGCCAGCCTGCCGCGTCGCTTCCCAACCCGTCGGCCCGTCGGCATACTTCGGGCGCGTGCGGGCCGTCAGCGCCGCGCATGCGCCACCCCCGAGGATGTCTTGTGACCGACGCGACCGCGCAGCCGTCCGTATTCCTGCAGCACCAGCCGGTGGCGCGTCGCTTGTCGCTGCCGGCGTGGGTCGCGATCGCGGCGTCCGGCTTGCTGGGTCTCTTCTGGTTTCATCGCGCTGATCTTACAAGCGGCTTGCGGCTCATGTCCGGCGACGCGGGCGACACGCGGCTCATCGCGTTCCTGCTGGAGCATCAGTGGCAGGCGCTGCTGGGCCACGCGGCGTGGACGAGTCCGCCGATGTTCTACCCGCAGCCCGGCACGCTGGGCTACGCCGACGCCTTCGTCCTGCAAGGCCTCCTGTACTGGCCGCTGCGGGCGTTGGGGAGCGACGTCTTTACCGCGCTGCAGGTTTCCACGCTGCTGCTCAACGCCCTGAACTACGCTGTGATGGCGTGGCTGCTGCACCGTGTGTTGCGCCTCGGCGCGCTGCCGACGATCGCCGGCGCACTGTTGTTTGCCTTCAACAGCGCCAAATTCAACCAGTTTGTGCATCTGCAGCTCCAGCCGCTCCTGCTGTTGCCGCTCATTGTCGCGCTGTGCGTGGATCTGGCGCGGCGGATTGAGACGCTG
>CAINLT010000272.1 GCA_903850505.1 uncultured Myxococcales bacterium | reverse complement strand
GTGGGTCTCCCGCCACGGCGGCCATTTTGCCATTGTGCATACCGCGCCGCCGGTCTGGACACCCCAGCCGGGTCACGCCCACGCGGACACGCTGTCGGTGGAATGGAGCCGCAATGATGTGCGGATTCTCGCCGACGCCGGGCTGGCCGGCTATGAGGGCGATCCGGAGCGCGAACTGAACCGGCGCGAGCCCAGCCATTCCACCGTGGAAGTGCTGAACGTGCCGCAGTTGGAGCTGTGGGGCGCATTTCGCGTCGGCGCCCGCGGCGAAGTGGCGCACGTCGAGACGGGTCGGCTGGACGGCTGGGACTGGCTGACCGCAGTGCACGTGTGGCCCAACGCGAGTCACCGCCACGTGCGGCTGTGCGCCCATCACCCAAGCGGCCAGCTCGTGATCGCGGACGCGCTGCAGGGTCCCGGCGAGGCGATCTCCCGGCTTCTCCTGGCGCCGCGCGTGCAACCGGAGAGCGTGGACCGCCTGCGGGTTGGCAAAGAGCGCATCGCCATCAGCGCGTCGCGGCCGCTCAACCTCGCAACGGGAAAGCGGTTTTCCGGGCGCGGGCAAGTCGTTGAGGGCCAGGAATTGCACGCGCCGGTGGACACGCAGGGCACCTGGATCGTGCTGGGCGGTGGCAACGCCGAGGAGGCCGCGACCCGCTTCGCCGCGCCGTGGGCCGCGCTGGCGGCGCGCGTGTGAGTGCGGTAAGATCCTCGCGGGCCTTGCTGGCAACCAATGCACTGCGGGACCACTTTGGACCCGTGGCATCCGGAGCAGCCGGTCCCTTCTGTTCGGAGCGATAGCGCCTTGCGCACCTTCCTCGTCGCATTCCTGATGGCGCTCGGTATCGCCGCTTTGACGACGTCGCCCGTGCTGCATTTGGCGCGCTGGCTTCGTCTCTTCGACGAACCCGACGGCGTCCGCAAGATTCACAGCAACGCGATCCCGCGCCTCGGGGGCATCGCCCTCGCCGCCGGCTACCTGTCCCCGCTCGTCGCGCTGCTGTTCTACACCAACACGTTCGCGACGGAGCTGCGCGAGCATGACACCCGCCTCCACGCGTTCTTCCTCGGCGCGCTCGCCATCCTTGGGCTCGGCATCTACGACGACATTCGCGGCTGCGGCGCGTGGGCCAAGCTCGGCGTGCAATCAGCCGTGGCGCTGCTGCTTTGGTCGGTCGGACTGCGTTTCGACTCGTTCAGCCTGATGGGCACCGCCTACGAACTCGGCGTTCTGTCTCTGCCGATCACCATGCTCTGGGTCGCCGGCATCATCAACGCCATCAACCTCATCGACGGCATGGACGGCCTCGCCGCCGGCGTCGCCGTCTTCGCCTCGCTCGCGCTCTTCATCATCGCCGTCATGGACGGCAACCCAATCCTCGCGCTCTTCGCCTCGGTGCTTGGCGGCGCCTGCCTCGGCTTCCTGCTGTACAACTTCTCGCCCGCGCTCATCTTCATGGGCGACTCCGGCAGCATGGGCATCGGCTACATGTTCGCCGTCGCATCGCTGTGGACGGTGTCCAAACGTTCGACTGCGCTCGCGCTGCTCCTGCCGGTCGTCGCGCTGGGTCTGCCGATTGCCGATACGTTCCTGGCGTTTGGCCGCCGCGCCATTCGCGGTCGGTCGCCGTTTCACTCCGACCGCGAGCACATCCATCACCGGCTGCTGGACCGCGGTTTGTCGCCACGGCAAGCCGTGCTGTTGCTGTACGTCATCTGCGGCGTGTTGACCGCGGTCGTCGTCGCGCTGCGCGCCTGGGTGATTTGATCGTCAGCGCCGCGCCACAACCGCGTTCACCGCCACAAGGCCCAGCGTCTCGCGGGCGTGATCCACGTCCTGCTTGGTAAACAGCGGCGGCCCAAAACCAATCGCGATCGCTTCCAGGCTCAGCCCGCCCTTCTGATGCAGCGCCCAGCCATTCACGGACGTGCGGCGCAGGCAATCCCGCATGAACGCCGCGAGGCGCACCGGATCTTCGCGGTAGCGGCGCCACTGCTGCAAGCGCTTGTTGTACGTCGGCCCCAACAGGCGCAACGTGTCGCTTTCACAGCGTTCCAGCTGCACGACGAGGGATTCCAGCGCCAACGACGTGTCGGCCGTCTGCGGATGCACGGGGTTCTGTGGCATGTCGACCTCCTGGTACGCAGGCAAGTCGGCTGCTGTCGCTTTCGTGGCGGGCGCAACGGGCGTTGCGAAACCAATTCGGGCGGCTGCGGCGGCTGATAAGCGGATTGCGCGAGCCTGACCTGGCCCGTGCGCGGGGAACTTACGCCCGTCAGTTGCCCGCGGCAAGTGTCTTTTTGATGTGGAAATGTCAGTTTGGCCGCGGCGAAGGCACCAAACGCGACCCGACGCAATACGTGTCTCCGGCCCTCTGTCACCTTGACGTCACGGCAGGCGTGGGTAGTATCCAATCTGGTCGTATTCGGGGAAAACATGCGGAATTGTCGTCAAGATCTGTTGATTGAATGGGGAACTCTGGGTCGAAAATCGCGCCACGCGTGGCTCGTGATCGCACTGTTGGCCCTGCTCGCGGCGTGCAGCGACGACCAAGCCGTTCAGGATCCGACCAACGTCAAGGGCTACGGACTCAATGATAGTGGCCAGTTGACGACGAGCGACAGCAGCGATGGGGCGACGCAAAGCGACGGCACCAAGACCGACGGCACGCTCAAGGACGGCATCGAATACGACGGGCTGTTCCCTGATACTCCAGACATCATCCTGACCGCCGACGCGACGACGACCGACGGCGGCTTTGACGCGGACGTGCCGGACTCCGGCGATGTGACGTCAACGGACGCGGGCCCGACGACGTGCGCCAACGACCTCGACTGCCTCAGCCTCACGTCTGCGTGCGGCGCGCCGACGTGCAAAGACGGCACGTGCCAAGCCGTTTCCCTGTTGCCTGACGGATCGACGTGCGACGACGCCAACGCATGCACGACGGGCGAAGTCTGCCTCGGCGGCTTCTGCGGCAATGGCGCGGCGGTCGTCTGCGACGCCAGCAATCCGTGTCTCGTCACGAAGTGCGACAAGATCGCCGGCTGTCAGAGCACGACGACGATGGACTGCAACGATGCGAATCCTTGCACGCTCGACAATTGCACGGCCGGCGGCTGCAGCCACACGCCGTTGGACGGCGCGACGTGTGACGACGGTTCCGCCTGCACCAGCAACGACGCGTGCACCGCGGGCATTTGCGCCGGCATCGGCCAGAACTGCGCTGACAGCAACCCGTGCACGGACGACACCTGCGACGCCACCGGCGCTTGCCAACATGCCAACAACACCAGTCCGTGCGACGACGGCAACGCGTGCACCGTGGGCGACCTCTGCGGCGACGCGACCTGCCTGCCCGGCGCGCCCACGGCGTGCGAGGACAACAACACGTGCACCGAAGACAGCTGCAACGGCGACACCGGATGCGTGCACAAGTCGACCGGACTGCCGTGCGACGACAGCAACCCGTGCACGGCGAATGAAGCGTGCGACGCCACGGGCATCTGCGGCGGCGGCGTGACGTTTGGCACCGGCAACTGCGACGACGGCAATCCCTGCACAACGGACAGCTGCGATCTGGCCACCGGCTGCACGCACACCGACAACGCGGCTCCGTGCACTGACGGCAACCCGTGCACGCCCGCCGACACCTGCAGCGCGGGCGCGTGCGTGGGCGGTGGCGTGAACACCTGCGCGTGTGCGATCGACAGCGACTGCGGCAAGTCTGAAGACGGCGACCTCTGCAACGGCACGTTGATGTGCAGCGCGGGCGCCTGCATCGTCAACCCCGCGACCGTGGTGAACTGCGATGCCTCCGCCGATAACGTCTGCGCCAAGAATACGTGCGCGCCGGCGACGGGCGTCTGCGGCTTTGTCGCACAGAACGCCGGGCAGTTCTGCGACGCGGATGGCACGGCGTGCACCGCGCCGGATACGTGCGACGGAACGACGTGCGTCGCCGGACCCAACTTGCCGTGCGATGATGGCAACCCATGCACCGACGATAGCTGCGACAAGGTCTTTGGTTGCCAGCACGCCAACAACACCTCGGCATGCAGCGACGGCAACGCGTGCACGGCCGGCGACGCCTGCCTCGCGGGCGGCTGCGGCGCTGGCGTGGCAGTCGTGTGCAACGACAACAACCCGTGCACGACGGAAGTCTGCAACAGCCTGGTCGGCGATTGCGTCTTTGTCGACAACACGCAGCCGTGCGACGACAACAACGCCTGCAGCACCGGCGACGTGTGCGGCGCGGGCATCTGCGCGGGCTTCGCCATCACGTGCGACGACGGCAACGTGTGCACGAGCGACACCTGCGTGGCGACAACCGGCTGCGTGAGCACGCCCAACATCCTCCCGTGCGACGACGGCAACGCGTGCACCGCCAATGACTTCTGCAGCAGCGGCAAGTGCACCGGCAACGCCATCGACCCGGCAACGACGTGCAGCGACAGCAACCCGTGCACCAGCGACGGCTGCGACGTCACGGCGGGCTGCTTCCACGCCAACAACATCGCGCCGAGCGACGACGGCAATCCGTGCACCGCCAACGACTCGTGCGGCGGCGGCGCCTGCATCGGCGGCGGCTCGACGTGCCAGTGCCAAGCCAACAGCGACTGCGCAGGCTTTGAGAACGGCAACCTCTGCGACGGCACGCTGATTTGCGACGCCAGCCATACGTGCGTCGTCAACCCGGCGACGGTCATCACGTGCAGCACGGCGGGCGACACCGCGTGCAGCGTCAACGCGTGCGCGGCGACGACCGGCCAGTGCGGCATGGTCGCGGTCAACGAAGGCGCGTCGTGCAACGCCGATAACTCAGTCTGCACCAGCGGCGACCAGTGCACTTCCGGCGCGTGCATCCCCGGCGTGGGCATCGGCTGCGACGACGGCAACCCGTGCACTGACGACAGCTGCGACCCGGTCAACGGCTGCGTCCACACGGCCAACAACAGCGCGTGCAGCGACAACAATCCGTGCACCGTCGGCGACGTCTGCGCCGCCAGCGCGTGCCTCGCGGGCACGGCCAAGACGTGCAACGACAACAACGCCTGCACGTCCGATTCC
>CAINLT010000271.1 GCA_903850505.1 uncultured Myxococcales bacterium | reverse complement strand
GAGGCGGTCAACGTGATTGGCCGCTACCTGACGCCCGCGGGCGCGCCGGTGCTGTGGGACGTGGAGGATCTGTCCGGCTCAGCGTCCCTGAGCGCGGATCCCACCGCGATGCCCTACCCGCTCGGCTACGACGGCAACTGGGCGCCGCGCAGCACGACGCCGATGCACAAATACCTGATCGGCGACGATGGCCACGGCGGGCTTGGCGGCGCGTTCTTCCCGTACGTGCGGCCCGAGGGCAAGCACGACCTCGATTTTCCGGGCGAGCAGATCGACCGCATCATCAAGATCTGCGCGGATCCGGCCAAAGCCAACGAGGCGCCGTGCAAGGCGCTGGCCGCCAAGACGCCGTTTGACCACGGTTCGCTGGTGCTGGAAGCGATGATTCAGTTCCTGGGCGGCGGCGGCAAGGCGTTTCCGCTGGAGGCGTGCCAGAACAACTGGACGTGCGCGCCTGTCGCCGGGCAGCTCAACGCGGCCGAGATGCCGTGTGACCGGACGTGCGGCGGGCCGACGTCGGTGGCGCCTTGGCTGAAGAAGTGCGCGACCTGCCCGTAAGGCGCCGTGCGGCAAAAAGCGTCGTGTGTGACGCTTGTCGCTGGGTCGCCAAGTGCGACCGCTGCGCGATAGACGCGGGGACACACGGCTGCGACTTGATCGATTTGTGCTTGCACGCGCCGTAACGGCCAAACCGGAAAAGCGTTGACCTACGGCGCCTGGCACGTCGCGAGCGCGGCCTTGCACGGTCCGAGCAGACACGTATTCGTGCACGTCTGGTCGCCATTGCAGTTGCAGTTGCCCATGCAGACCTGCAGGTCCAGATTCTTCTTGGCCTCCGCCGGACTGGCAGTGTGCAAACAGCCGTAGAAGCACGTCGCTTTCGCCTGCGGGTCGGTCTGCTGGCAGCCCTGCATGCACGTCAACGTCGCGGTGCACGTCGCGGTGCCGGACGGGTCGGTGCAGGCCAGCATGGAATCCACGCATCCGGTCTTGTTGATGCCCGAGCACTTGAGCGCGCCGGCAAACGCGGTCTGTGCGGCGGACGACGTCTGGCTCCAGCATTGCGTCATGCACGCGCCCTTCTGCGCGTCCGTGCCGATGTTGCAGGCGCCCGCACAGCCCAGCGCGTCGATGCAGCTCTTGTTGCCCGACGCGCCGCCAGCGAGACAGGTCAGCGCCTGCTCGGGGCAACTGGCAAAGGCGTCGGAGCCGCCCGCGGCCGACGTGCACGCATCCAGCGCGGCGTACTCGCTCTGCGCGCCGTCGGAGAGCGCCGCGTAGCACGTGGAGACGCACGCGAGTGGATCCTTGGCGGTGCCGCACGCCTGCGAACAGGTGAAGTAGCTGCCGCAGATCGCCGTTCCCGTCTTGCCGTTCGCGCCGCAGACGGCGATCTTGTTCATGCACTTGGCGCCAATGCACTGGCCGATGCATTTGGGATCGCTGGAGCCCTTGCACAGGCCGTCGCGGCAGGTGTTCTGGATGCATGCGCTGACGCTGGCATAGCCGGCTGCGACCGCGGGGCTGGTTCCGGTCAAGCACGTCGCGTCGCAGCCGGGCGCCCAGTTGGCCGGTGAACAGCTCTGCGCGATGCAGCCGATGAGCGAGAGGCATTCCGGGTACTTCGCGGGGCCCGTGTCGGCGATCGCGTCCGTGCCCGCGCTGTCGTTCACAGTGCTGTCGTCGACGGCGCTGTCGCTGACGGTCGCATCAGCGCCGGTGGCGTCTGTCCCGAGCGCGTCGTCGCCCGCATCGCTGCCCACAGTGCCGTCCAGGCTCACGTCGCCGATTTGTGTGTACGCCGTGCCGCCGCCCGCGCTGCTGTCGTCGCTGCAGCCGCCCAGCGCGCCCATCGCCGTCGCCATTGCCCAGATCGCCCATTTGCTGCTCATGTCGCCTCCTGCAAGAGCGCTCATCCTGCCGCGGCCCTTTGCAGCGCGCAAGTAGACCCGCCTGCCGCCGCTGTGTATGCTCCAAATCGGCTGATGATTGGAGGTTCCGCTTGTTTCGATTCTGCGCCCTAGCCTGCTGGTTTTCCTGCCTGTTCGCGCTCACGGCGTGCGACGACACCGCGGTTGGCGGCCCGACCGCGGACATTCTCAGCAGCAACGTCGACAGCCAGGACGATAGCGGCCTGAACGGCGGCAAGGACGCCATCGCGGACGCCAGCCCGGAGAAGGCAGCGTGCATCGGCTCAGCGCTCGACCCGGGAATGGCCGCGTTTGACTACCAGTGCGGGTTCCTCGCGAAGTGCGAGCACATGGCCAGCTGCTTTTGCGGAGACGGCTGCGACGCCAGCAAGACCAAGTGCGACGCCCAGTACTGCCCCAACGCCCATCCGACTTGTTCCTGCGGCAGCGGCTGTGACCCAAGCGCCGTCATGTGCCCCAACTACATCTGCAAGGACGCCCCCGCGACCGGCTGCACACCGCACGACGACTGCGTCTTCAACAACGCAAAAGCGCCCGACTGGTGCGGCTGCCAGCAGATGCCCGATCATTGCTCCTGCGGCAGCGACTGCGCCCCCAACGTGCCGCTGTGCGACGCCACCGTCTGCAAGACGTACCCGGCCAAGGGCTGCGCAGCCAACATCAAACCGTTTAGCAACTGCTATTGCGAGCGCTGCGGCACGCTCGCCCACACGCCGCGCTGCTACTTCCTCCACTGCCCGGGAGCGACGCCCTGATGCGATTGGCGCTGATCATCGCGCTGGGCAGCGCGCTCGGCGGTCTGCTGCGCTACCTGGTGGCGCTGGGCTGGCGCGGGCAAGTGATCGGCGGCCTGCCGATCGCCACACTGACGGTGAACGTCGTGGGTTCGGCGATTTTTGGCCTGTTGGCGGCACGGCACGCGCATGCCCCGTTGCCGGATAGCCTCTACTTTGGCCTGACCACCGGCATTCTGGGCGGCTTCACGACCTATTCGAGCTTCAACGGCGAGATGCTGCGGATGTTGGTCGACGGCCACGCGTGGCGCGCGATCGCGTACGCCGGCGTCACGGGCACGAGCTGTCTGGTCGGCGGCGGCTTGGGCTGGTGGCTGGGCGCGCTCAGGTAGCGCTTGGCGTCACGGCGTTTTCGGCGCTTCGCCCACGTCGCCCGGCGTCAGGAACATCGGCACCGTGACCGAACCCGTCAGGTTCTTGCCCACCGGGAACTTCGCCGCGTCCACCGCCGTGCGGATGCACGTCAGGAATTTCGGCTCCGTGAACTGCGTTTCCTTGAGGAACAGCTCGCCCAACGCCGCCTGCCCCGGCTCCGCGCCCGGCTTGACCGAGAACTTCATGAGCATCCGGCCACCCGCCTGCGGGGCCACTTTGCGCAGCTCCGCGTAGCAGTCGCGCAGCGCGGGGAAGACCGCCTTGATCGCGGCCTCCGCGTCGGCTTCCTGCACGTCGCCTTCCAATTCCATCTTGCCGTGGGGCTGCGCCGGCGCTTCCGCGGCGCCCTGCACATTCTTCAGCGCCGGAAGCGCGCCGGGGAGCGCGAGCTGCTCAGGCTTGGCTTCCGCCTTGTCCGACAGGCCTTCTTCCGCCTTCACGATCGGCTTGCCCTTGCCTTCACCGGCATTCTCGCCGTCCTTGGCAGCCGCAGCCGCCGCGATGTCGCCGTCCTTGGCTTTCTTGCTCGCGCCGCCGCCGACGGTGAACCACGCCGCCACGAGGACAGCCAAAATTACCACAACAATACCAATGTGCTTGGGCTGCATCATGCCTCGTCTTTCTTGTCTGAAGTTGGGATCTTAGAGGTGCTTCTCGATCAACTGCGCCATCGCCGGCTTGGGCCGACCGCCGAGGATCTGCTCGACCACGCGGCCGTCCTTGAACACCATCAGCGTCGGGATCGACGAGATCTGATAGTCGCCCGCGAGCCGCTGGTTGGAGTCGACGTCGACCTTGCACACCTTGGCGCGGCCCTTGAAGTCGTCGGCGAGCTGTTCAATCAGCGGCGCGATCGCGCGGCACGGACCGCACCAGGTTGCCCAGAAGTCGATCATCACGGGCTCTTTGGATTCAAGCACTTCCGTCTTGAAATTGCTCTCGGTCACGACCACAACATTGCCAGCCATAGGATCCTCGTTTGCGAAAAGTGGCTCAAACTCGACCAACACGCCAAAGCTTGAGACGCCACAGGGTAGGTGGACCAGCGCGCGCGCGCAAGCCCGCGTGAGCCGTTCCGGGTCAGGGCGGCGTGGGATTGCACACGCCCGGATCTGTAGGTCCTGTGACGTGGCAATAATTCATCGGTCCGCAGTTTTGCTTGACCAACCAGGCGGCCGGGTCCCACACGATGTCCGCGTCCAGCTTGGAGCAATTCGCCGCGACGCCGACGCACGCCGAGTAGTATTCCTTCTTGAGGATCGAGCCGTTCAACGCCGCGCTGTCGCACATGTACTCGGTCTTGACGACGTTGCCCGTCCCGCACTTGGTGCCCTTGGGCAAGAAGGCGCCGGTCGCGCTGCAGCAGATCGTGCCCGGGACGCATTGCTGCACGGTCGTGCATTCGGCGGCCGTCAGGAACGTCGGATCGGAACTGAGGCAGACTTCCGTGGGCTGGCAATCCGTGTTGTCGACCCATGGGCTGAAGAAGTAGTTCGCGGGATCGTACGAGCACTCCGCGCCGTAGCCGCTGCAGCCGTAGGAGACGTCGCGGGCGAGGACCGCGCCGCCGGGAAGGTTGTTGGAGCAGGACAATTGCGTCTTGTTGGCGGTCGCGCATTGGGCGCCGAGCGGTGCGAATTGGCCGTTGGCGGTGCAGCACTGAGTGCCGGGCTGGCAGGGCGCGTTGAGGACGCAGCTGGCGGAATCGCCCGACTGCACGCACTTTTCATAGCTCTGGCACTGTTTGACGATGCTGTACGCGGATTTGTTCAGGTTGGCAGGGTCGGTCGAGCAGGTCTCGTCCACGCCGGTGCAGCCGGGGAACAACTTGGCGGACAACACGGTCTCAATGCCGTTCGCCTGCGTGCAGATGCTGACGGTCTTGAGCAGTGCGTCGGCGCACTTCGCGCCCTGATCCGCCCAATCGCCGCCGGTGGTGCAGCAGGTCGTACCCGCGATGCAGACGTCCGTGCACACGGGCAACGCGCCGGCGATCGGGATCGAACAGAGCTGGTTGTAGGCGCACGAGCCCGCGGCGTTCCAGTTGCCCCAATTCGGGGTCGCGGCGGAGCAGAGCGCGGAGGTGCCCGAGCAGCCGGCGACGCCGTCGTGCTTGGTGTACTTGCTGCCCTTGGCGGCGGTTTCACACTGGTATTCCGTCGCGACCTTTGCCGTTCCGCATGCGGTGCCGGTGGGGAGGAATTGGCCGTCGGCGCCGCAGCACGTCGTGCCGGGTTTGCAGACCGGGACGAGCGTGCAGGTTCCCGGTTCGGTCGAGATGGGCACGTCGCATTTCTCGTTGCCCGCGCAGTCCTGGATGATGGTCCACGGCGACCATTCGGCCTTGCCGTCGCACGCGCCCGTGGTGCCGCAGCTCGCGAACTGCGACCGCGTGACGATGGATCCGCCCGCGTCGCCGCCGCCGGGCAGCGTGAGGCAGTCGTATTGCGTGTACGTCGCAGTCGCGCCGCAGAGCGTCGCGCTGTCCGCGAGCGTGTGTTTGCAGGCGCCGTTGGTGCAGGTGTCCGTCGTGCACGGATTGCCGTCGAAGCAGCCGATGTCCGCGATGCAGCTGGGGACGGGCGCGGGCGCGCCGGAGCAAGCCGGAAACTGCGTCTTGTCCGGCTTCTTCTGGCAAAGCGAGCCGTTGGGGCACGACCCGACCGGAAGCCATTCCGTCCAGTTGTAGTTGGCGGTGTTGCCGCTGCACGCCGCGGTCTGCTTGCCGTCGCAACCCTGAATGGCGCGGCGGCCCCAGATGTCGACGCCTTGGCAGTCAAACTCAAACCCGATGGCCACGTCCGTGCACGGGGCTTGCGCGCCCTTGGTGGTCTGCTTGACCGGATCGCAGCACATGCCGGACGCGCAGCAGTTGGCGACTGACGCGTTCACGCACGCGTTGGCCACGCACGTCGCCGACTTGCAGACGGGCGCCTTGGGGCAATCGGCTTCGGTGTTGCAGCAGCCGGGGACGGTGGAATGCTTGCACTTGTCGTTGGCGCAGAGGTCCACGGTGCAGAGGTTGCCGTCGTCGCACGTCGTGTCCGTCACGCATTCGGGTATGTAGACGTCCGGCGGCGCCAATTCCTGCCAATCGGCGGCGTCGACGTCGCCGCTGTCGTCGATGTCGGGAACGTCGGCCACGTCCGGGAGCACGTCCGGCACGTCCGGCGTCACATCTTCAGTCGCAGTGTCCTGGATGTCAGTCTTGACGGTCGGCACGTCCGATTTGGCGTCCGGCGGCTGGAAGTACAGCACGTCGCCGTCGCCCCCGGTCGCCGCAGGCGTGCCACACGCCGCCAGAACGACGCCGAGCGCGAGCACGTTGAGGCGCCGGACAAGGCACGACTTCTGTTGCATGTTCTTGAACCAGCGCGGCACGCGGGCCTCCGTCGTTACTGAAGTAGTGTGCGGATCGCGAAGCGGGGATGCAAGCGCCGCATCAATCCCAACGGCGGACGTCCATCGCCCGGCAAGCGCCGACGAACGCGGGCAACGCGTCGATCGCCGGACCTTCCAACGTCGCGCGGCAGAAGAAATACCGCGCGCCATCGGGCTTCCAGATGCCGGCGACGACGTAGCGCACCGCGCCCGAGCGCGCCACGACAACGCGACCGGACTTGCCGATCGGCTCGTCGGACTCCACCTGCTGCACGGCCAGCGACCGCACTTCGACCTTGTCGAACGCCTCCGCCCAGTTCTTGGGCGCGCAACGGCCATCGCAGCCTGAACCAAACGCCATCATCGTCGCCGCGCCCAGATCGGCATCCGGCGCGGGTCGCAACGTGCCCGGCGCGTCGCCCATCACCCAGGATTCGGGCGCCAGCGCGACAACGCGGCTTTTGGCATCGAACTGCGGCGCGAATTGCAGCTTGGCGGCCAGGGACGCCGGAACGCGCGCATTCACGGTCGGCAGGATGCGCGTGCGAATCTCGGCAAATTCCGTCTGCGGATCGGCAGGCGCGGCCGTCGGGGTCACGCTGCCAGGGAGATCGGCCGCAGTTGCGCCGGGCTTGGCAGCCGCAGGGGCTTTCTGGCAGCCCACGGCGCCAGTCAGTGCAAGAATCGACAGGAGCGGCAACAGACGCATCGGAACCTCCGGCCAAAGGTTGGCACGCGGCATCGGGCACGTCCACTGGGCGAGGCACGTCCCCTGCCGCGGCGGGTGCGGACGTGCTACCGTGGAAGCCGTCGGCGGAGCACGCCGCAGGATTGCTGATGGCTGATTTTCTGCCCGCGCCCCCCAACGATCACGCGCGCCTGCTGCCCGTGTACGCCCACGAGCGCGAGTTGCTCGATGCGCTGAAGCACCATCCGGTTGTCATCGTGGAAGGGCCGACCGGCTCGGGCAAGACGACGCAGATCCCGCAGATGCTGCTGCGCGCCGGCATCCAGGGGCGGATTGGCATGACCCAGCCGCGGCGGATTGCCGCCGTGTCGGTGGCGTGGCGCATCGCGGAAGAACAGAACGTCGCGGTGGGCGACGAGGTCGGTTTCGCCATCCGCTTTGACGATCGCACGGGTCCCAAGACGCGCATCAAGGTCATGACGGACGGCATCTTGCTGCAGGAAGCGCAGCGCGACCGGATGCTCTCGGACTACGACGTCATCATCATCGACGAAGCGCACGAACGCAGCCTGAACATCGATTTCGCCCTCGGGCTGCTGCACGGGCTGCTGCGGATCCGCCATGATCTGCGGGTAGTGGTGAGTTCGGCGACGCTGCAGCCGGAGACGTTCATTCGGTTTTTTGGCGATCTGGGCGAGGACGTGCCGGTGGTGCAGATCAACGCGCGCCCGCATCCGGTGGAGATCGTGTGGCGGCCGACAGAGCGCACCGGTCCCGAGGATCTGCCTGAAGCGGTCGCGCGGGAAGTGGCGCAGATCCACCGATCGCGCGAGCCGGGGCATGTCCTGTGCTTCATGCCGGGCGAGGACGCCATCAAGCGCACCGCGGCGGCGATTGCCCGGCACCTGCCCGCGAACCGCAGCGGTGAACGGGAAATCGCCGTGCTGCCTCTGTACGGGGCGTTGACGCGCGAGGATCAGGAGCGGGTTTTTGAGCCGTTTGCCGGCCAGCGCAAGGTCATCGTCGCGACCAACATCGCGGAGACCTCGATTACCATCGACGACGTGCGCTTTGTCATCGACTGTGGGACGGCCAAAGTTCCGCGCTTCTCGGCGCGCACGGGCATTCTCGCGCTGCGGGAAGAAGGCATTCCGCAAGCGTCGGCGGATCAGCGCCTTGGCCGCGCCGGCCGAACCGCGCCGGGCAAGTGCATCCGGCTGTACTCAGAGCGCGACTACAACACGCGGCCGCGCTTTGGCGACGAAGAAATCGTCCGACTCGACCTCTCAGAAGTGGTGCTGCGGCTTTGCGGTCTCGGCTTCTCGCAAGTGGAAGACTTCGCGTTCCCGACGCCGCCCACGCGCGCCCGCCTGCACGCGGCGCTGGATGAGCTGCTGCGCCTTGGCGCGATCGACCGCGAGCGGAACGTGACGGGCATCGGCAAGGAAATCCTGCGCCTGCCGTTGACGCCGCAACTGGCGCGCTGCGCCGTGGAAGCGGCGATGCGCTGGCCGGAAGCGCTGGACGACGTGCTGGCGGCGGTGGCGCTGCTGTCGGGACGGTCGCCGCTGCAGTTTCCGCAAGGCCACGAGGAGGCGGCGCGGCAAGCCCACGCGCGGTTTGCCGAGCCGATGGGCGACGTCGCGGTGATGGTCTCGCTGTACAAAGCGTGGCGGGCGGCGCCCGATCCGCCGGCGTTTGCCCGCAAGTCGTATGTCGACCAACACACGCTGGCTTTTGCCCAGAATGCCCACGAGCAACTCGCCGACTTGGCGCGCGAGATGGGCTGGGAAGTGGGTCAAGGCGGGCCCTACGAGCTGCTCGCGCGGTCGCTGACGGCGGGCTTTTCCCATCAAATTCTCGCCAACCGCGGGCGGTTCTTTGAAGGCGTCGGCGACGAGCGTTTCTACGCCCACCCCGGCAGCGTGCTGTACGCGCAACCGCCGCGCTTTGCCGTGGCGACCGAGCTCGTGGTCTCCAACCGCGCGTACGCCCGGCAGCTCTCGCCGGTGCGGCCATCGTGGATCGTGGAGCTGCGCCCGGACCTGGCGGCGCGTTGGCGGCTGAAGTCCGATCGCGTGGAAGAACGCAAGGAGAGTCCACAGCCAACGGCCGCGGTGCTGCGCCCGACGCAGATCCAGATTGGCGGCGTGTGGCTGGCGATCGACTGGCGCAAGAACAAGCCGACGCTGGAGATTCCGCAGGAGGCCATCGAGCAGATCGTGCTGTCCAACGAGCAGCCGCCGCAGGAAGCGAAGCGCTGGACGGCGTCCGTACGCGTGGGCGACCTGCTGTTTGGCCAAGGAACGCCGCTGCAGGCGCTGCTCCAACAACTGCCATCGATAGCGCTGCCCAAACCCGGAACGAAGCTGACCTGCCCGGTGCCGGAAGGCGCCCTGCTGGAAGTCGACCGCAACCTGCACACGATCGAGCGGCACCTGGGCGACCTGCTCCTGCCGGCGCAAGGCGGGCAGCGCCGTCCCGGCTGGGTGACGCTGGTAGGCAACGGCGGCGGCGGCTACTGGTTTGAAGTCATCACGGACTGGCGTGAAGCCGTAGAGACGACGGCGGTGTCGCTGGAAGCGCTCGCGGACGATCTGGAAGATGACGATCCAGTGCGACCTGAGGTGCTCGCGCGGCAGGAGACTGTTGAGGCGCTGGCGCGAAGTTGGGAGACGCGGCGGCGCTGACGCTCCGGCGTGCCCGCAGCGAGGGCTACGGCGCAATCCCCTGCCCGTGCCTCAGGAGATTACCAGCGATGCGCGAAGCGCAGAGCCAAGCCGATTCCCAGCGATGCGCGAAGCGCAGAGCCAAGCTGGTTCCCAGCGATGCGCGAAGCGCAGAGCCAAGCTGGTTCCCAGCGATGCGCGAAGCGCAGAGCCCCCCATGTTCCCAGCCGAGCGCGTCCCCAGCGATGCGCGAAGCGCAGAGCCCCCCATCCTCCCAACGTTCTGCCAAGCTCGCGGGGTCTGCCACCGGACCTTCGCAGGCGTGCATGGCCGGGTCCGCGCCTCAGCGCGCCGGCCGCCTGCGCAAGCCACTCACAGCCCGACCGTCCCCATACGGCCCCATGCCGGGGCGAGGACCGCGCGCAGCGCGACCGCAGCCCACCCCACGCCCTTCCGCCTTCCCCACCAACAGGTGCCCGAGCCAAGGAAAGGGGAGTCCGAGGGG
>CAINLT010000270.1 GCA_903850505.1 uncultured Myxococcales bacterium | reverse complement strand
CACCGGTCATTACGCGTGTCTCGATCTCGACGCCGACGGCCAGCCTCAGCTGCGGCGCGGCGCCGATCCCCAGAAGGATCAGTCGTATTTCCTGCACCCGTTGACCGCCGATGTGGGCACTTTCGTGCGCTTTCCGCTCGGGTCCTGGCACAAGACGCAGGTCCGGGGCCACGCTGCGCGCTTGGGCGTGCCGACTGCGGAGAAGCGCGAATCGATGGACGTTTGCTTCGTCGCTGCAAGCACACCGCGGGACTTTGTCGCGGGCCAACGCGGCGCACGGCCCGGCGCGATCGTCGATCTTGCCGGCACCCAGCTTGGGCGTCACGCCGGCATCGCCGGTTTCGCGGTCGGCCAACGTCACGGACTCGGCCTGCCGCCGCAGAAGCCGGAGGCACCGCCGCTGTTCGTTGTCGACAAGCGCCCCGACGGCACGGTCGTCGTGGGGCCGCATGAAGCGCTGCGGGCGACGCGGGTGCAACTGCGCAATCTGTCGTGGCTCGGCACGCCGCCCGCGGTGGGAACGGAACTGGGGCTGCAAGTGCGCCATCGCGGCAAGCCCGTGGCCGCGCGCATTCAGGAATCTACGGACGGCGTGGTGACGTTGACCGTGCTGGGCGAACTGTTCGCCGCAGGTCGCGGCCAAAGTGGCGTACTCTACGACGGTGATCGCGTCCTCGGTGGCGGTATCATCGCAGCTGCCACACAAGTCAGCGGCGAAACTGAGGCGGAAGCATGAGCGACGATCGGACGATGACGCATCGCGAGCGCCGGCTTTCCCGCCCGGCAATCGCGATCCATGACTACCTGGCTGGCATTGGCGCGCTGGCACCGCGGTTGGGTCACGGCTTTTCGGACACGGACCTGCTCGTCACGGCGGTGACGCATCCGTCCTGGCGCAACGAAAACGCGCCGGGCGGCGAGGACAACCAGCGGCTTGAGTTTCTTGGCGATGCCGTGCTCGGCCTGACGATCACGCAGGAACTGGTGCAGCGGCTGCCCGAGCGCAAGGAAGGCGAGCTGACCGTGATGAAGTCGCAGTTGGTGCGCGAGTCGAGCCTGGCGGTCATCGCCGAGCGGCTGGGCGTCGGCCTGGCGCTCAAGCTCGGGCGCGGCGAGGACCAGACCGGCGGTCGCCACCGGCCGTCGGTGCTCGCGGACGCGATGGAAGCGCTGATCGGCGCGGTCTTCCTGGATGGCGGCTACGACGCGGCGCGCGAAGTGGTGATGCGGCTGTTCGGCGAAGCGATCGAGTTGATGATCGAGCAGTTGCAGCAAACCGACAGCCTGGACCCGGGCGCGCTGTCGGCGAATACTGCCAATTGGAAGACGGCGGTGCAGGAACTCCTGCAGCGCGCGGGCCTGCATCCGCCCATCTACACGCTGGAAGGCGAGGAAGGCCCCGTGCACCTCCGCAAGTTCCGGGTGGCGGCGGTCGCGCGCTTGGGCGAGACGTTGCTGACCGCGCACGGCGAGGGCGGCAGCAAGAAGATCGCCGAGCACGACGCCGCGGCCGAGTTGTACCGGCAATTGCACGAACGGATTACATAGCGCTGACGGCCGGTTGTGTTATGATGCAGGCACGGATGTGTGGGCCGACGAGCGGTCCATGTACCCGCAACGCCGCCAGAGGATTCATGTTCGGCATCGTTTCTACAGGAATCACGCTAACAGAGCGCGGGACGCTCGGCTTGGAGCACGCCATGTTGGGCACCACAGAACTGCTTGTTATCTTTGGCATCATCGTCGTCATGTTCGGCGCTACCAAGCTGCCGCAACTCGGCAAGGGCATGGGCGAGGCCATCGGCAACTTCAAGAAAGCCCAGCGCGACGCTGAACGCGAGATCTCCCAGAGCGGCGAAATCGATGCCACGCCGAAGCTCGATCGCGATCAGGAACACAAGTCCTGAGCCAAGGACAGCGAACTCTTCGGTCGCCGATGCTTGACCGGAAGGCGCAATGTCTCTAGACTCCGCCGGCCGTTCGCCGAGCGCGAGCGGCGCGAGTCCAAGTCGGTGCCACAAGCCGCCGCTTGCGTCGCAGCGAGCCGGTAGCTCAGCCGGTAGAGCAGCAGACTTTTAATCTGTTGGTCGAGGGTTCGAACCCCTCCCGGCTCACCGT
>CAINLT010000269.1 GCA_903850505.1 uncultured Myxococcales bacterium | reverse complement strand
CCGACGAAGCCGACGCCGGGCGACGGATGCTTGGACACGTCGATGTGACCGTTCACTTTGAGCAAGTCGTTGGGAAACGGCAGCGTGTAGAAATCCGTGTAGGTGCCATCGCCCGGCATCTCGACGACGGCCTGGAATGGCGCGGCATCGTCACCGTCGTCGTTGCACTCGACGCCCGGGTACAGATCCGGATTCAACGTCAGGCTCCCCGGGACGCAAATCTGCCGCGCCGGCGAGCAAATCAGGCCGTTCATGCAGTCCACGGAATGCTTGCAGATCGCGCCGAGGTCGCCCGCGTTGGCCGATTGCGCCGTGCAGACGCCCGACAAGCTCAAGAGGTTGCAGAAGAGGCCGGACTTGCAGCTGCTCGATGACGAGCACTCGGTGCCCACATCGCCCTCGCCTGCGTCGACGCAGAAGCCGGCCCAGCCGCATTGCAGCCCGGTCGCGCATTCCGCGCTCAGCAGGCACGCGCCGTCCTTGGGCGTCTTGCCCTCGGTCTTGCAGACGCCCGTCTCGCACGCGAGGCCAAGTCGGCAATCGGTCGTCGCGGTGCAGGCTTTGCCCACGCCCGCTCCGGCAAATTGGGCGTAGACGTCTTCGTCGGTCGGTCCCGCGTCGTCGCCGGCGTGGGTGAAGTAGGATTCGCAGCCGCCGAGTCCAACCGCCAGCGCCGCCAGCCAAAGAACGAGGTGTGTTCGCATGGCCATCTCCTACAGCGCGCCCGTGACGGTCTTGACGAAACTGATGACGATCTCCGGCTGGAAATCCAGGTCCACGCCGCCGCCGTTCATGCGCACGCCGTACAGGTTCTGCTCCGGCACGTCGATCCGCTGATAGACGGCGATCCACACCTGCTCGCCCGTGACAATCGCTGTGCGCAGCTTGAGGCTGAAATCCGACGTCGGATCCAGCTCAAACCGCTGCGGCGTCTCCGGGCTGATTTGCGAGAGGTAGCGCTGTTTGACGATCGGCGTGTCGTCGTTCACCGCCGTCGGATCGCCCGGCGGATACGCCGTGCCCACGCCGAGTTCATAGCCGCTGAACAGCGGCTCGATGTCCTCCACGCTCGTCTTGCCCGTCGCCGGGTCGGTGAAGTTCTGGATGAACGCCAGCTTGCTGAACCGCAGCCGAATCTGCGCGATCATCTCCGGGTTGTTCTGCCCCTTCATCGTCTCGGTGATCTTCGCCGCGGTCGCCGCGCTCACCAGGTTGAACTGCACGCGCGCCCACAGCCGCACGCCGCGAAACGGTTCGCCGTACTCGTCCTTGCACGCTTCCGTGCAGCGCCCCACGATGCCGCAGTTGATGACGTCCACATGCAAGTTGCGCAGCGGCAGCTTGGGATCGTCCATCGCGGGCTGGTCGTACGCGCGCTTGCACTCGCCGTCGATGGTCATCATCCCCTGGACGTGCGCCAGCGAGCCATCCTGCAGCGACGTCGGGAAGCTCGACGGCATTTGCCCGCTGCCCGCCTTGGTCAGCGTGCCACCGACAAGCTTGTCCACGTCCGGCCATTTCAGCAGGAATTGCGCGTGCGGAATCGAATCCGCCGGAATCTCCACGTCGCCCGCAGCCTCCAAAAAGGCGCACGCGGGCAGGAAAACCGGCAACAACAGGAGCGGCAACAGCAGCGGGTTCTTCATTTTTTCGCTCCGTAGCCAAAGCCGAATTCAAGGTTGATGTTGAAGTCGAGCGTGTTGGCGAAAAAGCTGTCCGGGCCAATGCCAAACGGCGTGATGGCTTCAGCGTTGATGTGGAACCAGTCGACGACGCGGTAGCGCGCCTTGGCGAGGAAGATTTCCCGACCGGTCGATTTGAAGCCGAACAAGTTGCCAGCCGTCGTCGCCGACCGCCGATGAAACGTCGCGAGGAACTGGAAATTCTTGTATTCCGGCATTTCAAGGTGCACGAACAGGTTGTTGTCCGGCTCCGTGTCGTTGACCTCGATGCCCACCGCCATCGCGAAGATTTCCGCGATCCGCCAGCTGGCCTCAAAGTACGCACCGATGACCGCGGCGCCGTCATTGGTGATGGGCCGACCGAGAATCGCCTGCACTTTTGTGCCGTTGGGATCCGCGGTGCGGCTGCCGATGCGGTACTGCAGGCGCTGCACTTCGTACATCACGTCAAAGTAGCTCGGCAGGTAATTCTGGTCATACCGGCGCACTTCCGCGCGCAGGCGCAGCGCGTGGACCGTGTCATTGCCAAAGTTCAGGCGGATCAGGTTGCCCCACGTCAAGCCGCCGGAGCTGACGTACCGCGTCGGCGGCATGCCGTCGACCGGATGATTGCCATCGGTCGGCAGCCCGGACATCAGCATCGAGTAGTCGAGATAGGTCTTCCAGTCGGTGTTCTTGGTGTCGATGAGCTTCACTTCGGCGTCGATGCCCGTCGCGAGCACCGTCGTCGCCGTATAGAACGGCTTGTAAGTGTTCTGGTCGACGAGGTACTGCCGCTCGCGAATGCCGTTGTTGTCGACGTCGGCGAGATCCAGCTTGGCGCGCAGCGGCGCGTCGACGTCGGCGACCGCGGTCAGGCCCAGCGAGAACGAGCGCATCACGTAGTTCTGGCGATTGACGAACGACAGCGGCTTGACGAACACGAGGCCGCCGATGACGTTGGGCGCCACGACGTTGTTGACGAAGAGCTCGCCGCCGACCCAGTACGTGAAGCCATCGACTTCGCCGCTGACCTGACGCGAGTTGAGGTTCAAGTTCGGGTTGTAGCGCTTGAGGATCGTGCCGTGCGCGATGGAGCTGGCCTTGAACGCGTTGACGTCGACGTAGAGGTGGCTCTCCTTGCCGCCATACTGGATTTGCCGAATTATCTGAGCAAAATCGCCAACCTCATCCCAATCCTGTTTGCGAAAACGACCGGCGTGCGACCAGCCGTGCGCGTCACCGGTCGCAGCGTTGGCCGGGCGCGTGTCCACGACTTCCAGGCGCAACGGCACGCCGAAGCTCATGGAGAACGGCTGGTCGTTGAGCTCGGTGGAGTAGTTGATGCTCGGCGTGATGGCGGCGTAGAACACGTCGCCGATGCGCTCCATGCCCACGACCGCGCCGACGCGGTTTTCCCAAGGCACGAGGCCGATGGAGCCGACGCTGGCGAGCTCGCCTTTGACGAATTCGTGCTTCTTCTTGTCGCCCTCGCCATCCTTGACCTTGGCGTCCTCGACGCCGGCGATGGCCTCGGGCGCGGTCGGCGCTGTGACCGGGTTGGCCGGCGCAACGACGACCTTCGCGGGCGGCGCCACAACAACCGGCTTGGGCGCAGGCTTGGGCGGCACGACCACCGGCACCGCCACCGGCGTCACGGCAACCGGCAGCGGCATCGCCACGCGGGGCTGCTGCGCCACGGGCGGCGGCTCAGGCTTGGCGTCCAGAATCACCGGCGGCGGCGGGGGCGGCGGCGGCAACTCGGCTTGCGGCGCAGGGCTCGCGGGCGGCGCGGGATTCGGCGGCGTCTGGGGATTCGGCGGCGTTTGGGCCAAAGCCGCTGGCGCTGAAACCGCGAGCAGGGTCCAAGTTCCCATCAAGGCGAGCGCCGTCGCGTATCGCATAGTCTATCCCTCCTCGCACGCGTCAAAAGACGCGGCGATCGCCGCTGGCACGCTTGAACTCGCGCAATTGCCCAACGCCGCCGGGAACTGCTGGCGCACAAGCCGAAGCCGCGCATCAGCCCGAGCGTCTACTTGCGCAGCTGCCCCAGTACTTGATTCACGCACGCATCGGCCTTGTCACCGCGCGCCGCTTCCTGATCTTTGGCTGTCGTCGTTACGTCAATGCGGGTCACGCCAATCGGCAAGCCGCGGCTGAGCTGCTGGCCCAAGCCCGTCGGTCCGCCGTTGCTGGCGCAGAGCGCGTGGGTCACGGCGTTCAAACAGCGCGAACCGTTGGGCCGGGAGACCAGATAGGTGGCGATTTCCTTGCGATCCTTGTCGGCGAGGAGGGACGACGGCGCGTCGATGGCGTCGCAGCGGCCGGGCGTCTTGGCGAGCTGGGCTTCCAGCCAGCGCGCGACGAACAGGTCAGCGATCGCCTGATGCGCGAACTTCCACACCCGCGCGCCCTGGATGCGCTCAAAAAGCACCGACTGGAACAGCCGCTCGCAGGTGTTGTGATTCTCCGGCGAGTCGCCGCCCATCGCCTTCAGGCAGCGCGGCAACGTCAACTCCATGTTCCACTGGCCATCGGTCAGCCCGTCGGTCGCCACGAGGCGGTCCACGGCTTCCAGCGCCTTGTCGCCCGCCCACTCCAGCTCGATCAGCTCTTTTTGCAGGCGCTCCGACAGAATCGCCTCGTGCACCTGGCTCATGTTGGTCAGGCGCTCGTCGGTCGCAAAATCCTTGGCCAGCTTTTGCACGACCTGAAGATCCCGGTACGTCGCCATGTACGGAAAATAGCACTGGGAATCAAGCATTCCCTGACGGTCGAGGTGCCAATCATGGGCGAAATTGCTGATGCGCGTCGCTTCATCCTTGGTTTCCGTCTGACGCGTCAGGCTCGAACGCGCGCGGCCGCAGTCCAGCGGCGGCAATTCCAGCACGGCGTCCAGGCCCTTGATGCCGTAGTAATCGTCAAACACGGACGGCCGACCGAGCACGACAACCTGCGCGGTCACGAAACGCTTGCGCAGATCCGCCAGCGCTTCCAGCACCGCCGGACGCCGGGAATTCGGCACTTCATCCAACGCGTCAGCAACCAGCAGCCAGCGACCTTCCGCCAGCAGCCGTTCCATCGACTCGCGCTGACCGCCATCGGCGACCTTCATTTGCCGCGCGATCGCTTCCACGAGCAGATTGGCGCCGCCCGCGGCTGCTTCCGCGCCGTAGATTTCCGCCAGATTGACGAGGAACGCCGGCAGCGAGCACGACTCCGCGGTCAGCGCCTTGGCCAACTCCGACTTGCCGATGCCGCCGCGCGCCTGCAGCAGCACGAACTTCAGCTTGCCTTCGCGCAGCGTGTCAAAGAACACCTGCTCGCTCACCATGCGATCGCTGTCCGGGCGCAGCGTCAGCGGCCACACGCGCGCGTGCAACTGCGGGCGCAGGTACGTCAGGTCGTTCACCGCCAGCTCGTGTTCGCCCGCCGACTTGCGGCAATTCGCCGTGTATTCGGCCGCGTCCGTGTCGAGGAATTCGCGCAGCGTCGCAGGCCCCGTGCAGGCCGTGGTCGCAGCCAACGCGGCGAGCGCGATGGAATTCCGGTTGTTGGAAGCAAACTTCGCGCCGATTCGAATGGCGAACCGGAACAGCGTCATTGGGAACATGCTAGCCTCCCCCACGCCTGCGTGGATGAATGCGTCGACTTGTACACGCCTTGGACCCGGAAATGCAACGCAGCGCTACCGGTGCGTCGCATACAGCACGACGGCGGACGTCGGTTTGACCTCCACTGCGACGCCGGTCTTCGTCGGCACGATGTGGCCATCGTCCGCACCCAGCAGCAGCCACCACGGCCCGCCGGCAACGTCAAACCAGCTGTTTTCGCTGGCCATGCCATTCAACAACACAACCAGCGGCCCGCGCGGCGTCTCAATGCGGTAGCCAGCGGAAAACGTCGCGCTGCCCCACAGGAGGCGCATCGGCTCGCCGGCCAGCAGCGCCGGAATCAGCCACGCTTTGCGCAGCGCGATCAACCGTCGGTAATGGTCGACAAGATCGGCATTGACGCGCCGCTCGCGCCAGTCCAGGTGGTTGGTCGGATCGTCGCGGTTGTAGCTGTTGCTGTCCAAGCAGCCCGGCTGGCTGCGATGGTACTGCACCTTGGCGCGCGCCCACTCCTGACCCTGCGCGAGCATCAACGCACCGCGCGACAGCAACAGGGCGGCCGCCGCGAGCTTGTGCACCCGCAGCGCCTGGCCTTGCACATGGGTGACGGCGTCGCGGCGGACTTTCTGGTCCTCGTGAACCTCGCCCAGCGCCAGGCGGACAAAATCACCAAGCGTCAAATCATCATGCGATTCCAAATAGTTGAGAGACAGGCTGGCGTCGTCAAACAGGCCACCCAGGCTGTGCGGCCATCCGGCCAGCAGCGCGCCGATGTCGTGCCGACTGGCGCCGCCCAGCCCCTCGCCGAAGATAAAACCTCGTTTTGATTGTGGATTCTGTCCCTTGATGCCGTTGCGAAACCGGTCGTTCCACACGGTGTGACCCATTCGCGCCAGATCCGCGGGGCGATACCCAGCCATGCTCCACGGCTCGCTAATCAGGATCGCCCGCGGGTACTCGGCGCGCGTCGCGTCCCGCAAAGCCTGCAGCGTCGCGTCGTCCAGGATCGCCGCCAGATCGAGGCGCAGGCCATCCACGTGATACGCGCGCATCCAATGCACCGCGGCGTCGAGGACAAGCGCCGCCATCGCCGGGTCGCGCGTGTCCACGTCATTGCCGCAGCCGGAGTGCGAGCGCAGATTGCCATTTTCGCGCCAGAACCAGGTGCCGGGATCGAGCTTGAGCAGCGGGTTCTCGTCGTGAATCGACACGTGGTTGAACACGAGGTCAAGCACGACGGCGATCCCATCCCGGTGCAGCAGGCGAACCATCTCGCGCAGTTCGTCGCCGGGATCGTGAAATGTCCCGTCCTCGTCCACACCGATCCACGTGTTTGGCTCCGGTTGGGCGCCGCGCAGGCTGTAGCGTTCGGAGGGCGCCAGAAAGAAGCTGGGCATGTAGCCCCAGTGGTTCTTGCCGGTCGGATTGACGTAGCCCCCGTCCGGCGGCGGCGGCTCCAGCAGCGGAAAAGCCGTCACCGGCAGCAGCTCAACGCAATCCACGCCGAGATCCCGCAGCGCGTTCAGGCCGCCCTGCGCACCCGGCGTCGACTCCGCGAGTCCCAGATAGGTCCCGGGATGGCGCACGCCGCTCGACGAATGCACAGTGAAGTCGCGCACGTGGACTTCCAGGATAATCGCTTCGTGCACGGCAATCGCCGGTCGCACGTCACCCTGCCACAGGAAGGAGCTGGTCTGCGCCACCGACCAGGTCGGATGCCCGGGGGCAAATTGCCGCGCCACCGCGAAACTGCGCGGGTCGGCGATGTCAAACTGTTCGCCGTTCTGGTGGATGCGGTAGCGGTAGTACCGCAGCGGGTGCGCTTCATGCACCTCAAAACCCGGCCCTTGCGGGTGGGCAATCGCGGTCATCTCCTTGATCTGCTCGCTTTCGGCGTCCTCGGGATGCCGGCGCTGGACAAGCCACGCGTGATCCGCCAAGGGCGCGAGCACGCGAAAAGTGTGCTCCTTGGGCGCCCAACCCAGCGCAGGCCCGTGCCCGCGTGGGTGCCCGTGTCCATGGCGCGCGCTCATGACGCACGCTCCAGGACGAGGACCGCGAACGGCGGCAGGTCAACGTGGGCGATCGGCCGCGCCAACTCGCCGGTCGTGGCGGTCAACGGCGGCGGCAGCTTGGCGAGCGAGCCGCCAAACGACTGCAAATCGCTGTGGAGCAGCCAACGCCATTTGCCTTCGGCAGGCAACGGCAGCCAGTAGTCCTTGCGCCGCACCGGCGTGAAATGCAGCACGACAACAACGGACTGGCCATTGCCGTGGCGCTGCGTCACGAGCACCGATGCGCTCGCGTCCGCGCCTTCGACCCACTGAAACCCGTCCGGCTGGCAATCGCCGACATGGAGCGCCGGCAGCGTGCGGTACAGATGGTTGAGCGTCTGCAGCCAACGGTGCAACTGGCCGCGTTGCGGGTCGACGGCGAGGCCCCACGGCAGCTCGCCATCGGCGTTCCACTCGGTTTCCTGCGCCAGCTCACCGCCCATGAACAGCAGCTTCTTGCCCGGATGCGTCCACTGGTAGCCGTAAAGCTGCCGCAGCTGCGCCATCTTCTCGTCGCCGCCGACGGCCATCTTGCGCCACAGGCTGCCCTTCAGGTGCACGACCTCGTCGTGGGACAGCGGCAGCACGAACGCTTCTGTGAACGCGTAGCTCGTGGCGAAACAAATCGTGTCGTGGTGGTGCGCGCGAAACAGCGGATCCGTCGCGAAGTAGCGCAACGTGTCGTGCATCCAGCCCATGTTCCACTTGAAATCAAAACCGATTCCGCCCTGATGGAGATCGCCCGTGACCTGCGGGAACGCAGTCGACTCCTCCGCCACCGTGATCGCGCCCGGATGGCTCGTGTGGACGAGATAGTTGAAGCGCTTGAGCAGCTCCAGCGCCTCCAAATTCCAGTTGCCGCCATACTGGTTCGGCGCCCACGCGCCCGCGTCCCGCGAGTAGTCGAGGTAGAGCATCGACGCCACGGCATCGACGCGGAACCCATCGATGTGGAACGACTCCAGCCAGTAGTGCGCGGACGCCAACAGGAAAGAAACGACCTCCGGACGGCCGAAATCAAAGACCCAGGTGCCCCAATCCGGATGCTCGCCGCGGCGCGGATCGGGGTGCTCAAACAGCGGCGTGCCGTCAAAGCGTCCCAAACCATGGCCGTCCTTGGGAAAGTGCGCCGGCACCCAATCCAGCAGGACGCCGATGCCGGCCGCGTGCAGCGCGTCGATGAAGGCCCGCAGCTCGTCTGGCGTGCCCCAGCGCGACGTCGGCGCAAAATAGCCGGTCACCTGATAGCCCCAGGACGGATCGTAGGGATGCTCGTAGATCGGCATCAACTGGACGTGGGTGAATTCCAGCGACTGGAGGTGAGCGAGCAGCGGCGCGGTCAGCTCTGGCCATGTGTACTGCCGGCCGTCGGGATGCCGTCGCCACGAACCGACGTGCAGCTCGTAGATGGCGATCGGCGCCTGCCGCGACTGTTTTTGCGGGCGATCGCGAAGCCACGCGTCATCCTGCCACGCATGCTCGGCGCGACGGCACAGCACGGACGCGGTGTGGGGCCGCAGCTCGGCAAAAGCGGCGAACGGATCGGCGCGATCCGCCATCGTCCCGTCGGCGCCGGTCACCTGGAACTTGTAGCGCTGGCCCGGCTGCGCCTTGGCGACAAAAACGTGCCAGAACGACGACCACTGGTGCATGGCCAGGCGACTCCAGCCCGTGAAATCGCCAATCACGGCCACGTCGCGCGCGTTCGGCGCCCACAGCAGGAACCGCCAACCGTCGACGCCTTTCTCGCGGTCCTCGTGCGCGCCCAGCACTTGCCACGCGTCGTGACCTTGGCCAACGAGGAATCTTTCAAGGATGGTGCGGGTGTTCTTCGGCAGCATGGGAGCCCGAGTGTGGCAGGTGTGCGGCCTCCTGTGTAGGGGCGACCGTTGGCTTTGCCGCCGCGCCGGGCTATCCTGCCGCGCCATGACCAATCGCCTCTACGTCACCACGCCCATCTACTACGTCAACGACAAGCCGCACATCGGCCACGCGTACTGCACGATTTTGGCCGACGCACTCGCGCGCTACACCCGGCTGAACGGCGGCGAGACGTATTTCCTCACCGGCACCGATGAGCACGGGCAGAAAGTCCAACAGGCCGCGGACAAACGCGGCGTGACGCCTCAGCAGCACGTCGACGAGCTGTTCTCCGCGTTCAAGGACCTCTGGCCGACGCTGGAGTGCGAGCCTGACCGCTTCATCCGGACGACGGAGCCGGCGCACGTCAACGTCGTCCAGCGCGCGCTGTGGCAGTTGTACGACCAAGGGCTGATCGAGGACCGGACGTTTGAAGGCTGGTACTGCGTGCCGGACGAGCGTTTTTGGACGGAGAAAGAGATCGTTGAAGGCAAGTGCCCGGATTGCGGTCGTCCCGTGACTCGGCTGCAGGAACGGAACTGGTTCTTTCTCATGAGCCGCTTTCAGGAGCGCCTGATCGCCGCCGTGCAGACGGGCGAGATGGCGATCGTCCCGGCCAATCGCGCCAACGAAGTGCTTGGATTCCTGCGTGAACCGCTGCAGGACCTGTGCATTTCCCGCCCGAAGGCGCGCCTCTCGTGGGGCATCGAGCTGCCGTTCGACCGCGATTTTGTCGCCTACGTCTGGTTTGACGCGCTGTTGAACTACGTCACGGCGCTGGCTCCGGACCTGCCGGCGCCCACGGCGGACGAACATGAACTGACGCCGCACCTGCTGGGGCATCCGCCGTTCCAGAAGTGGTGGCCGCATGTGACGCACTGCCTGGGCAAGGACATCCTGACGACGCACGCGGTGTACTGGCCGACGATGCTGATGGCGCTGGGCCTCCCCGTGCCGCGGCGGCTGGTGACGACCGGCTGGTGGCTGATGGACGACGCGAAGATGTCGAAGTCGATCGGCAATGTGGTGAATCCGCTTGAGCTGCGCGATAAATATGGCGCGGATGTGATGCGTTACTTCTTCTTGCGGGAGATGGCGGTCGGTCAGGACGCCAACTTCTCGGAAGAGGCGGTCGTGCGCCGCAACAATGCAGATTTAGCCAATGATCTCGGAAACCTGCTGCAGCGCGTGATCGGGATGTGCACGCGGTCGTTTGACGGCAAGATCCCGGAGGCCACGGGCGCGCCGTCCCACGTGCTGGCAGACGCACTGAAGTACGCCGAACAGCTGCAACTTGCCTCCGCGACGGACGATTTCGAGCCAGTCGCGGTGACGTCAGGCCAGGCGCGCCTGAATCGCACGCTTGCCGACACGATGGCGCTCACGCAAAAGCTGAACGGGGTGCTGACCGCCGACGCGCCGTTCAAGCGGGTGCTGACGGACCGCGAGGCAGCAGCGACGACGATCTTTCACGTGCTGCAAGGCATCGTTGTGGCGGCGCGGCTGTTGGCGCCGGTGATTCCGGCTGCGAGCGCGGAGATGCTGCGACGGATGCGCGCGGAGGACGGTATCCTGCACCCCGGCGCGCAGTTGCTTGAAGGCGCGCCGCTCTTTCCCAAGCACGAATGGAAACCCGCGATGACGACGATCGATGAGACCCTGACCCAACCCGGCGCTTCCCAGGCGACTTCAGGTCGCGGGCTGCAGGACTTCCGCACCGGCGAGTTCCGCACGGAGAAAGAACCGAGCGATCTCGTGGATATTGACACGTTCTCGCGCAGCCAACTGCGGGTGGGAATTGTGCTGACGGCCGAGCCGGTGCCGAAGTCCAAGAAGCTGTTGCGCCTGACGATTGACCTGAGTGAGGAGCAGCCGCGGCAGATCCTGTCGGGGATCGCGGAAACCGTCGCGCCGGCGGACCTCATCGGCAAGCAGGTGCTGGTGATCGCCAACCTGCCGCCGCGTCTGATGATGGGCATGGAGAGCCGCGGGATGCTGCTGGTCGCGGAGGACGCAGAGGGTAAGCGCGTGCCGCTGCACCCTGCCCGCCTTGTACCCAACGGCGTGCTTGTGAAGTAACAGATGCGTTTTCCACCGGCAAAGCTTTGGAATACGGCGGTTCTTTGCCTGTTTGCCAGCGCCCTGGCTCTGCCCGCTTCCGCGGACCCGCAGCAGCCGCCACAACCCGGCTGGTGGCACACTGGCGATCTTGTCGACTACGGCATCATCGCCGGATCGCTCGGCATCTTTGGCGGTCTGCATCTGGCGACGCCGCTGGATTCGGCCGGCATTGGCCCGCGCTTTGACCCGCAACACCCAGCGAGCATCCTCGACCCCGCGCTGAGCGATCGCATCGGCAAGAAGTACCTGGTCGAGGACAAGCAGGAGACGGTGCCGGCGCTTTGGGTCGGTCTCGCGATCCCGGTCGTGGCAGGCTGGCTGGCGCTGCAGGAAGGCCTGCCGGGCAACCGCGACGCGCGGCATCTGCACGACACGCTCGTCGGCTTTGGCGAGGCGATGTCCGTCACGCTCATGGCGACGGAAGTGCTGAAGTTCTCGTTTGGCCGGCTTCGCCCGGATTTTCAGGACCGAGCGCGCCGCTACTACTGCAACCGACCGGACCACGCGGACATCGACTGCACGGGCTTCACCGAAGGTCCGTTGAGCGATGACCCGAGCAAAGTCGAGAAGATCTGGGCCGACGGCCGCCGCAGTTTCCCCAGCGGCCATGCGTCCACGAGCTTCGCGCTCGCCACGTACGCGGCGCTCGTGACCGGCGGCCACTTCGTTTGGGGCAAGGACGCCACCGACACGACGCGCGCTTGGGGCATTCCGATCCAGGCCGCCATCGTCGCCTTGGCGACCTTCGTCGCGTGGTCGCGTGTCGACGATGGCCGCCACAACGTCTCCGACGTTCTCACCGGCGCGGCGCTCGGCACGGCCATTGCCAACATCTCGTACTGGCGGCGTTTTGACACCCAAGGGCGCAGCCGGAACAGCGACTTTGGCACCTCGTCGATGAGCTTGACCGGTGGACCCGGCACCGCTGGCGTGGGGATGATGTTGCGTTTTTGAGGGCGCTGGGCCTGATTCGCCCTTCGCGCCGGGCCTCCACGCGGCCCAGTCAAAGCCTCCCCCGCCGTGCACCCAGCTTGCGCCAGGCACACCCCACCTGGAACTCAGGAACGCTCGACGCGCCCCTGAATTCACGCGGACCCGCAGCGTTGCCGCTGCGCCGCCCTGCCATCCCCGGCGTCGCGTTGTTCGCGCGCGCCGACCAGCAGCCAGTTGTGGGTCCACGCCTTCGCCGGCCGTACGCAGCGGGTCGGTGCGTGGACAGGGGTCCAGCCCGGCCCCGTATTTGGTATTCGCGCATTCGCGGATTTTGCCGCGGCACGCGCCCAAACTTTCTTCACTTCGCGGAGGCGACCGCGGTCTTCTCAATCGTCAACTCCGCGAGCGCATCGTGGAATTTGACCTTGGCCAGCAGCAACTTCTCCTGCTCCGCGACGATCGCCAGCGTCCCCGAGCTCACCTTGTCGCTCATCTCCTTCATCTTCTGCTGCAGGTGCGTCATCAACGGCCCAGCCGTCTTGACCGCCTTCAGGCTGAACAACTGCGCGTGCAGCTCATCCAGCCGGTTGCGGTATTCCTCGGCGCGCTCGCGCAGGCTCTCAATCGTCTCCGTCGCTTTGGCCATGTCCGTGTGGAACTGCAGCACCTGCTTCAGGCCCTTCACCGCATCCGGCGCGTCCTTGGCCGAGTCGATCCACACCTTCACAAGGTCCAGCCCCATCGGCGTCCGCAAATCCACGGTGCGCGTCAGCGGCGTCGCCTCCTCGATCTCAATAGTCTTGCTCTCGTGCGGGCCAATTTCCATGCCGAACAGGTGCGAATCGCCAAACTTCTCGACGATCTTCGGCGACTTCGTGATGTTCCACCCGCGCGCGACGTTGTGGCGGACAAGCACCGTCGTGGCGGTGCCGAGCCGGTTGGTGATCTTCAGCTTGGTCGTCTTCTGGTGCATGACTTCAGCCGTCAGCGCGCCGCGGTTGAGCTTGACGAGCTTGCTGATGCGGTCGCCCGTTGAGCCGTCGCGATCGACGACGACCTGGCGATCCAGGGCAAACGGCACCACGGCCGTCGCGCCCGGCGGGATCGGGTCTGTCAGGCCTTCGCCAATGAACCGACCGGAGCCATAGACCGTCACCGGCCCGGTTTCCAGAGTCGAATTCGTCGGGTTGATGAAGCGCACGGAGCGGAACGCGTACTTGGCGTCGCCGTGTGCACCCTCGGCGTCATACAGGTAGACGACCTCGCCGTTCGCCGCACCCTGCACGACGCTGACCATCGCCGATGTACCCTTGAGCACCGTCATCGGCGTACCCGACTCAAAGTGGCTCTCACCGACCGGCGCGCCGTTGTCGTCCGGCGTCTTGGCCCCGTCCGCGGTGTTCTTCTGCTCGACAAGCCGCACGCCGGCTTTCTGGCCCGCGACAACGCCGCGCGCGACCGCCTGCAGTTGCGCCGGCGCCACGCCGCGCTCGATCAGCTGATTGCGCAGCAGATTCGCGCGGTCCAGTGCCTTGTCGTTGGCATCTGCTTCACCGCCATTGGCGTAACCTTCGATGACGATGTTGGACTTCTTGCCCTTGAGCGAATCCGCCAGGCTCCGCAGTCGCTGCTCTTCATTTGCCGCCGCGTCTTTGCCGGCCATCTTGTACTGCGGCGCCGGTGCCGCGCTCGGAGCGACGCGCATGAAGCCCTGCGCCGCCATCGGCCCCTCCAGACCGCCGACCGCGTGGTTGCTCCGGCTCTCCGCCTTGGCCATTTCGCGGCGCATCGCCACGTCGCGCGGCGCCTTGGCCATCGCGATCGTCTCCATCGCCACGTCCGGATGGCCCGCTTCGCGCAGGATCTCGGCGTCGTCCATCTGCGCGACAATCGTCTCGTCGCCTGCCGACGCGATGAGGCTGCCTCCCAGCGGCGGCGCCTTGGCGAACGTGTCCTGGCTCTGCAGCGTCTCGCGGTGCACCAGCCGGATGCTGTGGAGGTCAAAACGGAAGGACAGCGCGGAGCTCGATCCCACGCCGACTTTCACCGCGTTCCAGTCCTCGCCAGACGTGTTGTCCACGACCGCCCAGCCCTGCAGGTCCACTTTGCCCGCGTCGGACACCATCACGCGGTAGCTCGGCTTCCACGCCGGCGCCTCGGTCACGTACGTCAGCAGGATGTCGCGGTGCGTCTTGTCCGGCAGCTGGATCGTCATCTCCACCTGGCCGTCGGCGCTCTGCTGGCCCGGCGCGGGAAACGACACTGGCAGCGGCAGCCCCGTCTTCGCATCCGCGACCGTCAGCGACTTGAGGAAATCGTCGACCTTGTCCGCCGGCACCTTCATCGTCAGCTTGTCACTGTCGACGCTGGCCTTGCGCTCGTAGTACGCGATGCCGTTGCGGTAGACGACGACGCGGCCGAGCGCGGCGGTATCGGCTTTGACGAAGCTTGTGTGTTGCGTGCAAGCCTGGGCGATGAGGGAAATCAGCGCGACGACGGCGAAGAGAGGACGTTTCATGATGGGACTCCTGCGCACCGAAGGTGGGTGATGGTGCGTGGGGAGTGGGACGGATGGGCGGGCGGGACGATCTATTGGTCGAAGGCGGGCAGGCGAGTTTTTTTTGGTTTCGGAACGCTTACGTCTGCTGCGGCGCTTGCAGAGGCCTGCGGCGGCTTGCTCCGGACGGCTCAGTGCGCGCGTTTCGCCCTTCCGGGCGAGGGCGGGTGGTCGCGTCAGCGTGGCGGAAAGGCGGGCTGCGCGGATGTGGTGGCGGCGGGTGCGGCCGCGGGTTTGGCGGCGTGACAGGCGGCGGTCGGCATCGATGCTCGAGGGTGACGCGTGCGTGGAGAATGCCGTTGACGCCCGAAGTGCGATGGCGCGTGCGGTGGCGATCGCCATTGATGCCCGAGGACCGGACGCCCGGGAGTGAACTCCCGGGCTGTGGGTCAAGATGTCCGCCTGAAGGCGGACACGGGCGGTGGTTGGTCCGGGATTTGGCGTCCCGGCCGAAGAATTCGCGGGCTGACGTTGCCATGCCGCGCTGCGCGGGCACGAGTGGCGCGGGATCCGGGGCGCGAGGGAGGTCTAGAGGATCATGCCAGTTTGGCGGAGCGCCAGCGCGCTGGCTGAGAATGTCGCGATGTGGATGCAATTGCGGAAGCGGAACGCCCACGAGTTGTTACCGGTCATGAACTCTTGGCATCTGCTCGCCGGACGGCCGAGCCGCCTATCGCATGTCTCCGGGCAAAATGAAGACATCAACTTGCCCATCTCGAACGTGGCAGGATCACCGATCGGCAATAGAAAACAATATCCTGTGCGCGAACGTGATTCACCCAACTCACGCTAGCGAAGTGCGAACCACGCCAGCGCAACGGCAATCACTGCCGCGGCCACGCCCCACGCCAACCGCGGTGTGCTGCGCAGGAATGCGCCCACATTCACGGGTGTGGCGGTGGTTTGTTTGCTCATTGGCAAGGGGCCTGGTGGTAGCGCGTTGACCGGCCGCACTTGTGGCCCGGCAGCTTTCGGACTTGGCCCCACGACCGTCGACTGCAACGCCTCTTTCGCCCGGACTGCTGCCACCAGCATCTCATCCGTGCTCTGAAACCGTTTGTTACGATCTCGGATCGTGGCGCCATCGACCAACTGCACTACTGCCTCATGGACACTGCGACCGGACGACGCCAGCGATGGAAACTCTTCCATGGCCCGCTGGTATGCGATCGCCAACGGACTTCCCTTCCGTATTGGGAGGCTTCCTGCAATGCATTCGTATAGGATGAGCCCGAGGGCATTGAGATCCGATGCCGGAGTGACAGGTTCGGCTTTGGCCTGCTCAGGCGACATGTACCGAGGCGTCCCCTTGATGGCCGCCAAGTCGCCCGTCAAGTTCTCATCACCTTTGGCGAGCCCGAAGTCGATGATCTTGAATACCGGCACGCCCAAGGCATCCGTCCGCATCACGTTCGCGGGCTTCAAGTCACGGTGAACCAGATCGCGCCGATGCATCGCGCCCAGCCCATCCAGCAATTGCATGGCAATCTCAAGAACTTCCTCAATTGGCAGGCTTGAACGCGCCGCCAAGTACTTGTCGAGCGACTCCCCAGGGACATGTTCCATCACTAACACCGGGATACCGTTGTGCTCGCGGCTCGTGACATAGCGGACGCAATGGTCCGAGCGCACGCTTCGCAGGCAGCGCGCCTCCCGTCGGAAGTATGCCATGAACTTCGGATCATCTGACGGCCGGATGAACTTGAGAGCAACATCCGGCCCCGTCTTGGGTGCGCCTTCCTGCGTCGACGCCCGGTACACATGGCCACTAGCGCCGCCCCCCAAGTACGCTTCAATGCGATACGCCCCTTTGCATACTCGCGAACCGACCGGGAGCCGGACCAAGCTCGGCGCATCGTCCTCATCAAGCGACCGTTTTTCGCCGATGTCTCCTCGCCCCCGCCCGTGCACCAAGATCGGCAGCTCGGTCGGATCGGGCGGCTCGCGTGTCAGCGCGTCGAGGGTATCGTCAAACTGATCGGATGGTGTCATTCGGCGGCCAAGAACCTTCGAGCGAATCGTCTGAGAGGAGCCTACTGCCGTACTGGGGTTTGCGCCAGCCCCGCGGCCAGCGAATTGGCACCCAGTTGCCCTACGCCGCCATCGGCCAATCCTTCCACAACTCCGCCGCCTGCGTGATGACCTTCTCGGTCAACGCCTCCAGGTCGCCTTCCTGCACGCCCCGCTTCCGCAGCACCAGCTTCACCGCCGCCTTGACCGCCGACTTCACCGCCTGACGGTGCTGCAACGTCCAATCGACCGTCAGCTTGCCTTTGATGACCGCAACGACGTCGTGGATGATGTCCTTCAGCAACGGTTCGTCGTAAATCGCTGCGTAGTTGTCGTGGACGGCGTCGTAGAACGCCAACTCTTCCTCGGTCATCCCCAAGGCAACGGCACGGGCAGCCGTCTGGTCGATGTCCTTCTTGATGTCGAGCATCGCCTGCACGACGGTCGCGGCGTCGATGATCCGCTTGTGGTAGCGGTCCATCGTTGCTTCCAGCAGTTGGCTGAACGCCTTGGCCTTGGTGATGTTCTTCTTTGCCTTGGACTTGATCTCGTCGTGCAGCAGCCGTTCCAGCAGCTTCAACCGCAAGTTCTCGTTGGGCTTGTCCTTGACCGACTCCAGGAACTCGTCGTTCAGGATGCTTACGTCTGGGGCCGGGATACCCGCCAACTTGAACACGTCGATGACGCCGTCGGACT
>CAINLT010000268.1 GCA_903850505.1 uncultured Myxococcales bacterium | reverse complement strand
GCTTGAGCTGCCTCGGCGACGACGGCTCCACCCGCGCGGTTTGCACGCACGCCTGCTCCTCGGGTCTCGACTGCCCAGCCAGCATGGAATGCGCCATCGACGGCAGCGACACCACGGGCAACAGCCACATCTGCCGCCCGCGCCGCTTCTGCTCCCCGTGCGTCACCGACGAACAGTGCGGCGGTGGCCAGGTCTGCTCGGACATGGGCCTTGGCGTCCGTTTCTGCACCAAGACCTGCGACGTCGGCTCGTACGAGTGCCCGCGCTACGCTGATTGCACGGAAGTCGAAGGTCGCAACGTCTGCACGCACCGTTCGGGTACCTGCATCGGCGACGGCACGCTTTGCCAGCCGTGCGCGGACGACCTCTGCTCGTCGAGCGACTTCCAGTGCCTGACCTTCCGTCAGTCCGGCGAGACCTTCTGCACGCCGACCTGCACGGCGTCGGCCGACTGCGGCTCGGGCTACAAGTGCACGCAGGTCAGCGCCACCGAGAAGCGCTGCGTCCCGACGACCAACCATTGCGTCGGCAAGCTCACGGAACTCTACAAGAAGGGCGACATCTTTGAGGACTACGCGATGCTCGGCCGTGTCGACACCAACGGCGACGGCCTGCTGTCCGACGAAGAGCCCAAGCTCATCCATCTCTCCGACTTCGCTGACAAGCAGGTCATCGGCATCACGATCTCCGCCGGCTGGTGCGTGCCGTGCCAGGAAGAGACCAAGACGTTCGCCGCCACGCTCGCGAAGTACGGCGACAAGGCGACCATCTTCCAGATCCTGATTGAGAACGCCACCGAGGGCAGCGGCGTCATCGATCTGGACTACAGCCTCAAGTGGATCAAGCAGTTCAAGCCCGCGGGCGCGAGCGGCATCGATCCCGACGGCACGCCGGACCTGTGGAACCTCGCGGGCTCCATTCCGCTGAACATCCTGATCGACGCGAAGACGCGCAAGATCATCGACAAGCAGAACGGCGCTGGCCCCGGTGGCTGGGCAACGCTGTTCCAGCAGTACACGAAATAGACTTTCCAGCTTGGACTTCATGACTTTGACGATTCGCAGCCTGATCGCTGTTCTCGTCGGAAGCGTCATCCTCTTCGGTAGCGCGGGCGCTTTTGCCCAATGCGCAACTTGAAGCAACCCGACGCTCCCGGTGGGAGACAGTGACGTAGCATCCAGTCTGTACAGCGGCGCCAGCGACGTCTGGCGCGCCCGCATCGGCGTGATTTACGGCATGGCCGGCGCCAACCAGTTGTTCAGCGGCTCGAGCGAGCTGGACAAGACGGGCTACACGTACAACTACAAAGAAATGCGCATGAAGATGCAGCTCGCGAGCCTGAGCGCGGGCGTGGATGCACCGTGGGGCACCGGGATCAGCGCGCTCCTGCCGTACGCTTGGCTGCGCTACGACGACTGGAATACCGACGGCGGCGACGCCAAGCCCTTGAATACCAGTGATTTTGGCGACTCGGAAGTGCGCGTTCGGCAGAACCTGCTGCAGCCGTTTGGTCTCAAGCCGTTGACGGGGTCGATCCAATGGCCGCGGCTGTTTGCGACGTTTGGCGTCGTGCTTCCCAATCGGTCGGCGTATTCGTCGAACACCGTGAAGGAATTGTCGATCAGCCGAGGCGCGTGGTGGCTCATTGGCGAACTTGAGGCGCATCTGGACCTGCCGAAGAACTTTGGCGTGTCGCTCACCGGCGGGTATCGCACTGCGGTGACCTATGCCGCTGCGCCCGACGCCGATCCGACCAACGGACTCGGCTGGGGCGACGAATATCGGACCGGCGTTTCGGCGCGTTACATGGTCGACATGCCGGTGCTGGAAGGCGCGGCCAACTACTTCATGCCCAAGCGCCTGCTCTTTCTGGCCAACGGTGAATACCTGTACCGCAACCAGTCGACGCTTGTTGAGAACGCCGAGGTGGGGCGCCTGCCGTACAAGGATTCCGGCGGTC
>CAINLT010000267.1 GCA_903850505.1 uncultured Myxococcales bacterium | reverse complement strand
TTTCTCGGTCGGCACGGAAGTGACTGTTACCGGACGCTTTGCTACGGCGAGCGCCGACGGGATGTATTTCGCCCCGGACGGCCTGATTCTCCTCGATCCGCTGACACCGCCAGCCGATGCTGATGCAACCGCTGCCAAACCAAACGCCAAGTAGCCGAATGTGGCTGCGCCTGGCGCTGTTGGCGGTCGCTTTCACGCCCTCGCTCGCGCACGCGCAGGCGATCGACCGCGGGCGTGAGGCGGACGTCCTGCGGCTGCTCCTGCCGTACGTCGACGATGGTCCGGTCGGCGATGGCAAGCTCACGCGGATCGCGATTCGGCCGGATGCGATTGAGCTCGACGTCGTCGACGCCCAAGGCAACGTGGGATCGCTGAAGTTGACGCCGCGGCCCCGCGCGGACACACAGCCCGGTTCCGCGTCGTTTCGCATGGACCTGCCGCCGGCCCCGACGCCGCAGCTCGGTCAGGCGCAACAGCTTCTGCGCGCAGCCATTATCCACAATGATGGCGGCACCTTTTTCGCGGGTGCCGCGGCGCTGCCGGCCAAGGCGCTCAAGCCACCGCCGACGATGGACGCCGAGAAGCTCGCGGCGGCGCTGTCGTGGGCTGGCGCGCTGTGGCTCGTCCTGCTCGCGCTGCTGGCGTGGCATCTGTGGCTGGACCGCGCGCCGGTGAAGTGGCTGTTCTGGCTGACTTTTGCGCTGATGGCCGCGCTGGTCCGGCGGCAAGTTCCGTTCGTGCCGCTGCACGCCAATGGCCATGGCTTTGAGGAGATCCTCATCGCGATCGGCGATCCTGATTCCCGCGCCGCGACAGGTCGCTTCGTCGCTCAGTACGGCGCGACCTGGCTTGTGCCGCTGCGGGCGCTGACGCGGTGGATCGGCCAGTCCCATGATCAGTTGGCGATTGTCTCGTCGGCGCTTGGCGGGCTGGCGGCGGCGTTTGGCACGGCGGCGGCCTGGCGGCTCTCCCGGCAGTGGCTGTGGACGGCCCTCGCCGCGGCGCTATTGGTCTTTGCGCCCGTGTCCATGCGCGTGGGCCACAGCGAATCGGCGTTCGTCGTGGCGCAGCTACTCGTCTCGCTGGCGCTGTGGCTCGCGACCCATCCGCCGCGCCGGGCGACCCTGCCGCTGCTCGTGACGCTGGCGCTGCTCGCTCTTGGTCACCCGATTGGCATCGGCCTCGCGGTTGGCGTCTACCTGCTCGTGCTGGCGATGGCCATGGACGGCGCGGACCTGGCGATCGCGGATTGGCGCCCTGCCCAGCATCTGCTGCTGGTCGCGGGCTTGGGCGTCGCGGTCGCATTGGAGCTGTCCGGGAGCCGGACTGGCGTCGCGGACCGGCTGACCTACGACGCGCGCTTTCACCTCCCAGTGCCGACGATGCCGCACGAGTATTGGCTCTGGCTGCAAGCGGGCTATGCGCCGAGGATGGCGGTGCTCGCCGGCCTGCTCGGGCTCTGGTCTTTTGGCCGCGGGCGCGTCGGCGGCATGCGCTGGGTCACGTTGGCGACCGCCGTTGCGGGCGTCGGTCTCGTGGCGGTCGCCGGCCTGATGGTCACGGCCTGCGCGACGGACGGTTTGCGCTATCAGGCGCCGTTCGCGCCGGTGCTTGCGCTGCTCATCACCCGCGCCGGCCAAGGGCTGTCGGCGCCGCTGCAAAACCGGATGCTCGCCGTCGTGCTGTGGGTCGGCATTGCGTATGGCTTTACGGATCTGCGCGCAGGTCGGCGCCTTGATGCCCAGGGTCAGTCCTACCAAGACCTGCGAGAGAGCCTGCAGGGCCTTAGCGGCGATGTGTGGCTGGCAGCGCCCGACCGCGCCGAAGGCCATGAGCGCGTCGTTGTGCAGATGCCCGCGGGCCGACTCTCAGCGGGCGGCGTGACGCTGCGTGGCCTGCTCGTTGACGATGTGCGCGACGCGTGCAAGGCAGGGACACCGCTGCCGAAGCAGTCGTTCGTGTGGTTTGACCATGCGTGCAGCGGTCGGGTGCCCGCCGGTAGTCCACCGCCGTGCGAGACGCTGCAGCCGCTTGCCGGTGAAACCATCCGGCAGTTTGAGATCGCGCCGCTGCCGCGCGTAAACGCCGAGGGGATGAGTGGGGAATTCAACTTGTACCCGCCGGGGGCTTTGGAGTTGCGGCTGGCGCGGTTGAGGTGTCCGTGACCGCGGGATTTTGCGCCTGGCGTCGCGCCTTGTGGCTCGTCCTTGCCGCTTGTGCGCTGACGGCTTGCGCGAAGTCGCCTGCGCAGCTGCGCTACGAGGCGTTTGTGTCCCAAAATTCCGCAGGGCAGCTTCGCACCCCGAGTCCGTTGCCGGGGCGCGTTGTGCCCACCGCGGTGCTCCATGTCCGGGTCTTTGCCGATGACACGTTTCGTTCCGCCGTGCCGCTTTGGCGCGTTGCTGCGCGGCGGCGCTTGGACACGTTCTTCGCCTATGTGAGCAAGCGCTTTCCCGTCCGTTTTGAGGTCGATGCCGTCGCGGAATGGCATCACGCGGTGCCTTCGTCGGGGCCGCCGCAAGTCGATGGGGCGGAGTTTCGCGCGCTTGACCGCGGTGATGGCGTGGATTGGGTCATTGTGCTGGTCGGTCCAACGTTTGGCGGTGGGGACGTCGAGGAATTCGGTTCCGCGGATGTGGCGACGAAGCTGCTGTTTGTGCGGCCGGGTATTTCGGGGGCGGAGCGGCGATCCGAGGAAGCAGTCAAGAACTGCATCGACGGGGATTTGCGGGAGATGACCCACGATCGCGTGCGGCATCGCGAGCTGATGTTCCTCCTGCGGGCTTGGGCGCGCAGTCTGGGCGTGCCGTTCGATGCCGACCATGGTTACGTCCTCGCGCCGGAATACGATCTGCACGCTTCGGAATTCAGCGCTGCTTCTGTGCGGATTCTCACGCTCGGGCTGCGCTATCGCACCGATTGGACGCAAGCAGCGCGGCTGGCTTGGGGCAAAGAAGTCCTGCGCAGCATCGCCGATAGTCCCGACGCATACGGTCCGGGCGCGCGCGCCGAGGTTCTCGCTTGGTCGGCGACGGCGCCGTAGCCGCTTGTGTGCGAGAGGCAGCCGGTTCGTCCATCGAAACTTGCCAATGGAATCAGGTCGGGGCTAGACCAACTGCTTTTCCATCACGAAATCATCCATTACGAAACCACGGCCAATCGGAAATGTCGCCGATTCCCGCACGACAAAACCAAATTTGCGATAAATCGCGATCGACTCCAGGTTTTTCTTGTTCACCGTCAGCATCAGCGTCGTGCAACCGCGCACGCGCGCGGCCGCCTCCACGTGGCGCAGCATCTTGCCGCCCAGACCCAGGCCTTTGTGGTCCGCGCGCAGGTACAGTTGCTCCAACTTCAGCTCGCGCGGCTTGGGCGTCAGCGCGTAACTGCAATAGCCAATCATCTCGCCGTCCAGCTTCAGCAACCGCAGCCAGCTCTCCTGTTCGGGCAGGTACAGCCGCAGCCGCTCGGGCGCGTAGCGACCACCCAGCATGTAGTCGAGCTGTTCCGGGCTGACGATGTCCGCGTAGTGCTGGTGCCAGATATCGGTTGCCAGCTTGGCTAGCTCGGCGAAATCGGCTTCTTTCAGTGGCACCAGCGTGATGAGGGGAGGGACGGGTTGGGGCATGGGGGGACCTCACCTCCGACGCTACACGGATGGCCCCCGAAGCGCCAGTTGAAAAAAGCAAACTCAGCCCGGAAGGCCATCGCGGCGCGGTTGCGTCAGGATCGGCCAATACACCGCGGCGAAAATCCCGTAGCCAACCGACCACATGACGCCCGAGAGCACCACCGCGTGCGGATGCGTGACGGCAACGCGCAGCAGCGCGCCCGCGATCACGAGGACGTATGCGAGCACGGTCGCGCGCGAGACGACCAGCGGTCGCCCGGCGTGGCCCAGCGCCGCCCGCGACGCAACGGCGAGGATCATCACGCCAATCGCACCCGCGGTCAGAGCGTGCAGCGCGGCAAAATAGCCAATCGGCCCGCCGAGATCCGCGACGCCCTTGAGCGCCAACCCCAGCGGCACGAACGCATAGCCGGCGTGCAGGATCCACACGATGGGCAGGCGCCGCGTCTGCCACGTGCGCCACCGCGTCATGCGCGCGCCCAACACGAACGCCGCGAACAGCGCCGCGATGCCGCTCACTTGCGACATGGGCGCGGTCAACTCGGTCACCGCCACCGCCAGCGCCGCCGGCACAGCGAGGACGTCCAGCCAGCGCGGCGTGTGGCACTCGTGGTTCGGATCGCCGGCCATCTTCAGGGCGTTGCGGGTGAACGTCGGCACGATGCGACCGGCAATCAAGGCGATCAGCGTCGTCACCACGTAGGCGGCGACGCGGAGCGCGAGGCTCGGCGAGCCAAAATGGAACAGCGCGTTCAGTCCCGCGAGCGCGAGCAGGATGAAGGGAACGCCGTAGTTGCGGCGGTTGCGTGCGCGGAAAATCGGCCAGGCCATGAAGCCGGCGAAAGTCGGCAGGAAGAGCAGATCGAGGAGCGAGAAGCCCGGCAGCCACATCGCCACGCGCCCCAGCAGCCACAGCGCGACGAGAAACGCGACGCGCGGGCCTTGATACGGGCGGGAATCCGTCCACTTGGGCACCGCGGCGAGCAGAAAGCCGGCGATGGCGGCGACCGCGAAACCGAAGACCATCTCGTGGCCGTGCCAGGTCGAAATCAGCGGCAGAAAGCCGCGCCAAGCGAGCAGCCACATCGGCAGCGCGAACGCGGCGTAAAGTCCTGCGAGCAGGAAGAACGGCCGATGGCCCGCAGCGAGCAGGATCGGCCCGCGGTAGGTTTCACTCGTGGGCCCAAGGGGAATCGGCATGGTCTGGCTGCGCTGCTGTGGCCGGGATGGCAAGCGGACTTTGCGCTCGCAGCCCCGGTGGGTCAATGCGATCGGCAGGATGCCCTAGAACAGCGAGGCAAATAGCGCCAGCGCGCAAACCGCCATCACCGCGAACGTCACCATCAGCATGATGCGCGACAGCTTGCCGCTGACCTGCCTGCCCATGATGTGGCGATCGTTGGCGATGCGCGAGATGAGGAAGACCAGCGGTACGGCGACGACGCCGTTGAGCACCGCGGCGAAAACGAGGCTGCGCATCGGGTTGATCCCGAGCAACGTGATGCTCAGGCCGATGGCGATGGACGCGATGATGACGCCGTAGAAGCCGGGGGCCTCGTGCGGTTTTTTGTCGAGGCCCTGGCTCCAGCCGAACGCCTCGCTGACGGCGTAGGATGCCGATCCGGCAAGCACAGGAATACCGAGCAGCCCCATGCCAACCACGCCGAGCGCGAACAGCGCCTTGGCCCACGTGCCCGCGTGCGGAAATGTCTGCACCAGCGGCTCCAGCGCCTTGGCGGCATCCGCGGCCGTCGCGATGTTGGTCACGCCATTGGCGTGCAGCACGGTCGCGGTCGTCACCATCATGAACCAGCTGCCCATTTGCGAGACGCCCATGCCCACTGCGTTGTCCGTGCGCAGCTGGCGAATCGTGCGGCGCCTGTGGTGGTTCTTGTCGGCGTAGTCGCGCTCTTCGACTTCCTCGGCAGCCTGCCAGAAAAACATGTACGGGCTGATTGTCGTGCCGAGGATGCCGACGATGACGTACAGATAGGCGGTGTCAAACTGCAGGCGCGGCACGAACGTCGCCTCCAGGATCTCCCCCCACGGCTCGTGGACCAGCAGCGCCGTCGCGACGTAGGACAGCAGCGCGAGCGCCAGGAGCTTGAGGAATTTCGCATACTGGTGGTAGCCGATGAAGATCTCCAGCAGCAGCACGATGATCGTGAACAGCACGCTCAGCAGCGTCGTTGGCAGCGGAATCAGCAGCGCGAGCGACTCGCCCACCGCGGCAATATCCGCGGCGATGTTGATGGTGTTGGCAATGACGACGAGCGCGACGACGCCGTACAGCACCTTGCGCGAATACCGCCGCGCCGTGGCCTGCGCGAGCCCTTCGCCCGTGACGCGACCGATGCGCGCGGACGCTTCCTGGACGGCCATCATCAGCGGCAGGCAGAGCGTCAGCGTCCAGAGCTGGCCATAGCCAAAAGCCGCACCTGCTTGCGAATACGTGGCGATGCCGGACGGATCATCGTCCGCGGCGCCGGTGATGAGCCCTGGCCCCAGTCCGCTCAGCCATTTGGATAGCTTGGATTTCTTGGCCACGGGAACCTGCGAATGGCTTGCGCAGCGCTGAGTTGGAGCACCTACGAGCCAGCCTCAATGTGGGCTGCAGGCCCCCGTCCGTCAAGGGCTGGACGGCGCACTGCACATTACGCAACAGATTCTGGCGACGGGCCAAAGACGCGGCGATAAAGGACGCCGTTGGCGATGACGAAAGTGGGCAGCGCCCAAATGAGGCCGAGGCCGAGCGGAATGCAGCTCGCGATGAACATCAGGCCAGTCAGGAGAAAGTAGCCAAAGAACTTCCACCACTTGTGGCCAACCGATTTACGGCAGGTCTCCATGGCGTCCCACGGCTGCAGCCCGTGATCAGCCACGAGAAGCGGCGCGAACGTGTAGCTGATGGCGAGGTAGACGCCCGGCAGCAGGAGCGCCATGAAGCCGAGGATGATCGCGAGGTAGACGAGCACCTGCACAATCACGAGCTGCACATTGTACGGGCTGAGATAGCGGAAGACGTCGCTCGCCGTGATGGTCTCGCCGGCGGCGCGACGCACGCCCATTTTGAAGAGGCCGATGTAGAGCGGCCCGGTGATCGGCAGGATCAGCAGGCCGCCAAAGATCTGCGAGGCCTGGCCGTTGCCGAGCAGCGCCTTTTGCACGATGCCGCCAATGACGGAGACAAAGCCGATGAAGAGGATGGCGCCCCAGAATGCGCCCTTGGCGCCAGCGGTCTTTTCCCACGCTTCGGCGAAAATCTCGTTGACGGTGAAGTCGTACTCGCCGTTCAACGCGCCGTCCAGCGAGCCGGCGCCGGGCTGCGGTGTGAAGCTGGGCGGCTGGTAGCCGGGCGTCTGGTATGGATTGGACATGATCGCGCCCCCTTGGTGTGCCGCAACTCTGCGCGTGCCGCCGCGACTGGTCAAGGCCCGGGCGCGGCACCGCATGCGCGGACGGAATTCCGGCGTGCCGGCGCGAAATGCAACAGGTCTGACCCTGTTCAGTCTGGTATTCAAAAAAGGCCAGCCTGTGTAGCATCAAGACCATGGACAGCAACGCGCCCATCGTCGACTTGCCCGCTTCCGCCCGCTGGCGCGCCTACGCCATCAGCGTGCTGGGCTGGATGTTTGACTTCTACGACCTCGTCGTCTTTGCCTATCTCGCCCGCGCCATCGGCAAGGACTGGCACTGGGGCGCGGACTTCAACCGCAACAAGGCGCTGCTCGTCGGCATCACGCTCGCCGCGTCGGGCATCGGCGGCATCGTCTTTGGCGGCCTCGCCGACCGCTTTGGCCGACGCAGCGTCATGGCGTGGACCATCCTCATCTACTCGCTGAGCACGGGCTTGTGCGGCCTGGCGCCCAACATCGTGTGGCTCGCGTGCCTGCGCGCGGTCACGGGCTTGGGCGTAGGCGGCGAGTGGGCGACCGGGCACGCGCTCATGGCCGAGATCTTCCCCAAGGAGATGCGCGGTCGCGCGGCGGCCTTCCTGCAGGCGGGCGAGCCCGTCGGCGTCGCGCTCGCGGTCATCGCGGGCCTGTGGCTGGAGCCGCGCGTCGGCTGGCGCACCGTGTTCTTCATCTCCGCCCTGCCCGCCTTCCTGGTGCTGCTGGTGCGCCGCCATACGCCCGAGTCGCCGCTGTGGCTGGCGCGTCCCAAGCGCGCGTTCCTGGCGCCGTACAAGATCCTGATGCGCGACCATTGGCGGCCGGCGCTGCAAGGCTGGGTCCTGGGCTGCTCCAAGTTGGGCACGTACTGGCTGACGTATATTTGGCTGCCGGAATACTTCATGGAACTGGAGCAGAGCGGCCATGCCAACGCGCATTTCTCGGCGATCCGCATCCAGTTCATCCTCGTCGCGCAAGGTGGCCAGCTGCTGGGGATGCTCATCTTTGGCTACGTGTCCGACCACTTTGGCCGCCGTCCCGCGTTTACCGTCTACTCGCTGCTGACCGCGGGCGGGCTGTTTGCGCTCTCCCAATTTGGCGACCAGATGCTGGCCAACCCGCAGTGGTTCTGGCCGGCGATGGCCGCGGTGGGCTTTGGCTCGGGTTGTACGGCCGGCTTTGGCGCGCTGCTGGCGGAGCTTTTCCCCACTGAAATCCGCAATACGGCGATGGGCGCGGTTTACAACATGGCGCGCGCGTTCCAGTTCGTGACGCAGCTGGCGATGGCGGCGATTGCGGCGTACGCCGGGATTGCCCAAGGGCTGCTGCTGGCGATGGGATTCGCGCTGGTGACGGCGACCTGGGTGTGGACATTCCGGGAGACGAAGGGCGAGGCTTTGGCGTAGCGGCGGGAGTGAGCGCGGGATCAGATTTCGGAACGCTTACGTACCGGGCGGCGGCGCGGGAGAAGGCGGGCGGCGCGCTTCGGGTAGCTCACGGCGGGGCGTTGCGCGCTTCCGCGCGCGGGCGGTACTTTGGGCCAATTTCCCCTTGCCCCAACCCCGCGACCATGGCAAACCCACCCACGGCAATTCCGCCCTCTCGCTTCCAAGGCCGCCATGTCGACCGCGCACCGCATTCCTCCTCCGCCCGGCTCCGTCTGGGACAACGTCGGCAATACGCCGCTCATCCGCATCAAGTCGCTGAGCGACGCCAGCGGCTGTGCAATCTACGGCAAGGCCGAGTTCCTGAACCCCGGCGGCAGCGTCAAGGACCGCGCGGCCAAGGGCATCATCGCGGACGCGGAGGCGCGCGGCCTGCTCCAGCCCGGGTCCACCATCGTGGAAGGCACCGCGGGCAATACCGGCATCGGGCTGGCGACGCTGGCGGGTGAGCGCGGCTACAAGGTCATCCTGACCTTGCCCGATGACCAGGCGCCGGAGAAATACGACCTGCTGGATGCGCTGGGCGCGGAAGTGCGCAAGGTCCCGGCGGTGCCGTTTGCCAACCCCAATCATTTCTATCACACGGCCAAGCGGCTGGCGGAGTCGCTGCCCAACGCGTTCTGGGCCAACCAGTTTGAGAATCCCGCCAACGGCGACTTCCACGCGCAGACGACCGGACCGGAGATTTGGACGCAGACGGGCGGCAAGGTCGACATCTTCACCTGCGCAGTCGGCTCCAGCGGCACCATGAGCGGCATCAGCCGGGCGTTGAAGGCGCACAACCCGGGCGTGCAGATCGTCATCGCGGACCCCGACGGCTCGGGCATCTTCAGCTACATGAAGACCGGCGCGCTCAAGTCAGAAGGCAAGTCCGTGACCGAGGGCATCGGCATCATGCGGATTACCGAGAACTTTCGGCAGATCGTCGCGGACGACGCGCTGCGCGTGGACGACCAGGCGATGATCGACATGGTCTTTCACCTCGCCAAGCACGACGGGCTGTTCGTGGGGACGTCTTCGGGGCTGAACGTGGCGGCGGCGTGGCAGCT